>JBBRMX010000259.1:0-4971 GCA_038230615.1 Thermomicrobiales bacterium | reverse complement strand
GCATAGCGGATGGCGGGCGACATCACCGTCGCCAGCGGCAATTTGCCCCATCGCCGCGCCGCCTCTGCCCACCCTGCGAGTGTGCCGGGGACACCGACCGCCTTATGCCCGCAGTTGTTTTCGTCGCCCTCCGTCAGCCACGCAGTGGTACTTGGGAGCGGGCGGTACATTGTGTCGGTCGCGGCAGCGGGGCAGGTGGCGAAATTGTCGAGCGTCGTTGTGGTGCCGTCCGGTTCGCGCACCACGATGAACCCGCCCCCGAAGATGCTCACCATCATCGGCTCGACCACTGTCAGCGCGAACAGCGTCGCAATCGCGGCATCCACCGCATTGCCGCCCCGCCCGAACATCTCGATGCCCGCCGCCCCCGCCAGCGGGTGATTAGACGATACCACCCCCCGCGACGCGACCACTTCTTGCTTCCGCAACGGCAAACTATACGCCAATGGGGTCTCCCTTCAGTCGAAATAACAAGGGGTATGAGCAACAAGTAACAAGAAAATGCATTTCCCTCCTTGTTACTTTTATCTTGTTACTTTCCCTTCTAGACGGATGCAGGCAATCCTGCATCGTACGGCCTGTCCATCAGGGTCATAATCTCGCGGGCGACTTCCTCGACCGAGCGGTTCGTCGTGTCCACGATTGGCCACGGATACCCGGAGCGGTAGAGGCGGCGGGCGTAGGCGATCTCGGATTCAATCTGCGTTTCGCTCGTGTAGGGGCCGTCGGGGTCTTGCCCGAGCGATTCCAACCGCGCCCGTCGCAAGGTCACGAGCCGGTTCGGCTGCACGGTCAGCGCGACGATGCGGTGCTGATCCATCCGTTCCAGTTCCGGCGGCAACAGCACACCGGGGACGACCGGCACATTCGCCACTTTCCACCCCCGGAAATGTGCGAGGAAGATCGAGAGCGGCGTCTTGGAGGTGCGCGATACCCCGACCAGCACGACATCCGCCGTGCGGAGGGTCTCAGGATGCTGCCCGTCGTCGTGCGCCACGGTGTATTCAATCGCCTCGATCCGCCCGAAATAACTCTCATCTAGCGGCGCACGCAGCCCCGGTTTGCCCGCCGGAGCAAGCCCGAAGGCTTCCTCCATCCGTGCTACCAGCCCGCCGATGATGTCCACCGTCGGGACGCCATGCCGTGCGCTCTCTTCCTCCATCGCCCGCCGGATTTCCGGTACCACGATGGTATGCACGATAATCCCGCGCGATTGCGCCGCCTCGATCACAACGGTATGTACCTGCTCGAATGTCCGCACCAGCGGGCGACGGCGCACATCAAAAATCGCGCCGAAGAATTGCCCCGCCGCCGAGTTGACCACCGCTTCCGCCGTCAGCCCCGTGCCATCGGAGGTAACGTAGATTGGCTGTGGCTGCATACCCTGTAGACTGTCTCGCAACGCACCAGTACTCATGGCGGCAGGATGCCACACACCGGGGCGCGGCGTCTAGAGGCGCGGCATCATCGTCGCGTCGCGGCGGTGTTTACGGGGCATCCGGCATCGTGAGGTAATAGGTCATACTCTGGATCGCCGCAACGGGATCCACATCGCGCACCCACACGCCCTCACGCACCCGCAATATGACCGGCGCATAGTTGAGGATGGCGCGGACACCGCCCGCAACGAGCAGATCGGTCGTCTGCTGCGCGGCGTGTGCGGGGACGGCGACGATGCCAACGACGATCTTGAGATCGCGCACCGTCTCAGTGATCTCGGCGGGCGAACGCACGATTAGGCCGTCCATCCCGACCTCGCCACCGATCTTTGCGGCGTCGCTATCAAAGACGGCGGCAATACAGAGGTTGCTATCTTCCCATCCGCGATACTGCACTACCGCCTGACCGAGCAGCCCGAACCCGCAGAGCGCAACTGCCCATTCTGTGCGGATGTGCAGAATATGCGCGATCTGCTCGACGAGATGCTCGACATTGTAGCCCTTGCCCTGCTTGCCGAATTTGCCGAAGTTCGAGAGGTCGCGCCGGATTTGCGCGGCGGTCACGCCGATGCGGTCCGCAAGGTCGCTCGACGAGACCGATGTCTGCCCTTCTTTGAGGAAATCTTCCAGCGTGCGGTGATAGATAGGCAACCGCCGCACGACGATATCCGGAATTTCCGTCTCGACTTCCGGCGGTATCGCTTTGCTGCGTGTGCGCGAGACGATCATCGGGACGCCTCCGGTAACAGGTGGCGCGGAGACTGCGAGTTCACCGTCGTCCGTTGCGCCGTGCACATCGTCTGCCCCGCTCCTTCGCCGCTTGCTCGTCGTCGTCGCCGCCGCTATTCGCGCACCCGCCCGCGCAGGTCGTCCACATGGTCGGGGAGATTCGGCGGAGCATTCTTCGCGCCTTGTGCGCTCGAAATCGCCTTGCTGATAAAGGCAAACAGAATTGCCACCAGCGCGATGATGAGCGCGAGCATGATTTGCCGCGTGAAGGTCATAATCACTGCCATCAGGATCAGTGTACCTGCGGCGATGAGCAAAAGACGCTGTACACGATCCTGCGAATTGAAGTCGAACATGGTTGCGCCTACTTACATGGGGGAACGAATACGTTCCCCCACAGTATACCGCGTCATCGCGCCGCGTGTGTCTACGGTGCCGTCGTCGCGGCGGTCTCCGGTGCAGTATACAAATCCATCTTGCTGAACGAGATGTGCTGCTTCAGGTAGTAATATAGCCCCACAATCGTGACGGGGAAGTAGAGCGTGGCGTGAATCAGCAGTGCGTATGCCGTCGCGGTGTCCGCCCCGACGTGGTAAATCTGCTGCAATACTAGCAGCGTCCCCGCCTCGAACGGCCCGACGTATCCCGGCGACGACGGAATGAGCGTGAAGATATTCGCGACGCCCATCGTCAGTAACGCCCCGGTAAACGAGAGGTCGAAGTGCAATGCCTTCGCCACATACACATACGTGCCGACTTCCGCCAACCACGACGCCAGCGAGGTAAATGCGACCATCGCAAGATCGCGCCCCCGCCGCAGGCTGCCAAGCCCGCCGGAAAACTCGACGATACGCCGCTCCATATTGGTGCTGAATCGCGCCGGCAAAAAGCGGGCGAGCGTCGCAAAAAGCCGCTGCTGCCATGCCGCCGAGAATGCGACCAGAGAAAACACTACCAGCGCACTGAGGAAGATCGTCGCGGAAAGCACCGTCAGGGTGCGAACCTGCCCCGTCACCGGCACGAACAGCGTCGCAAATACCGTTAGACCGAGCAACGCAAGCCCGTCGAAGATGCGCTCGACAACGAGCGTCGCAAGCACCGCCGTGCGACCGATACGCTCTTGCCGTGAGAGCATCCAGATTCGTACGACCTCGCCCGCCCGCAGCGGCAGCACATTGTTCGCCATAAACCCGACCATATTGATCGGCCAAAGGCGACGCAACGGCACATTCTTCGTGGAATGGAGCAAAAACTTCCATCGCCACCCTGCGAACCCGACCCGCACGAAAAAGAGCGCGACCGCCGGTATCAGCCACCGCCAGCGCGTCAGTTTCAATGTTTCCCATGTGCCGCGCAAATCCTGCCCGCGCAATGCGAGATAGAGAAAAAGTGCGCTGATCCCGATGCCGAGCCAGAACCGCCAGCCGAACGGGCTTGTGCGCTTTGTAGGTGCGGTAGAGACCGAGGGGGAAGTCGAGATGTCGTCGCGCACTGCGCCTCCAAGCACACTCATCGGGGCGTTCTCCTCACCGGGCTATTGCAAGAAACTTTCCGGCGCGTCATTGCGCCGTACTGCTGTCCATTCCTTCACGAGGAAGAAATGTTGGCTTCCTTTCTTGTAACGGCATACCATCTATCTTTGTGACGGAGACGACCATTATTCCAATATGACGCTACGGCTGTATACTTACTTTTACCACTGTACCGTTCTCATCATTGACGACCAGCACCGCCGATTTGTCCGGCAGTAGCACGAGTGCGGTCGGGCGGTGCAAATCTCCTGTTAGTGTCCGCACTGTCTGCCCTGTCTCCGTTACCTCATAGAGTTTGTTCGCGGTGGGGGAGGGGAGCAGCAGATTACCGTTCGGCAGCCAGACCGGATACGGTTCCAACCCGCGCTGCGTTCCCCAGTCCGGCACCGGAATCGAGGCACGGAATGTGCCGTCCCCCGCGAACAATTGTACCCGCGCATTCGTCGGGTCTGCGACCGCGACCAGCCCATCTTGCCGTACCGCGATGCCGATTGCGTCGTCCAGTTGCCCCGGCCCCGTGCCGCGTGTGCCGAAGGAGCGTACCGGCTTGCCCTCCGGCGTAAAGACGAGCACGCGCCCATTGCCCGCATCCGTCACATAGACAAAGTTATCCGGCCCAACAGCGATCCCACGCGGGCCGTAGAAATCGCCGGGGTGCGCGGTCAGTGCGGCGGGGTCCGCCTGCCCGTTGAAGAATGTCCCCCACTGCCGCAGTGGTTGCCCCGTCGCCGAGAATGCCGAGATACGATGGTTCCACGTATCCGCAACGTACACTGTGCCATCGCGCCCGACCGCCACACCCGTTGGCCCGAAGGCGTAGCCGTTGATCTGCCCGAACTTGTCGCCCGTCGTCCCGATGCCGCCGAACTCCCGCAGGAATGTCCCTTCGGGGCTGAACTGCTGCGTGCGCCAGTTCAGTTGGTCTACTACCGTAATGGTGCCGTCCGGCGAGATGGCGATGCCGCGTGGGGAGGAGAATTGCCCGCTGCCCTTGCCCTTGCCCGCTTTATCGAACAGGTTCGACGCGGTGGTTTGCCCCGTGCTGCTCCCGCTTCCGGTAAAAAAGATACGGGCGGCAATGTCTTTGCTGTAAAAAACCGTCGCGTCCGTCGTCGCGGGGATAGCAGCGGTGGTACGGGTGAGGAAATACTGCACGCGCTCCCCCCACGCCCGCAGGCTAAACAGGTCGCGCAGTGCGCCGCCGGTGCCGAGTGTCCGGTACGCGGCGGGGAACGCGACGAGATACGGCGTGCGCTGCGGTGCATACCCTG
>JBBRMX010000258.1:0-4989 GCA_038230615.1 Thermomicrobiales bacterium | reverse complement strand
TTGCTGTGTCCCTCCCGCGACGATAGGCGAATGCATCCATTCATCGTAACTCGTCAGATGCCCCGGATTGAGCGCGGAGTGCAAGCCGCCTGTCGCCAGCGCATCCGTAACCGCCGCGAAGATCGCGCCGCCTGTCGCACCGACTCGCACCGTCTCGTACCACGCCACGACACCCCGATAATATGGCACGGCAATCTGCGCGACAAACGCATCGTTCTGCTCTGCGATGACTCCGGCGCGGCACCCAAGCCCGCCCCAGAATGCCACGGCAGTGCTGACCCCATCGCCCGCCGCGATGCGTTGCGCCGTGGGGCTGCCTAGCCCGACGATCTGCCCCGTGCCGGACGCGAACAGCACATGTGACGAGAGCGGATCGCCCTCGAACGCCATCTGCCGCACGGCGTCGTGTTGCGTCATGCCCGGTTTCGTGCCGAGGACAATGCGCCAGACCGCCGCCGTCGCCCGCTCCGCCGCGTACGCGAAGGCGGCGATCTGCTCCGGTTCGTTGATGGCACGCATCCCGGTCGTGGGGTGCATCAAAACGGGCGTCGCCTCGGTGAGGGCGGCGGGGTGGCCGAGCAACCCGCGCAGCGTATCCACGAGCAGCGCGGGCGCGAAGTAGGTCGGGATGTCTGATTCTTCCGGTTCGAGATATTTCCAGCCAACCAACCCTACCCGTTGCCCTGCCGCGATGCCTGCCGCACGCAGCACATCGCGCAGGCGCGGTGTCTGTGTGCGATCTTGCCCCATCAGGCTGAGAGACTGGCAGAGCATCGCTTCCAGTGGGAGCCGTGCCGCACTCACATACCCCATGCCTTCGTTGCCGACGAGCAGCACGCGGCGACCTGCGGGACCGAGCAGCAGTATCGCTTCCTCGAAGCGTGGGTCAAAGTGCGTCAGATAGAGAAGATTCGCGGAATGTTCGCGGTCGCCATACACGACGAGCCAATCTGCGCCCGCTGCCGCGTATGCGTTGCGGCATCGCGCCTCGTAGATCGCGGTTGGGATCGGGGGCGGCGGGTCGCCCGCGCCGAAATCGGGCAACGGAATATCGTGCAGGGTACTCGCCATTCGGTGTTCCCTTTCTGTTGCTCTGTTACTGTGCTCCGCATTTCGCGTGTTCCTGCCCCCGTCCCGTCCACTATGAGTGGGCGGGACGGGGCAGTATGTGCCGCACCGTGCTACGCGAAGAAGTCGCGGTCTTCCTCGCTGAGATACTGCTGTGCCGCTTCGGGGATAAGTTCGACACCCATACCGGGGCGATCCCATACCTCGATAAACCCGTCTTTGACGATGGGGTTCGGCAGCCCCTCCACGATGTCGTACCACCAGTCCGGCTTGCCGGTGGGGTACTCGAAGGCGATGTAATTTTGCGGCAGCGTCGCGCAGACTTGTACCAATGCAGCGAGACCGAGCAGCCCGTCGCCTGTGCCGTGCGGTGCCATCAGGATACCGTGCAGGTCGGCATACTCCGCGATCCATTTCAGTTCCGCGATGCCGCCTACATCGCACGGGTCGGGACCGATGATGTTGACGGCGTGCGTCTCGATCAACTGCTTGAAGTTCTGGCGCAGATAGATTTGTTCGCCGGTGTGAATCGGAGTGGAGGTGCTGCGTGTCACCTCGCGGTAAACATCGGCATTGACGTACGGCACATAATCGCCCGTGATAAGGTCTTCGAGCCACATCACATTGAGCGGTTCGAGGGCTTTCGCCAGCCGGATCGCGTCCGGCACCGTGAAACCGGGGCCGCAATCGAGCGCAAGCCCGATGCCGTCGCCCATCACTTCTTTCATGGCGGTGACGCACGCGATCATATGCTTCATGCCGCGCTCGGTAATTAAGCCGCGCTCATTGTTGCCGTGGAACGCATTCGGAGCGGGCGTGTTATAGAAGAAGTCCGGCACCGCACGCGGCATCGGGCTATGGAAGCCGATACCCTGCTTGATAATCGAAAACCCTTCTTTTGCCGCCATCATTGTTCGCATGTTCGCGGCGTAGCCTTCGGGCGTATTCTCTGTCACCGGGGTTCGCACGGCACCGTTATAGACGCGCACGCGGTCGCGCACTTTGCCGCCGAGCAATTTATAGACAGGCAGGTTCGCTGCC
This sequence comes from Thermomicrobiales bacterium, assembly GCA_038230615.1. GTDB lineage: Bacteria > Chloroflexota > Chloroflexia > Thermomicrobiales > JALYUS01 > JBBRMX01. Next base: position 2,880 of record JBBRMX010000258.1, on the reverse strand, counting down.
TTGCCTGCGATGTCCCAGAGTGCCATCTCGATTGCGCTTACTGCGCTGCCCCACGGCTTGAATGCCCCGCGATGGCGGATTTTGAGCATCACGCGCTCCACATCGGTGGGGTCGTCCCCGATAATGAATTGCCCGTAATGAAGCACTTGCGGCTTGAGATAGGGCTTGTACGCCTCGATCTCGCCGTATCCGCTAATCCCCTCGTCCGTGACGATGCGTACGACGGGGTTTGTCCCGATGATCGCGCATTTGAGATCGGTGATTTTCATCCCTCACACCTCCTCCACATCGGCCATTCATCGTTTGTCGTTCGTGAAAGATAACGACTATCGCTCTGCGGCGCATCGCGTTTTCTCACAACAAACGACAAACGACAAACGACGTACGGCTACTCGTTAGTCCGTCGGGCGCGGGCCGGCGTCGGTGAGTTCGGTGCTGCTCAGGCGATACGGAACATTGATCGTCAGGTCGCTGTGACAGCGAATCTGGCAGGAGAGGCGGATGTTCTCGGCAAGGTCCACTTCGCGGGCGAGGCGTTCGCGCTCGGCATCGTTCATCGCGCCGGGGTCACCGCTGATAATTTCGACGCGGCAGGTGGTGCATTTCGCATTGCCGCCGCAGCGATGAAGGATGTCAATACCCGCATCCTCGATGGCAAGCACGAGTTTTTTGTCGTCCGGCACTTCAAACGTCTGAACATCCGGCACGGTAATCGTCGGCATTCGTCGTCCTTTCGGTCTCTCTCCTGCGCTCGCACACACTGCGCGAACACTGTCCGTATTCTGGAAGAGCGGCGAGCGATACGCAAGCCGCATCTACCCTGCGTCGCTCGCTATTCCCTGCTGCGGAAGATTTCCACCCCGACCGCGCTGAGGATGCTGCCCTTGATCGCCACATCCGGCTTGCGGACGGCGACGCGCACATCTTCCACCTCGGTATAACTCTCCAGCACCGCCGCCGCGATCTTCTCCGCGACGGTTTCGATCAGGTCGTACGGCCCGCCCTGTATGATGTCCCGCGCCTGCTTGTAAATTGCGCTATACGATGTTGTCTTATTCAGATCGTCCGATAGGCCCGCCGCTCGCAAGCTGCGCGTAAGCGTCACATCCACAACAAAGCGTTGTCCGAGCACTTTTTCTTCGGGGTTGACCCCGTGGAAGGCATAGAAGATCAGCCCTTCGAGGAAGATGCGGTCGTGTGTGGTCGGCACGGTGGGGATGTCCTTTCGTTCGTCGTTTACGGTCAGTTTCTCCATGCTGATGCTACCACACCCTACGCTGTTCCCCGCCGGGGTATACCACAGCCGGACATCTCTCCCCCGTGCAATCCTTTCGCTCACCCGAATATCGCACGTTGCCAATTCTCCCTTGTGTTGTCCTCGGTAGAATCGTATGCTCTCAGCGCACATACGGCATGCGGAAAAACAATCACCGGGGGGGAACTACATGGGCGGCACGGCAACCACGGGGCGACGGACGCGACGGGCGGGAGGCATCACGCTGCTCATAGGGGCGGTGCTGTTCGCGCTCGTGGTGGCGGTGACTTCGCTCCCCGTGCGGGCGGCGGCGACCACGTACTACGTGGGGAACACGAGCGGTCGTCCGGTAACGGGAACCGATGACACGAATTGCGCCGATGCCGCGAACACGACCTGCACTCTGCGCGGTGCGTTGTCGCTCGTGGCGGGGGGCGAGACGGTGCGTTTTAGCAGTGCCATTCCCGCCGCGCCCACGCAAACCACGATCACCCTCACCGACGGGGGGGGCGGCACGATCGCGCTCCCCTCGGTGAGTCTCGACGGCACCGGGAAGCGCGTGGCGATCAGCGGCGGCAACAGCGTGCGCGTGTTCCTCATCACTAACCCCGTGACCGCAACCCTTACCGCCCTCACGATCACGGGCGGCAACGGCGACCTCGGCGGCGGTATCAACAACGTCGGCGGCACAGTGACGCTGACCGGCGTCACCATGAGCGGCAACGCCGCCTCCCTCGGCGGCGGCGGCATCCATAGCATCGGTATCTCTGTGGGCGGCGGCGGCTATGGATGATGCGGCTCTATGACATTGGTGAACAGCACAGTGAGTGGCAACACCGCAGGGTACGGCGGCGGCATCTATAACAACGGCAATAGCAATATGACGCTGGTGAACAGTACCGTGAGCGGCAACACCGCAAGCGGCGGCTACGGCGGCGGCAACATCTACTACGCGGACGGGGTGTCGATCGCCAACACGATCATCGCCGGGGGCGCGGGCGGCTCCGGTTCCCTGATCGACGAGGACAACAACAGCCTGATCGTCGACAACCCGCTCCTCGCCCCGCTCGGCTACTACGGCGGCAGCACCAACACGATGCCGCCCCTCCCCGGCTCCCCCGCGATAGATACGGGCGACAACGCGGTGTGCACCGCTCAGGCAGGCAACGTGGATCAGCGCGGCGTCACCCGCCCCCAGCACACGACCTGCGACAAAGGGGCGGTGGAGTCGCAGGGCTTCGCAGCCACGCTCCCCACGGGCGGTGGGCAGAGCGCAGGTGTCACCACCGCCTTTGCCGCCCCTGTCGGTCTCACCCTCAGTAGCACCCACGGCGAACCCGTGGCAGGGGGCAGCGTCACCTTCACCATCATCCCCGGCACGAACGGGGCAAGCGCGACCTTCCCCGGCGGGGTGACCACGGCGAGTGCCACGATCAATGGCAGCGGCATCGCTCTCAGCCCGACCTTCACCGCCAATGGTACCCCCGGCACCTTCACGATCACCGCCACTGGCGCAGGGGTCACGCCCACGACCACCTTCACCGAGACCGTCAAGCCACCCACATTGGCTGTCTCTGGCGTGCCATCACCCATCGTCGCAGGACAATCTACAACGGTAACGGTGA
>JBBRMX010000257.1:0-5004 GCA_038230615.1 Thermomicrobiales bacterium | reverse complement strand
GTCCTGTTCAAGCCGTGGCCTCGCTTGAGTTACGCCGACGCGATGGAACGATACGGCAACGACAAGCCCGATCTCCGCTTTGGTATGGAGTTGCGTGATATTTCCGATCTCGTGCGCGATAGCGAGTTTGGCGTCTTCGCCGCATTCAGCACCGTCACTGCATCCACCAGCAACTCGACCTCGCCCGTCGCAATGTGGGCATTTTCCGCTCCCGCAGGCCGCTGCACGACCGCGCCGGAGACTTCCAGCACGAATTCCGAGCGGGCAATGCTGGCGGCAGCGTGGGCATCCGGCGCATTCGCGGGGTTGATCGTGCATTGGGTGATACCGTAGCGGTCGCGCAGGTCAATGAAAATCAGCCCGCCGTGATCGCGCCGCCGGTTGACCCAACCGCGCAATGTTACGCGGCTGCCCGCATCGGCGGCACGAAGATCGCCGCAGGTCGTGTAGTTGCGATAGGCGCGGTGTGTCGCGTGTGTCTCGGTGCTCAAAACGAACCTTCTCCCCCGACCCCCGCCCTATTGTCGTCAGGCGGGGAAATCCAGTATATACAAGGCGATATTCTACACGACTTACCGCTCGACGCGGGCATATCGGCTCCGGTAATAGATGAGCGGTTCGCCCTCATTCTCACCCAACGCCAGTACTTCACCGACGATGATGCGGTGATCGCCGCCGTCGTAATCCGCCCAGACCCGGCAATCGAACCATGCAATCGCACCGTCCACTACCGGCGCACCCGTCTCGTAGGTGCGATATGGCACATCTGAAAAGCGGGCATCAACGAGCGGGGCGCGGTTCGCAAAGCGGTCAGCGAGGAACTGCTGATCTTCCTCTAGCACACTGATCGCAAAGACGCCCGATACCGACACGAGCGGCGTGAACGATGACGTATTGGTGAGGCAAAAAAGCACGAGCGGCGGATCGAGCGAGACAGTTGTGAAACTGTTTGCCGTGATACCGCGAAACCCGCCGGGATGCGTCGTGGTGATGACAGTGATACCTGCCGTAAACCGCCCCGACACGCGGCGAAATACTCCGGCGTCCCATGCGGTGCTGCCCGAAACTGCCGTCATGCCCGATCCTTCCCCATTTTTTGCCCCGACATCTGCGCGGCACCGCAGGATATTGTAACGCACTTCTATAGGGGAGAAGCGTACCGCAATGACAGCGACAGGAAACTATCGCCGTGAAACGTGGCGACCACCTCGATAGTGCCAACGATAGCGCGGTTGCGTGCATCGGGGTTTTCCCACTTTCCCCGTGGCGTCAGGCGCGGGCGTGCCATGCACGAAGGACCTCGCGTTCGCGCTCCGGCGTCAATCCGGCGCGACGCGGTTCGTTCGCGGGGCGGGTGTGATCCCACACCAGCGTATCCGCGACCGTCTCCGCAAGCGGGCGAAAGGTCAGCCCCGCCGCAATCGCCTTTGCCGCGCTGACGGTGTGAATGCCTGCCATCGTCGGCGGCACCCAGAGCGGCACATCGAGCCAATAGCCGACCCCCTGTGCCACAAGAAACTCTTCCGATACCCAGACGAACTGTGCATCGCTCCTGCCCACCGCACGGCACGTATTAAGCATTTTCCCCAATGACAGTATGCTCGCCGGACCGAGGGCATTGTAGACGCCCGTCGCTTGCGCCTCGACCATACGAACAATCCACGCGCCGAGGTCGCGCACATCCACGATGTACTGCACCGGCAATCCCGGCGAGGCGGGCGCGAGCACCTCGCCGCCCTCTGCCACCCGCGACGGCCAGTACGTGAAGCGGTCGGATTGGTCATGCGGACCGACGATCAAGCCGGGGCGCACTACAAGCACGCGACCGGGCATCGCAGTTTCGGCGGCGGCTTCGCAGAGGGCTTTGAGCGGTCCGAATGTCTCCCCTGTGACAACCTCGATAGTCGCATCGGGCATCGTCGCCAAGGGTGCGTCTTCGGTGATCCCGTTTTTGCTCAGATCGGCATACGCGGAAACAGACGAAATGTAGGTATATTGCGCCACCGCATCCGCCAGTAACGTAGCGGCATCACGTACAAGGCGCGGGAGATTGCAGTTGGTGTCTATCGCCGCATCCCACTGCCGCCCGCGCAAGGCGGCAAGATCGCCGTCGCGGTCGCCGCGCAACCGTTCGCAATCGGGAAAGAGATCGGGGTTATGGTGCCCACGGTTGAACAGCGTGACTTCATGCCCGCGCTCTTGCGCCGCCTGTACAATCGCCCGTCCCAGAAAGATCGTCCCGCCAAGCACGAGAATGCGCATCCGAACCCCCTTCGGGAAGGAACGAGTGGAGAAACAACGAGACGATGCTTGTACCGCACTCGTTCCTTCTCTGCCCGTAACTCGTTCCTCGTTCCTTTTCCCCTACGCGCCTGCGGCGCGGTGAAAGCCGGCGCCTTGTAGTTTTTCCGCGAAGGCTTCACCGTCGTCATCGGGGCGATACCCGAGCATCTCTTGCGTGGGTCCGATGTCCCAGTAACGACGGGTATTGCCGGAGATCGCGTAAAAGATGCCCCAGTTTAGCGGTGTCTCGATGCTGCGCCACGCCAATTGCGCCATGTCACGCGGGGAGAGCCATGTGCTGAGCATCCGCACATTCTGCGGCTCCGGTTGCCAAGAGCCGATGCGCAGGCAGATCACTTCCAACCCGTGCTCGTCCACATAAAACCGCGCTAATGCTTCCCCGAAGGCCTTCGATGCACCGTAGAAACCGTCGGGGCGCACGGGCATTTCGGGATAGCACGGGCGACCCTTTAGCTCATTGTATCCCGTGACATGGTTTGTGCTGGCGAAGACCATGCGCCGCACGCCTTCTTCACGCATCGCTTCCAGCAGCGTATAGATACCGACGATATTGTTTTGCAGCGCATCGTCCCACGGCGTGCTGACTGCCGATGATGCCGCAAGGTGAATCACCGCATCGGTGCCGCGCACGGCCGCCCGCATCCCGTCCATATTGGTCAGATCAGTCGAGACGATTTCCTCGCCATCCCGCGCCGGGCCGACGGACTTTCCACCGGGGCGTTCTTGCAAGCGCAGTGCATAGCGGTCGCGCAGCAACTCCTGTAGCGAGACGCCAATCGAGCCGCTCGCGCCCGTTATCAATACTTTTTTCATCGTTGCTCCCCTTTGCACATTCCATCGCACACTACACCGTATCTGCGCCGAACAGTGCCGCCAAGTATACATCTCCCATTCCACAGGCTTCGCGCTGCGGAATGGGAGAGTATATTATCGCCGTGGCGGAACGACGCTCGGCACCCCTATCGGTGTGGCGGCGGGACGCGTCGGGGGGGCAGGAAGCGCGGTGGGGACCGAGGTCGCACGCGGGACGGGTGTGGGGGCAAAGAGTACTTCACCGTAGGTATACAGGCCGCGCAATGTTGCGGTAAAACCATTGGAAGTCACGCTTACATCAACCGTTCCTGCCAAATGCGCCGGCGTCGTGACGGTAATCGCCGTTGCGGTCTGTGCGGTAACGGTCGCCGCCATTCCACCGAAGGAGACCGACGTACCCGAACCGAACCCGATACCGGTGACGATGACGGTCTGCCCACCCGCCGTGGGACCACCGACGACGCTCAGACTCGTCAGCCCGATACCGGAAGGGATCGGAATCTGCCACATCCCGCGCCCGTGCGTGGCAACAAAGAGCGTTGTCCGGGCAGCATCAGTAAAAAGCATATTGACAGGAACACGCGGCAACCCGCCCTGCAATGTATTCCACGAGGTACCGTTATCGGTCGAGACAAACACGCCGACATCGCTCCCCGCGATCAGCACCGGGCCGGCGGTTCCCGCATACGTCACGAGCGATGTCACCGGGACATTCGGGAGATTGCCCGAAATATTTGTCCATGTGCCGCCGCCGTTCGTCGTCTGCCAGACATGCCCCACACCGAACTTCCCGAAGGTGGCGTAGACGGTGTTCGGGGAGGTAGGCAAGACCGCGAGGGAGGTCACAGGGGCAGCAGGCAAGCCCTTGCCGGTAGAAATATCTGTCCACGTCGCGGCAACGCCCGTGTTGCCGTTCGCAGTGCGATAGATGCCGCCCGCAGTGTCCCCTGCGTAGATCGTCGCACTGCTCGAAGGCGCAATGGCAATTGACTGGATATATCCGGACGGGACGGGATCAAAGTACCAACTAGTCCCGCCGTTCACCGTCTCGCATACGTACCCACCGCCGCCGAACGCAAGATGTGCGTTGTTGCTTGGATCGAGCACGAACGGGGCGATAAAGAGCGATCCGTTGCAGCCCGACAGAATATTCGTCCATGTAATCGCAGTGCCTGCGTCTGCATTCGTCGTCTTGTGCAGTTGACCGTTCTGGTATTCGGCATACATCGTCGTCGGCGTGCTGTTGTCCACCGCAACATAGCCGCCGTCCCCACCGAGCACCGCGTTCCACTGCGCGGCGGTCGCGCTCGTCGTGCGCGTGGTGCCGTTGTCTTGTGCGCCGCCCGCAACGACGGGCGTCGTTGTGAAGTTCTGCGCGGATGCGCCCGCGTAGTATTGCGTCGTCGTGAGATTGCTGTTCAGGCTCGTCCATATCGTCCCCACGATGCCGAGCGTAGCATTACTGGACGAAAAGATACCGCCGTCATTGGCGAGAAAGAGCGGGCGCGGTGTACCGATCGCGCCGAATGCCATCGCGTGCTGGTCGGGATGCACCGACCCGGAACATATGAGGCTCTGACTGATGCTGCAGTATACATCGAGATCCTGCGTCCACGATGCACCGCCGTCTGTTGTGGACGCAACATTCACACCGGCGACATAGGCGATATTCGCATCTGCGGGGTCCACCGCGAGGGCGATATCGTAAAAACCTTGTCCGCCTGGGTTGCCGAAGCCGTCGAAAACATTCGGCGGTTGCGCCGCTGTTGCCGCCCACAATGTACCGCTGTTCGTCGTCTTGAACATACCGTTCGGTGTGAGTAATCCTGCACCATCGGTGATGACGAGATAGAGTGTATTGGGGTCGCTCGGTGCGATTGCCAGCGC
>JBBRMX010000256.1:0-5058 GCA_038230615.1 Thermomicrobiales bacterium | reverse complement strand
GCCAACGGACTGTGTTTGTCTCACGGGTGTGCTCCTCCAGATACAGGTTCCGGTTTTGTGTACCAGCATCATCGGTGCAGTGTAGAACCGTCGCATTGGGATGCTCGACTGCGCTGGTCTGGTGCGCGTGACCTGCGTCGGTCACGGCGGCACGTTGTGTGAGGTCTCTGCGTCCCGGCTATTCCCTCCCTCATGAAACACAAGGAATATTCGCCCCTCTACAGGTGTTACATGCAGTTTCCCATGCACAGCAAGGGGCGTCAAGGGCATCCGTACGCTGTGTGCGTGTGCGGACCGTCACACACCTTCATTCGTCCGTAATGCGGGGAAGAGCACCACATCGCGGACGGACGGCTGGTTAGTGAATAACATTACCATCCGATCTATCCCGAAGCCCAAACCACCTGTCGGCGGCATCCCTTGCATGAGGGCAGTGATGTAGTCTTCGTCCACCGGCATCGCATCAGCATCGCCCTGCGCCCGTGCCTCTGCTTGCTCCTCAAAACGTGCGAGTTGGTCGAGCGGGTCATTCAATTCGGTATAGGCATTGCCGAGTTCCATCCCCGCGATATAGAACTGGAACCGCTCGACTACGCGCGGATCTTCCGGCTTGCGCTTCGCCAACGGGGAGAGTTCGACCGGATAATCAATGAGGAAGGTCGGGGCGGCGAGAAACGGACGCACGAAGGTCTTGAGCATCTCGTCAATGACACGCGCTCGTACCATGCCGGATGGAACATCCGCGCCCGCATCCCGTGCGCGACGGCGCAATTCATCGTCGTCAGTGATCGCCATGTAATCCACGCCACACGCCTCGCGGATCGCATCCACCAATGGTACCCGCCGCCACGGTGGGGCGAGGTCCACAGTATGTTCACCGTAGGTGAGCATCGTCGTGCCGAATACCGACCGCGCCACATGGTTGTAAACGCCTTCGACAATCTCCATCATGGCGTGATAATCGGCGTACGCTTCGTAGCATTCGAGCATCGTGAATTCCGGGTTGTGCTGGCGATCTACGCCCTCATTGCGGAAGTCCTTGCAGATTTCAAAGACGCGCTCCAAGCCGCCGACGATCAGCCGCTTCAGATACAACTCGTCCGCGATGCGAAGGTACAGCCGCTGATCGAGGGCGTTGTGATGCGTCACGAAGGGGCGGGCAGCCGCACCGCCGTAGAGCGGCTGCAGCGTCGGCGTCTCTACCTCGATGTAGCCGCGCCCCTCCATAAACTGTCGCACCGCGCTGACGATCCGCGCCCGCAGCACCGCAACCCGCCGTGCGTCTTCGTTCACCATCAGGTCAATGTACCGCTGCCGGTATCGCTTCTCGACATCGGCGAGACCGTGCCACTTGTCCGGCGGCGGCGAAAGAGACTTTGCGAGCAGCACGATATCGTCCAGATCGAGCGAAATTTCCCCGGTGCGGGATTTCGTCAGGGTTCCGGACCCCTGCACGATGTCGCTAAGATCGAGCATCTTCGTCACGATCTCCATCTTCTCCGCGCCGAGATTCCGTACCTGACAGAGGAACTGTATCTCGCCATCACCATCGCGCACGCGCAGAAAGGCGATCTTGCCGCTGTCGCGCTTGAGTACGATCCGCCCAACGAGGGTATGCTTTTCCCCATCGCGGGCATCGAACTCCGCAACTGCACGTGTATTCGTGAGCGTCCGTTCTGAGCGCAAGGGATAGGCTTCGATGCCGCGCTCACGCAGCACGCCAAGCTTGGCGATACGCGTCTGTTGTAATTCGTCGAATTCCACTGCTACGATACCTGCACAATCGTATAGGTAATTTCACCCGCCGGGGCATGAACCGCTACGGTTTCACCCACCGTGTGTCCCATCAGCGCGGCACCTACCAGCGACTGGCTGCTGATTCTGCCAGAGCGTGCGTTCGCCTCCACGGAGCCGACAATCAACCATTCCAGCGTATCGCCTGACTCGTCCTCGCGCACGACGATATGCGAACCAAGCCCGATCTTGCCATTGCCTGTGCTGTTCGTCGGAGGGATCAAGGCGGCGTGGCGCAGCAGATTTTCGATCTCCCGCACCCGATTATCTATCTGGGCAAGCTCGTCTTTCGCTTCCTCGTGCGTGGTGCTGTCGTCCACATCTCGCGCCGCTTGCGCGTCTTGGATACGACCAATGACCGCCGGACGACGCACCGTGAGAAGATCGTGCAACTCCGCTTCGAGGGATTGCTTGCCTTCACTGGTCAGGTAGACGGTTTCGCTACTCATCTGCCAACTCCCCGATTCCCTTCCAAACAAACGACCACCCGTACGAACAGAGAGCCGCAAGGCTCTCTGTGTTGGGTCAGCATGGTGATGCACCCTCAAACATGCAAACCCCCGCCGGAGCGGGGGAAATCCCAGTGCATGAGTGAAAGCATCGTGGTGGGCGCGACAGGGCTCGAACCTGTGACCTCTCGGATGTGAACCGAACGCTCTAACCAACTGAGCTACGTGCCCGTGTGGACGAAGTCTAGCATATCCTCGCCCGCCGTCAACCCCTATGACAGGACCGCGACACACTCCACTTCAACTTTCGCATTGAGCGGCAATTGTGCGACTTGCACTGTGCTGCGTGCGGGTTTGGCGTCGCCGAAATACTGAGCGTACACTTCATTGAATGCGGGAAAGTCCGCCATATCCGCGAGAAAGCAGGTCGTCTTAACGACGTTTGCCGCTGATGTACCCGCTGCTGCCAGCACCGCCATCAGATTTTCCATCACGCGCTTCGCCTGCACGCGAATATCTCCCTCGACCAGTTTGCCTGTGGCGGGGTCGAGCGGAATCTGCCCCGCAGTGAACAGAAATTGCTCGGTCTTGATCGCCTGCGAGTAGGGACCAATCGCCTTCGGCGCATCGTCAGTTTGAATAATCTCCAGCATTGCGGGTCGTTCCTTCCATCTGTTCGCGGCAGCACCGCCGTAGGAAGAGGGTAACATGCGTGATGCTGCACGGTCAAACGCTCTCGCGCTATACTGCCGCATGGCAACACCAACAAGCCCCACCGTGAGTGTGGTGATCGTCTCATACAACGGACAACGGCTCTTGGCGTCGTGTCTCGCGGCACTTTTTCGCGGCACGCGCCAGCCAAACGAAGTCATCATTGTAGACAACGCATCGAGTGACGGCACCTGTAAATGGCTACGAGAAACATATCCCGCAAGCACCGTGATTGCTTCGCCGGTCAATCTCGGTTTTGCTGCTGCCAATAATGCGGGCATCCGTCGGGCAACGGGCGACTATATCTTCACCCTCAACAATGATGCTGATGTCGCGCCCGATGCGCTCGATGCGCTTGTGCGGACGCTCGAAGGTGCAAGCAAACATACTGCCGCAGCAATGAGCACGATGGTGTTCGCGCATCACCCGGAGATTATTGCGTGTGCGGGGCTTATCGTTTCGCAAGATGGCGTTGTACGCGACATGCAAGTAGGGGAGCGACATACCCCTGCAATGCCCCCGTATCCCGTCTTCGGCGCAAGTGCGGGGGCGGCTCTCTATCGTCGCACTGCGCTCAATGATGTAGGGTTATTCGACCCTGCGTACTTTATGTACTTGGAAGATGCAGATCTCGCGTGGAGGCTTCGCTTGCGCGGGTGGGAAACGCTCACCGTGCCTGCCGCCACCGTTTCCCACATCTATTCCGCAACCGCAGGATATGGCTCACCACGCAAATCGTATTACCTTGCCCGTAATCGCTGGTGGTGTCTGCTGAAAAATATGCCAGACACGCTGCTTCGTACACATATACCCGCGATCATGCGCTATGAGATGGGCGCAATCGGGTATGCGATCACAAAAGGAGAACGCGCAAATCTTGCGGGGAGAGCCGCAGCACTCCGCGAACGCACATTGATTGCCGCTGCACGCACGCACGTGCAAGCACGAAGCACAGTGCCTCCAGATGTCATTGCAGCATGGATGGTCCCCCCACGATTATTCGCGGAGACGCTTCGGGAGCGGCAAAAGATCGCCGACCTTATTACAAAATCATAGGAGGGATACGATATGAAAATGGAGGCGCCCGGTGGAGTTGCACCACCTGGGCTACCCCGCCTTGCGGGCGAGGCCCTTCTACTCGGGCAGGGCGCCAGTGAACGACCGCAGTATGAACGGATACCCACTGGCTGTCAAGATTCAATGCACCGATTCAGCTACAAGCCATAATGCATATGCTGTTTAGAAAAAACAAAGAGACCCTTCTCGAATAGGAGGAGGGTCTTCGCAGATCACGAAGGGGAGGAGGGGGAGGAAGGAGGAGATGGTAGCGGGGGCAGGATTCGAACCTACGACCTTTGGGTTATGAGCCCAACGAGCTGCCGCTGCTCCACCCCGCGCCGGTGGGAGTGTGTGAGGTGCAGGGTGGGGGGTCGCGTGCAAGGGCCGCCGTTCCCAGAAGATTGCTCTCCTAGTACTACGCCAGCGCTGGCAGGGGGCACGACCGGGTTCGGGATGGGACCGGGTGGATCGCTGCCGCGTTCGCTCACACCCGACCCCCCACCGTCCACAGGTTCACACACATTCCTTCATTCTCAGCAAGAAGACCTTACAAGACCGTCCAGGTGCGACGTGGGCTAACCCCGTCACGCAAACGACCACGAGACTATGTGCGCGCACGCCCATGCGCACCGCTTCGCTCCGACGGTTGCCCGCCTTCCACGTGCGGCCGCTCAACCCGGTGGTCTGCCGGGGGGCTTACTCACTCGCGTGAGCACGACGAATCATCTTCCGGTGGGGTTCCCACTTAGATGCGCTCAGCGGTTCTCCCATCCCGACGTAGCTACCCGGCGGTGCTGCTTTGGCAACAACCGGCACACCAGTGGTCGGTCCAACCCGGTCCTCTCGTACTAGGGTCAGCGCCGGTCATTCGTCGAACGCCTGTAGCGGATAGAGACCGAACTGTCTCACGACGTTCGGCACCCAGCTCGCGTAACGCTTTAATGGGCGAAGAGCCCTACCCTTGGGACCTTCTCCAGCCCCTGGATGAGACGAGCCGACCTCGAGGTGCCAAACCTTGCCGTCGATGTGAACTCTTGGGCAAGAT
>JBBRMX010000255.1:0-5150 GCA_038230615.1 Thermomicrobiales bacterium | reverse complement strand
CATGGCATTTCAGTGCGACATCATCCCGACGCCACTGCCCGATGGATGGGCGATCAACTGCGAAGACCCCGTAATTGTCGCAGACGCCGCCCTGCGCGACACCCTCGCCACGCAATATCCGGCACTCTGGGGGCGCATCGCGGCGCGGCAACACTTCATGCGCGATATGCTCGGCATCGCGGTGTCGGACGATGTGCTGCCTCTCTCTGTTACCCCCGCTTATCTTCCCCCGTGCTGGCTCGCGCCGGGGAAAGTATTGCGGGCCGAGGGCTGAGGACGAGCGACGGAGTATTTACACGAAACGCCGTGGTGTATGTTCAACACCACGGCGTTTCGTGATAAGAAATGCAAGTCTCAGCCCCGCCTAGTAGGGCCACTCCGATGCCCACGCGGCGGCTTCGGCGCGTTCCTGCGGGTTGAGGTCGAGCAGCGGCGGGCGGCACGGGCCACCGGGCAGACCGCGCCCCTCCATCATCGCTTTCATCGCGGAGACTTCGTAGCCACGCCGCTTGTCTCGCAGTGCGTAGAGCGGCACGATAGCGCGGTCAACAAGGGCCTGCATCTCGGCATATCGCCCCTCTTGCACGCCATGCAGCAGATCGAGTGCCAAGCGCGGCGACACATTGGCGATAGACGAGGTGTATCCCTGCGCGCCCGCCGCGAAATATGCAGGCACGAGATCATCACCCGTGCCGCCGAGCCAGACAAAGCGGTCGCCGAGCAATTGCCGCACGCGCATGAACATGCGGGCATTGCCCTGTCCGTCTTTGTACGCCACGATATTCGGGATGGCAGCGAGCCGCTCCGCGAGGCGTGGCCCGATCATCGCCCAGTCGCGGCTATAGGGGATCACCGCGAGATCAGTGTTCTTGGCGATCATTTCGTAATAATTAAACAGCCCGTCATCGTCGCCGGTACGGTAGTAGGGGGGGAAAATGAGGATGGAATCCGCACCGAGATTCTGCGCCTCGCGCGCCATTTTCGCGCCTGTCACGCCGTTGAACCCGACCCCCGCGATCACCACGGCGCGACCTGCCACGGCATCGGTAGTGGTGCCAACGACTGTACGCCATTCGTCGTAATCGAGGTTGTACAATTCGCCCGTGCCGCCCGCCGTCACGAGGGCCTCGATGCCGCCCTCGACCATGAACCGCGCCACATGCGCCGTTGCATCCGCATTGAGCGAATAATCGTCGTTGAATATGGTCACAGGGAATGCGATAGCAGTTTGGATACGTGCCGAGACATCTTTCAGCCGTTCGGTGACGGTGACAGTAAACGTACTCACGGTTCTACCCCTCCTGCGCTGCGGCGCATTCATGTTGCGCCCCATCCGCCAGTGTACCTGTTGTGTCCGCACCGGCGCAATTCCGTCGGGAATATTCACTACCCCGCTGCGGTTCGTACTTGTGAACGATACTTACATACCGCCCCCGTACGGCGGCGATGCTTGACACCCGTGATACACTCACAGTTGCACGCATGTGGGGTATATCTTCCTCACTTGCGAAGACCGCCTCCGGTCTCCTCGCACTCCCTTCGTGGTATTTGCACCGCTGGCATCGTGCGCGGTGCGAAGTCGGGGTCGCTCTCTACCATGCGCGTGTACCGATGCATTTGCGGTGTCTCTGCCCCGGCACGATCGAGCCTGCCGTGCACGCCGCGTTTCCTCCTCGCTGCGTCTCCCTGCGGGTGTCGCACACGATAGTCACCCTCACACAAAAGGACAAAGTACTACCCGATGAATGACGAAATGCTAGTGACGGAACGTGTCGAAACGACGACAGACGCGGACACTGTGCCGACCGATGCCCCCACTGCCGCCCCGCGCCGCCGGGGTCGCCCCCCGAAATCCGCATCTGCCGCGCCGACCGATGGAGCCACAACTGCAACCGCAGCCACCATCGCGGAGCCGCTCTCCGACACACCGACTGATGCTCCCGCGCTCATACCGCGCCGCCGGGGTCGCCCTCCCAAATCTGCGGTTGCTGCTGAATCTGCCGCTGCAGTCGCGCTAGGCACGCCGACGCAGGCAATCTTGCCCGTCGCGCAGCCCGTTGTGCAGCCTGCAGAACACACGCCCGTCAAGGCTGCCGCGCCAGAGCCGCCCGCCGTAACGGTGCCGCCGCCCGTCGTCAGCGACCGTGCGATGCCCGGCACGACGAACGCAACAACCGCGATGACGACGACCGATCAGCCCGATATGCCCGATATGCCCGATATGCCTGCCGCCCTCGCGCCGGTACGCGAAATTCGTGAGCCGCGCGAACCGCGTGAGCCACGAGAACCCCGCGAACTGCGAGAGAGCCGCGAGACGCCCACCGCGCCGCAGCCACAACCGCAGCCGCAGCCCTTCAATCGCCCGCCGCGTGAGCGCGATGACCGTCCACAGCGCACCAGCCCGCCACAACCCTACAACGGCGCACAAAACGGACAGAACGGGCAGAACGGGCAGAATCGCCCGCCGCGTGACGACCGCCAGCCCGCGATGAACGGACGCGACCGCAACAATGGCAGCATGGGCGGGCAGCGGCAGGGCAGCAATATCCCGCAGCCGCGCAATAATGGCGGCAACAATGCCCGCCCCGACCGTGGCAACGAACGCCGCATGAATGAGCGTGCGAGCAGCCGCGATTTCGGGAGCAACCGCGATTTCATCAATGGCGTCAACGGGCGCAGCTACACTGACCTGCCGCGCTCCGCAGCGTTCGGGATCGAGCCTGCCACCGCCCCGAACAACAACGACCTCACCGTGACCGAGTTCGATGCGAAACCGCTGGAAGAACTGCTCGAAATGGCGAACGAATGGGGTATCGCCAACGCACAACGATTGCGGCGGCAAGACCTCGTCTATCGCCTCCTGCAAGCGCAAACAGAGCAGCAGGGCAATATCTTCGGCTCCGGCGTGCTCGACATCATGGACGATGGATACGGTTTCCTGCGGCAGGAACGCTTTCTGCCGGGGCCGGACGATGTCTACGTGTCGCAATCGCAAATCCGCAAATTCGGTCTGCGGACAGGCGATTACGTCTCCGGGCAGGTGCGCCCGCCGAAGGAGAGCGAAAAATTCTTTAGCCTCCTGCGTGTCGAGGCGATCAATGGCATCTCGCCTGAAGATGCCCGCGACCGCCCGCATTTCGATTCGCTCACGCCTATCTTCCCGATGGAAGTCCTCAAGCTCGAGACGCGCCCCGATGTGCTCTCGACGCGCCTCGTGGACCTCGTCGCACCCATCGGGCGCGGGCAGCGCGGGTTGCTCGTCTCGCCGCCAAAAGCGGGCAAGACGATGTTGCTCAAGCAGATCGCCAACGGGGTCACCGTCAACCATCCCGATGTGCATCTGATGGTCTGCCTTATCGGCGAGCGACCGGAAGAAGTGACCGACATGCGCCGCTCCGTGGACGGCGAAGTGATTTCCAGCACCTTCGATGAGCCGGTCGAAGACCACGCGAAGGTAGCGGAAATGGCACTGGAACGGGCGAAACGGCTCGTTGAGGGCGGGCGTGATGTTGTCATCCTGATGGATTCCATCACCCGCCTTACCCGTGCCTACAACCTCGCAGTGCCGCCGTCCGGTCGCACACTTTCCGGCGGTATTGATCCCGTGGCACTCTATCCACCGAAACGGTTCTTCGGCGCGGCACGCAATATCGAGGGCGGTGGGAGCCTGACGATCATCGCTACCTGTCTCGTGGACACCGGCTCCCGCATGGACGACGTGATTTACGAGGAATTCAAAGGCACCGGGAATATGGAACTGCGCCTCGACCGCAAACTTGCCGAGCGGCGCATCTATCCCGCCATTGATGTGCAGGCGAGCGGCACGCGGCGCGAGGAATTGCTCCTCTCGTCCAACGCGCTGCTGCAAGTCTGGACGATGCGCCGCATGGTCTCCATGCTCGGCGGGTCCGAAGGACTGGAACTCATGCTCGGCAGGATCGTCAAGACCGACACCAACGACGAATTCTTGCTCACGCTCAACAAAGATATGTAGTCCCGGCATCGGAAAAGCCGCCTCTCTGTTCCAGGGAGGCGGCTTTTTTTTGTGTAGTGTGCGACGTGGGCTTGACTGTTGTGGCACAATGGACAGTAACCATATCGCACGCACGAAACGGAGGGACGCACAATGGTACTGGCGACGACCGAGCAACTGCGGCAGTTCGACACGCACGGCTATCTCGTGATCGAGCATGTTCTCGATTACGAGCGAGACATCGCGCCCGTCTTCGCGGAGTTCGATGCGGTGTTGGATGGCATCGCGGCGCGGTTCCTCGCGGCGGGGCGCATCACAAGCGACTACCGCGACCTTCCCTTCGAGCAACGCTTCACCCAGATCAGTATCGAGAGCGGCGAGGGGCTGGCGCAGTATTTCGATATTTCGCTGCCGCAGAAGGGCGTCCAGCACGACACGCCGTTCTTCGCGGGCGCGGCGATGTTCCGCCTGCTCACGCACCCCGGTCTGCTCGATCTCGTCGAGCAATTCATCGGGCCGGAAATCTGGTCGAACCCCGTGCAGCATATCCGCACGAAATTGCCTGCCCGCGCCACCGACGCGCAATTTCGCGGGCATATTGCGGGCGCACCGTGGCATCAGGATAACGGCGTCATCACCGAAGAAGCCGATGAGACGGACATTCTCACCGTCTGGGTGCCGTTCAACCGTGCTACCACCGAAAACGGCTGCATGGTCGTCATGCCGGGGAGCCACCGCGACGCTATCGCGCCCCACTGCCCCGGTGGTATCGGTGGCTTGCGCATTCCTGAAGCATACCTGCCGCCGACCGAACCCGTCGTGCTGCCAATGGAACCGGGAAGTGCCTTGCTCATGACGCGCCGCACGGTGCATTCGTCGCTCGACAACACCACGAATGATCAGATGCGCCTCAGTTTCGACCTCCGCTATCAGCCGATCGGGTTGCCGAGCGGACGCTCCGCCTTCGACCCCGCCGGGTTCGTCGCCCGCTCGAAAGCGCATCCCGAAACCGAGCTGCATGATCCCGCCGTATGGCACGACAACTGGGAAGCCGTGCGCGATGCCCTCGCCGTCGCCGACGATCCGACCTTCAACCGCTGGCGGGCAGATTCTCCCGTCTGCGCGTAGAAGCAGGAACGTAACGGCTACCGAGCAGTGCTTGCTGCTCGGTAGCCGT
>JBBRMX010000254.1:0-5154 GCA_038230615.1 Thermomicrobiales bacterium | reverse complement strand
CCACGGTCGCCTTCGTCTGCCGCTTGGAAGTCGCGGCAATTCTGGCACCGTTTCCCCCGATGTCGTTGTCGCTCCTGTGTGTACCACTGTGCGACGATGCCGTCCGGTGCGGAATCTATCGGCGGATACCCCGGCACATCGTAGCCCTGTGCCAGCAATGCGTCGGTGGGCTTTTCCTCCGCCGGGAGTACGGGGGGATGCGATGGGGGGCGGGGAGAATAGACTGGCTCGGCGGGCGGGGATGTACGCGGCGAGTAGGGGAGAAAAGGTGCGAAGTCATCGGCGGTGTGCGGCACCATTCCGGGCGGGGGGGATAGAGGCATCGGTGCCGACCCGGCGGGTGCCGATGCCTCTATCTCGAATACCGAGGTCAGAGCCATATCGGGAGATGCGGCGGGCGCATATGATGATGCAGGCTCAACGCGGCGCGGGGGCGAGACGTTCTCCTGCCCACTGCGCTCCCATGTAGTGCCATCTTCATTCATCGCGTTTGGCGGGGGCATTACTCCTTCAAGGCGTCGGCTCGGCACAACGGTGCCATTTTGCTGTGCAATCTGGCGACGTTCCAACGCTCGTCGGTGCGCTTCCGTGACGTGCGATTGTCTCCCGCGCTGTGTCGTGTTTCCCACGGTTGGCTCCTGCAGGTTTGCCCGTGTTGGTTCAAGCGCGACAATCATATCGTCTGGGTTATTGCCCTGAAAACCGGAACGTTGGCGAATCGCATCGTTCGCGGGGCGGTCTGCACCGGGAATCACCCCTGCGTTATTGGCAGCCTCGAAGTAGTCCTGATCCCACCCCACACGACAGGCGAGTTCGTGCTTGCGGACGAGCGCGATCCCGACAATGTCGTTGCATCGTTCGTTCCGGCAATACCCGGCCTCCCCGACACCGCTTTTTTCAAAATAGCGGCACGATCCGCATTCTCTCTTCGCCATTTGCGCTCCACCTCGGTCAGTTTTCCTGCGGCAGAGTGTACCATATGCGTACAACGTGTACAGGCACGAGTATGCTGAATACACTGTATACGTACATGAGTACGTACGCAAGTATATCTGCCTCTCCTTGGCTAAAATGCAAGATTTTGTATTGGAATGTGCTGTTGCCCCTCATCCTCGACGAAACCCGTCACGCCAACACAATGCACGCCGGTGTCTGTTCGTCCGAATTGCGGTATGTCGAGGATCGCGCAGCGCATTCCCCAGTGTGCGGGATCGCGCATCTCCGGGCGCGAGCCGCTTAACGCACCGCTCGTCACCGCGCGCGGGATCAGCCCTGTCTCGACAAGGGCGGATGGCCCGCGATCATCGTACATCACCCATGCCCGTTGCCCGTGCCATGTCCGTAGTGCTGCGATACTCGTTTCGCCGCGTGCCACGTTGCCGGGGCCATTCACGACAAGCAGCGGGAAACGTTGCAGCGGGTCGCTCCGCTGCGTGAGCGCGGTCTGGAGTTCCCACGCGAGCGCATCGCTGACGGTGCCGACGATCACCGCCACCGCTCCTTGCCGCTGCAATGCTCGTGCCTGCCCGCTCTCGGTGCAATGCCCGATGAGTGCAATTGCGCCGCGTATATCCGGAGGATTCCGCCCTGCGGCTTGCTGGCTAAGGTCGTAGACCGTTCCATTGCAGAGAGGGAACGGGCGCGATGGGACACCGCGCAGTCGCTCCACGGTAGTTGATACGACAATTGCACCGTCGCCGATGCTCTGCACGATCCCGGCGCGGCGCGGGAAGAGTTCCTCGTGCGTGGGGGGCTGGATTTCGCACACGCCTGTGTCCGGGTAGAGGCGAATCGTTCCGCTTACGGGGGCAGTGAGGACGCGCGTTCGCAGCCCGCCCCGGTGACGTGCGATAGGAGTGCCGCGATCTACATGCACGCCGTCGCGGAACATGATCCCGCTGTTCGCTTGCGCCATCGTCAACCCGACTAATGCGGCATACGGCACAATGACTGGCAGGGTCGGGATGCGGGCGAGCAGCGTGCCAGTCGTGACCGTATCACCGACTGCGACGCGCACATCGGCTTCTGCCGGGAGCGGATACTGCATGTCGAGGCGTTCGTGCCAGAGGGCGTGTGCGACTTCGATTGCAGTCATTACCCATCTCCCCGTGGCTCTGCCGCGCTCATCCATCGTCGCACACGCTCGTGTTGTGCGGCGCGGTCGGTCGCTGCGTGGAGGGGTCTTCCGCGTGCATCAACGAGAATACCACCTCTGCCACCATGAACCGCCTGCGCGTAGCGGGTATCGTCCGCACCACTGTATGTGCCGAGCGTGTCGTCTTTATCTCCTAACCCGACGCGACGCACCCCGCCCCACGGCACCGCGACGAGCGTTGCGGGCGCGGAATCATCGAGCGTGACGCGCACAGCGGGATCACCTTCCTTCCCCGTGCCAAATACGGGGAGGAGCGTGCCGAGCGATTCGAGCGCGTCCTGCTCGAAGAGCGCGGCGGCACTTTCCGGACGTGTTCGTGTGAGCCATCCTATTGCGGGAAGCAGATCGTCGGGATCAATCGCTACGGTAACGGGGCCTGCAAAGGGCGCGATGTCCGCAACTGTCAGCAATAGATGCCCCGGCGTGCTCCATCGCACCATGCCCGGTCCGAGAATGCACAGGTCGCTCATCTCGACGAGCGTGCCGAGTTGCCCGATCAGTGTTCGCACGGCTTCGCGCGCAAATGCGCCGGAGATTGCACGGTCAGTTGCGGCGGTCGGGAGACTGACCGGCCACGCGGCGCGGCGCACAGCCCATTGACGAATCTGGGCGGTATCGAGTGCGAAGGGAAGCCAGCGTACGATGCGTTCTTCGCCCACGCGGGCGAGCAGTGCTACCGCTCCTGCGCCCACATCTATCGTCGCATCGCGGACGACATGTGCCTGCCCACTGTGTGCCAGAATCACTGT
The DNA here is from genome assembly GCA_038230615.1 of Thermomicrobiales bacterium. Lineage (GTDB taxonomy): Bacteria > Chloroflexota > Chloroflexia > Thermomicrobiales > JALYUS01 > JBBRMX01. The sequence continues at coordinate 2,250 of JBBRMX010000254.1, read as the reverse complement.
GCAACCGTCCGAAAGATCGAGATAGAGCACCGTGCGCCCTGTCACGCGCTGTGCCGCGACCAGCGCAGTCGCAAGCACCTGTTCGCGCATTGACGCACTCTGCGCGGGAACCGCCACACTGAGCCGCTGCACGGCAATCTGCGCGATGGCATCCACGAGTTGCTCCGCCACATTCTCGACTACAGCAATTGTTTGAGTTCCTGCGGGCAGGAGATGATGAAGTGCGGCATCATTGCCCGCGACGATACACGGGACACGGACCGTTTGTAGGAGGTGGCGCAGTGCATCCAGCAACCCTGCCGCCCACGACGGCACGACCGCGTTCGGAATTACCAGTAGGAGCACATCCGAAACCTGTACCTGCTCGATTATCTGCATTACCCACCGTGTATGCATTCCCCCGCCGGTCGGTGGCGCGGGAACATGCTGCACGATCTCAATCGCGCCGAGTGTAGCGGCAGTGCCGAGAGCGGTACGCATCGCATCATCCGGCAACCCTGCAACCACGAGCCGCAGCGGTGTGCCGGAAACAATCGCGCCGTGCAGATGATCGTGCTGCGCCCCGGTCTGTTCGGCGAGAAGCGAAAGGGCAGTCGCAATACCGCGATCAGACGCAATCGCGGGGCTGTTTGCGGCGCAGATGAAGCGGGTCACGCCCTCGGTTGCGGCGAGCAGCGTCACCCGCGTATCGAATCGCCCGAGGTGCAACAACACCTGCTGCGCCGTACTATCGGGTATAATTGCTGATCGTGGCACCGTGCGATCCATCTAGCGTGCCTAGCCGTGCGCCGCGTGTGCCAGCATGACCGCAAGGACCACAAAGACGGAGAATAACCCACTCCATCGTCGTGCGCGGCGCGGCGGTGCGGGTTGCGGCACGAGATGATCGAGCGTTGTTGTTGCGATCGCACGGAAGTCGTCGGTACGCGGCGGCGCGACTGGCGCATCCGCCGACCCCCACGCGAGACGCGCACGCGACGATGAGGCGGCGGGTGCAGGAGCGGGTGATTCGGGGGCGGTACGTAGCCAGTCCGGTAGATCTGATTCCGCGAAGAAAACAGGCAGAGCCGGAGCAGCATCAGCGGGCGGCATATCAGGCGTCGCGTTGTCGTGAGAGATGTTCATTGCCTCGCCTCCTTGCCTGTACGTACATACTTATCTCTACAGAGTGTATCATGTGCCGGTGCGAACGTACGATGATGCGCCGCGCAGTTCGTCGGTATCCAGCCAGATCGTCAGCGGCCCGTCATTGACAATTGTTACCGACATTTCCGCACCGAACCGCCCGGTTTCGACGTGGATGCCCGCCGTACGCAATTGCGCCACGAAGTGCGCGACCAACGGTTCTGCATGTTCCGGTAACGCCGCTTGGACGAAACTCGGCCGCCGCCCCTTCCGTGCGTCTGCGTAGAGGGTGAATTGCGAGATGACGAGCAGTTGCCCGCCGACATCGAGCAGCGAACGGTTGATCTTGCCCGCATCATCCTCGAAAATGCGGAGATTCGCTACTTTCGTTGCCAGCAGTGCGGATTCCGCCTCGCTATCGGTGTGCGTGATACCAATAAGCACGGTCAACCCGCGCTCGATCCTGCCCACGATCTCACCCGTAACCTCGCCGCCGATGCGGACATCGCTGCGCGTAACGCGCTGAATGAGCACGCGCACGCGGTCAACCCTCCCGCGATGGTTCGACGAGCGCGATCGCGTATGCCGCCATGCCTTCACCCGTGCCGGTGAACCCCATGCCCTCGCTCGTCTTGCCCTTCACATTGACCATGCCGACTGCAACACCGAGCAACGCGGCGATACGTTCCGAGATCGCCGCCCGATACGGCCCGATTTTCGGCTCCTCACACACGACGGTGCAATCCATGTTGACGGGTCGCCAGCCTGCATTTGCGAGCAATTGTACGCTCTGCGCGAGCAGATCGCCACTGTCCGCATCCTTCCAACGCATATCGGTAGGCGGGAAGTGCGTGCCGATGTCGCCCAACGCCGCCGCGCCAAGCAGGGCATCGGTGATCGCGTGGAGCAACACATCGGCGTCCGAGTGACCAAGCAGCCCACGCCCACCAAACGGGATCGAGACGCCGCCGAGAATGAGCGGGCGACCTTCCACGAGGCGATGAACATCGTACCCGAAGCCGACGCGGTACGGTGTGCTCATGCGCCCTGCCCCGCCTCGCGCCGCAACCGCAGCAATGCCTCCGCGATGGCGAGATCACCCGGCGTCGTCACCTTGATATTGGT
>JBBRMX010000253.1:0-5158 GCA_038230615.1 Thermomicrobiales bacterium | reverse complement strand
TCGTCGCACCGACAACGCGGTACAAGAGGAGCGCGTCTCGTTCCGCCCGTGGCTGCTCACCGAGCACGAACCGCAATTCCCGGACCTTGCGAGCGACATCCGTGCCACCCATCTCGATGGCGACGGCGCGTATTGCTGGTTTGTCGAATGCCGCAACTGGAATATCTATCAGGATATTCGTATACGCCTGCGCGATGCCGGAGAAGAACCATTCACTGTCGCTTCTCCCATCCAGCAATACCTGATCGCCAGCGGACGCACAATGCTCAAAGGTATGGTCTTCGACGATCTCCTGCGGATGCAGCTCGATATCGAAGGCACCTCGCTTGATCCCCTCGCGCCGCACGCCCGTGTCTTGCTCGTGAGTATTCGTACCAGCCGGGGAGAAGAGCGGCTGTTCGGTGCCGCCGATGAGGACGAAGCGACTATCCTTGAAGATGTGACCGCCTATCTCCGCGCTACCGACCCCGATGTGATCGAAGGGCATAATATCTTTAATTACGACTTCCCCTATCTGCTTGCACGCGCCGCTGCGAACAATGTCCCGCTTGCGTGGGGACGGGACGGCTCGGTGTTGCGCCCCGGTACCAATGCGCGGGCGCAATTCAAGGTCGGCGCACGCTCCGTGCCATATCAGCAGCATTTCATTTACGGGCGGCACATTCTCGACACCTACCAGCAGATTCAGCGGTACGATGTCGCGGGCAATCTCTCGAGCTACGGTCTCAAGCCCGTCATTGATGCCCTCGGCTACACCCGTGACGATCGCGAGTTCGTCCCCGGAGAGCAGATCGCACATATCTGGGAGACCGACCGCGCCCGTATCCTCCGCTACGCGCTGGACGATGTGCGCGATGTCTCGGTATTGAGCGAACTCTGCGTCCCGACCGAGTTCTACCAAACACAGATTATCCCCGACGCCCTGCAAGAGATCGCCACGGGTGGCCCCGGCGAAAAACTTAACGACTTGATGGTACGCATTTACCTCGGCGAACGCCGCGCCGTCCCGAAGCCCGAACCTGCCCGCGATTATCCCGGCGGGTACGCCGATATTCTCCATTCCGGCATCTTTAAACCCGTCGTCAAGCTCGACGTAGAGAGCATGTATCCAAGCATCATGCTCACATGGCGCATCGGCTCCCGGCGTGAACCGCTCGGCGTGCTTCTCCCGCTCCTGCGCGAACTGACAAACCGCCGCCTCCACGCCAAGCGCGAGATGCGCCGCACAACGGGGCGCGAACAGGGATACTGGCAGGGCATTCAAGGCAGTTTCAAAGTACTCATCAACTGCTTCTATGGCTGCCTCGGGTACTCGCGCGGCATTTTCAACGACTACGATTCCGCAAGCGAGATCACTCTCAAAGGGCAGGAGATCATCAAGTCCGTCGTTGGCGAACTGGAGCGGCTCGGCGCAACTCCCATCGAGGTAGACACCGACGGTGTCTATTTTCTTCCCCCTGTAAGCGTTCCGCAGGCACAAGACGCCGAAGAAGCATTCGTTGCCCGCGTTGCGGGCGCATTGCCCCAAGGCATCGCGCTCGCGCACGATGGATCGTACGCCGGTATGGTCTCGCTCAAGATGAAAAACTACGCGCTCGTAGACCGCGAGGGGCATATCACGCTCAAAGGAAGCAGCCTCCGCAGCCGCCGCGACGAGCCGCTATTGCGCCGTTTCGTGCGCGACGCGCTCACCCTCTTCGTCGAGAGCACCGAAGACGCCGTTCGCACGCTCTATCTCGACACCGCCGCCCGTATCCAGCGACGCGAGTACGACCCCAAAGATATTTGCCGCTGGGAGACAGTCACAGAAAAAACCTTCACGAGCGACAGCAACCGGCGATTTGCCGAGGCGGCACGCGGCGTTGCCGTCGGCGAACGGCTCGAAGTCTATCAGCGTGCGGACGGCGCGATGGCGCGACTCGATCAGTACGCACGCGACGAAGACCTCTCGCACATCCTCCGCCGCCTGCACGATATGGCGGAACGCTTCAGCGACCTTTTCACAGATCGCGCCACCTTTGAACACCACTTCCCGCTGCTGACCGCATCGAGCGACATCGAAACCGTTCGTGTTACGCGCCCCATGAAGCAACTGGGGCTTTTCTAAGCCCCCGTTGCCTGCCTCAATCTGTCTGTTCCGTATCGCCTTATTGATCCATCACCGACCCGTCTTCGTGCAGCCGTGTCAGCACGGTACGCGGCTTGTACGGATGTCGTTCGGCAGCATCGGGCAGCAACGAAATACCGATACCGGGCGCGTCGGAAATCAGCAGATAGCCTCCCTCTCGTTGCGCCGCCCCGCGCACCATCTCGTTTTTGGGCGATTCGTCCTCACCGAGGGGATATTCTTGGAGCGCGAAATTCGGGATGCACGCCGCGAGTTGCAGGCACGCTGCGGTGCTCACGGGGCTGAGCGGGTTATGTGGCACGACACCGACATGCCGCGCTTCTGCGAGTGCAGCGATCTTCTTTGCGCCCGTAAGCCCGCCGCACATGCACACATCGGGCCGCACGTACTGCACCGCGCCCCGTGCCAGCAACATCTCGAACTCAAAAATCGTGTGCAACCGCTCACCGGTCGCAATCGGGATCGTGATGTGCTGCGCGATCAATGCCATCGCATCGAAATTGTCCGGCAGGGTCGGGTCTTCGTAGAAATACGGATGGTACGGCGCGATCCCCTCCGCCAGCACAATCGCCTCTGCCGGAGTAAGTTGGCGATGAATCTCGATGCACAAATCAACGGCATCGCCCACCGCCTCGCGGTACTGCCGCACCGTCTCGATCGCATCTTCCATCTTGGCGACATGCGTCTTGAAGTATCGCTTCTCGCGTGGTTCATCCGCGAACGGCGTCAGATGCCCGACCGCTGTGAAGCCACGCTCCTTTGCGTCAATGCATCCTTGTACCAGTTCCGCACGGGTTTCGCCGAAGACATGGTAATAGACACGGGCTTTGTCGCGGGTCTTGCCGCCCATCAATTGATATGCGGGAACCCCGAAGTGCTTGCCTGCAATGTCCCATAGCGCAATATCAATCGCCGAAAGTGCGCCCATAATCGCCGCACCGCGAAAATGCGTCCAGCGATAGAGATACTGCCAGTGATGCTCGATGCGGAGCGGGTCTTGCCCGATGAGATACCGCTTGAAGGTTTCGACCGCTGCCGCCGAGGCTTCCAGAAAACCCCACGCGCCCGATTCGCCCAACCCGGTGATGCCCGCATCGGTCTCCACTTGGACGAACAAATACCGATCCACAAAGACGGTCTCTATCGCAGTAATTTTCACGATCCCTCCCTTTTTCGCGCATTCGCCGAATAGGATGCATCGTGCGCCACACCCGCCGATACGTCAAGGAATTTCGGGCTGCGTGCAACCAACTCGTTGACAGTTGACAGCAGGCATATGACCCGATAGTGTTGATTCACGAGAAAAAACAGCGCAATGGTCACATACCGTGTCGCCATCCGTAGATGCTATTGCCTCTATCATGGGAGTATTGAGCATGGAAACATCGTCATCCACCCGAAGCCGCCGCAGTCTACTCAAATTCGCGGCGGGCGCGGCAGGCATGGCGGTTTTGACCGCCTGTGGGGGGGAATCCGCAACGAACACTCCCCCTGCGCCCGTCCCGACGCCAGCAACTACCCTCTCCGGCGGCACGGGTGGTCAGACGCCTGCACCCGTCCGTACTGCCGTGAGCAGTGTTGCAGTGCAAACCGCCGTCCCGAACGCTGCCCCGGTAGCAGCGACCACCGCGACCGGTTCCGTCACCGCCGGAACTTCCGTCCCACTCTCCACGACGAACACCGCCGTCAAAGGCTCGGTGCGGTATTGGCAGAATATCTACGATGATCCCACCGTACCAAGCGCGAAATTCCACGATCAGTGGGTTGAATCGCTGAAAACCACACTCCCCGGCGTGCAGTTCAAGGAAGAGCAATATTCGATCACCGACCTGTTGGACAAAATTCGCGTGGCATTCCGGGCGGGTCAAGCTCCCGACATCGCAGAGGTCCAGTTGACATGGGCACCCGAACTCGCGGCAAACGGGATGTTGCTCGAACTCAACCCCGCAGATTTCGGCTACACCCCGGACACATTCTGGCCCGGCGCATTGCGCGGCTCACTCTGGCAAGGCAAGTTGTATGGCATCCCGAAGCGCAATGAGACGATGGCATTTATCTATAACAAAGACATCTTTGCAAAAGCCGGTCTCGATCCCGCGAAGGCACCGGACACATGGGAGGATGTGAAGAATTTCTCCAAGCAGATCAAGGAGAAAACGGGCAAAGCAGGGTACGGTCTCGCTGCAAAACTGAACAGCAGCAACACCCCTTACCGATACATGCCGCTTGCATGGGGATACGGTGCAGGTGCGCTCGATGAGACGGCGGACAATCCCAAATATGAAAAGTCGCTCTTCGATACCGACGCGAATATCGCCGCATTGCAATGGAACGCCGATATGTTCGCCAACGGTTGGGTGCCGCAGTCGTCCCTGACGAACACACAAACAGAGATACGTAGCCTGTTCGTCTCCGGGGAAGTTGCCATGATGATAGATAAGCCGGACGGCTACCCGATCATCAAAAACAAATCTCCCGAAATCGCCGAGCAGATGGTCTATTCCCTCATGCCGCGCGGGCCGGTACGCCGTGCCGTAGTCTTTGGGGGATGGAATGCGGTCATCTTCAAGAACACGAAAGATGTAGACGCCGCAAAAGCAGTCATCAAAGATATGACCTCCCCGATCTGGTCGCTGCGGCTCGCATATGAGGCATCGAATCCCGGCAACCGCAACGCATTTCTGCTACCGGAGCAACAGCAACGTATAAAAGAGATCAAATTCCTCGATGTCGCTACGGAGATGATGCAGTACGGCATCTCGTTCCCCGCCATCCCCGAAGCCGCAGACATCATGAATCTGATGGTCCCACAAATGATGCAGGACGTACTCACGAAAGCAAAGACGCCGGAGCAATCCGCGAAAGACACCGCGAAGAAAGTGAACGATCTGCTGGCGAAGCGGAAATAAGACAACGCAAAAAGCGGAGCGACAATACTAGTCGCTCCGCTGCAGATCACGAAGGGGAGGAGGGGGAGGAAGGAGGAGATGGTAGCGGGGGCAGGATTCGAACCTACGACCTTTGGGTTAT
>JBBRMX010000252.1:0-5210 GCA_038230615.1 Thermomicrobiales bacterium | reverse complement strand
GGGTTGCCGTGGTTGTCTACCACATCCGCCTCGATACCGAGGAAGGGCTTGGTCGCGCTGCCCGGTTTGAGCGGCATGACGGGCGTAGGGGCGATCATGATTGCGCCCGTTTCGGTCTGCCACCATGTATCCATAATCGGCAGCGTGCCGCCCGTGACTTTGCGATACCACATCCACGCTTCGGGGTTGATCGGCTCCCCGACCGAGCCAAGCAGCCGCAGCGATGAGAGATTCGCGCTCTCCGGCCACTGGTCGCCCTGCCGCATCAGGGAACGAATCGCGGTGGGGGCGGTGTAGAGAATTGTCGCGCCGTACTTCTCGACCGTTTTCCATACTCTACCGGGGTTCGGCATATCCACGCCGCCCTCGTACAGTATCTGTGTGCAGCCGTTGAGCATCGGGCCATAGACGATGTACGAATGCCCCGTAATCCAGCCGGGGTCGGCGGTATCCCAGAAGATGTCGTCCGGCTTCATATCGAAAATATACTTGCACGTCGTGTAGGTGCCGACCATATACCCGCCGTGGGTGTGGACGATACCCTTCGGCTTGCCAGTGGAGCCGGAGGTATAGAGGTAAAAGAGGGATGTTTCGCTGTCGAGTTCGGCAGCGGGCATCCCCGGCTTGGCGATTGCCATCAGATCGTGATACCAGAGGTCGCGACCGCGCACCCACTGCACGGGATTGTTCGCCCGCTGCACGACGATGACATGCTCCACGGAGGGGCATTCGCGTACCGCATCGTCCACGATTTTTTTGAGATCAACGACTTTGCCCCGGTAGGTGTAGCCGTCGGAGCAGATGACGATTTTCGCGCCCGCCTCACGGATACGGTCGCGCAGGGCTTGTGACGAGAAGCCGGAGAAGACCACGGAGTGCGCCGCCCCGATACGCGCTGTGCCGAGCATTGCTGCGACCTGTTCGGGGATTTTGGGCATGTACACACAGGTTACGTCGCCCTGCTTCAGCCCGAGTTTGGTAAGTACATCGGCGAATTTCGTCGTTTCGCGCCAGACATCGGCGTACGAAAGAGAGCGTGTTTCACCGTCTTCCGCCTCCCAGTAATACGCAACTTGATTCCAGACGTGCGTACCGCGATGGCGGTCGAGACAGTTATAGGTGATATTGGTCGTCGCGCCGGTGAACCATTTCGCGTACGGATACTGCCAGTCCCGCACCGTATCCCACGGGGTGAACCAGTGCAGGTTCTGCGCCATCTCTGCCCAGAAGTCTTCGGGATGGGCAATCGTCCATGCGTGGAGGGCGTCATAGGTATCAAAGCCCTTCTCTTTCATGTACGCGGTGATGTTGGCGTTGTCGCGTATCTGTGCGTCCGGCTCGAAAAGCCGTTCTTCCTGCAAAACGCGGTTGGTCGTGTCAAACTGGAACGACATGCTATCCCCTCCGTCGCATTCCTATTCGAGCGGTTGACCGTGGGGCAATCGTACCATCGAACTGCACGCGGCGCGATGGGCGCACACACCGCAGTATTCCGTCACACTTCATCGGTGGCGAGGGGTGGGGCGTTGTCGTGGTGGGTAGATGCCAATGTGACAGCGGCGGCGATATGCGCAATATGCGTGAGACCCTGCGGGAAATTGCCGCGCAACTCCCCCGCCCGCACATCGTATTCCTCCGCGAACAGACCGAGATCGTTGCCTGTCGCGGCGGCGCGGTCGAAGGCGGCGCGGGCTTCGGTCTGCTTTCCCTGCTGCGCCAAACATTCCGCGAACCAGAAGGTGCAGGCGAGGAACGGCCCTTCGTTTCCTTTTAGGTCGTCATCGGTCTTGTCCGTGCGGTAGCGCATCAATAGCCCGTCGTGCTCTAGATCGGTGCGGACCGCCTCGGTCGTGCGGATCATGCGCGGATCATCGTACGGCACAAACTCGACTTGCGGCAGCAGAAGCAAGGCGGCGTCCATCCTGCCCGACCCGAACGATTGCGTAAAAACACCGCGCTCCGCGTCGTACCCTTCGGATTCTATGGCGTTGCGGATGGCGTCGCGGGTCTGTTTCCAGCGGCGTTCGGGGGCTTTTCGCAGGCATTCTTTCGCTAGCCGCAATCCCCGGTCGAGCGCGACCCAGCACATCACTTTGGAGTGGACGAAATGCCGGGGTGCGCCACGTATTTCCCAGATGCCCCGGTCGGGTTCCTGCCACCGTTCCGCCGCAACATTGACGAGATCGGTAAGGAACCGCCAGTAATCATCGTCGGGGGAATCGCCGCGCTCGTGCCATCGCCAACTGAGTTCGAGCAGATGCCCGTAGACATCGAGTTGTACCTGCGCCGCCGCGCCGTTGCCGATTCGTACAGGGCGAGAGCCGCGATAGCCGTCCAAGTGATCGAGCGTTGCTTCGGTGAGCCGCCGTTCCCCGCCGACACCATAGACGATCTGCAAACCGTGTGCGCTCCCTGCCGAACTACGCTGAATGAAGCGGCGGAAGCCGTCCGCCTCGCGCTCGCACTGCACGGCGGTGAGTGCATGCGCGGTGAGGGTGGAATCACGTATCCAACTGTAGCGGTAATCCCAGTTGCGTTCGCCGCCAATGGCCTCCGGTAGCGAGGTTGTCGGGGCAGCGATAATCGCGCCCGTCGGGGCATTCGTCAGGGCTTTGAGCGTGATCGCAGAACGGAGAATGCTCACGTCGTCCGCACCCGTGTTGTGTACCGCCGCCGCCCACCGCCGCCACCACTCCAGTGTTTCGACAAACCGTTTGTCAAGTTCGACGGGGTCGTACGGGTGTGGTGGGTCGGTGTCGAGGTTTTCAGGGCGGTCCCAGTGCAACGAAAAACGCACGCGTTCGCCCGCTTGTATCGTGAATGCGGCATTAATGTCGTGCTGCCCGGAAAGCACGAGGTCAACATCGGCGGTGATACCGAGCGCGTTCTCGCCGCCGATTGCGCTATAGACACGCTTCCCCTCGCGCCGCATCCATGGGGCAAATGCGCCATAATCGAAGCGCGGTTCGCAGCGGAATTGGAGTGCCATTTTCCCCCGGACACCCTCGACGATGCGGAGCAACTGACGGCGCGGTGCGGCTTTGCCGCCCGCCCGCATGGTGAAGCAATCGAGCAGGCGCACCTCCGCCCCGCCCGCCCGCAGCATCGTTTCCAGTATCAGTGTGCCATCGAGGTAGCGGCGGGTGATGGTCGCGTTGCCATCATCGGCGGTGATCGCGCAGTAACCGCCTTTTTCCCAATCCAGCAGCCGCCCGAAACAACTCGGTGAATCGAAGCGGGGCAGACAGCACCAGTCAATTGACCCTACCGACGAAACGAGTGCCGCCGCGTGGCAGTCGCCGATCAGGGCGTAATCGCCGATAGGAGGATAGGGAGAAGCAGCGGACATGGGCGAAACCTCCGGGCTATTCACGGTGTCAGGGTGTGTCGGCGCGTCGTATGAGCAGATAACACCCGCATCCGTCGCGGTGCTGGCGCGGGGCAAGATAGCCCGTAATGATGTATCCCGCCCCGAATGCTCTTGTCAGCACATCGCGTACCGCGAACCGCCATGCATGAGCACGAGGGAAATCTGCGGTTTTGATCGCCTGAAATAGAGCGGGGATTTCGACGCTATGCATCGCCGCATCCGGCATTGGCGGCACCTGTTCGGGTGCGCCGTCGGCGGAATAGCGTAGGAGAAGGGAAATTGATGGATGAGGAGGCGGGACAGAAGGCGGCAGTAAGGGGCGGTCAAGATGCCATGTGACAAGCAGGCGGTCGCTCGGCAACCCCGCATTGAGGGCTTCGGGCATCGTGCCGTAAAAATCGGGCAGATATGTTGCGCTCTCCGCGCCGAGTTTGGCGATGTTCAGGCGGGCATTGGGGGATTCGAGAGGGTCGTAGGTCCATGTCATCCGGTCGAGACCCTGTGCCAGAATCTGCTCGCGCTGCGCTAGTTTGAGACGTTCCCCTACGCCGCTGCTGCGGTATGCAGGCAGGACACCGAGCAGATGCGAATGATGGTATGCCCCGCCTACGTCCCACCCGACGATGCTCATTGCCATGCCGACGAGGGTATCGCCGTCCCATGCGCCGACGACGGTGCCTCCCGCGTGCGCGATGGCGCGGAGCATATCGTACGGGACTGCTTCGCGCTCGCTGCCGCCCCAGACGGCGAGTTGGACATCCTCACACGCATGGAACGCCGCGATAGTCGTGCAAGGAGCGATGCGGAGTGTCACGCGACGCTTGCCCGGTCGGTGGTGTAGTGCGCGAGTTTGCTTTCGTCCACGATCACACCGAGACCGGGCGCGTCGGTGTCGAGCGTCAGCGAACCGTGATGATACGTCAAGCCCGTTGCGACATCGTCCGCAAGCATGGCGGGGCCGACCAACCCGTTTACGACGACACACTGCCGCGCCAGCGCGAGATGGACGCCCGCTGCGGTGGCAATGGTGCTTTCGAGCATCGAGCCGACCATGCAGCGCAGCCCTGCCGCCTCTGCGACGGCGATAAGGCGGACTGCCTCGGTAATACCGCCCGTCTTCATTAGTTTAACATTGAGGAGGTCCGCAGCCCGCAGTTCCACAACCCGCAGAGCATCCCGCGATGTGTGGACGCCCTCGTCCGCCATGATCGCCATACCGGTGGCACGGCGCACTTCGGCAAGCCCCGCGAAATCGTCTGCCCGAATCGGTTGTTCGACCCAGACCGGATTTGCGGCGGCGATGGCACCGATGGCGGCGATGGCGGTCGCGGGATCGCGCCACCCTTGATTGGCGTCCACCATCAGGGTTGCATCCTGCCCTGCGGCATCGCGCACCGCCATAATGCGGGCGACATCGTCCGACAACCGCGCCGCGCCGACTTTCATCTTGATCTCGGTGTGACCGAGCGCGACTGCGTCTTGCGCGTCTGCCGCCATCGCTTCGGGTGCGCCGATGGAGAGCGTCGCGTGCCAGATGAGGGCATCGCGCACCGCGCCACCGAGCAGTGTCGTGACCGACATTCCTGCCTGCTTCCCTGCGATGTCCCACAGCGCGAGATCAATTGCGGCTTTTGCGGCGGGTGTGCCCGTTACCCGCCCATCGAGACGGGCATGGATGGCGGTACGATGAAGGGGATGTTGCCCGACGAGCAGCGGGAGCAGATCGTACCGCAGCGTTGCGTAGACGCCGTGCCATGTCTCGCCCGTGACGTACGGATCGGGGGGTCCCTCGCCCCACCCGACGATGCCGGTATCGGTCGTCAGGCGCACGATGACACTC
>JBBRMX010000251.1:0-5211 GCA_038230615.1 Thermomicrobiales bacterium | reverse complement strand
GTCTGCCTCTCAATCCGTGCGGATTGTGGCGTCTTGCCCTACAGCGAACCGGAACGGATGCACAACCCAGCGGTGAGTGCCGTCGTCTACGGTAAACGGTTGCCCTGCCATCGAGAGCGAGACCGCAGGGGGCACGAGGCCCGTTTCTCCGTGTATCTCCGCCCATGCTCGGTCGGTTATAGAGGCATCGCCGGGTTCTAAGTAGCCGCTGATCGCTGCCCACCGCCCCGCATAGGTCCGTACACGCGGGGCTCGCCGGACAAGCAGGAGTTCGATGCCGCATTGTGTTTCTCGCACGAGAAAGCAGGTGACGACATTGGTAGGTGGGTCGAATTGCTGCAAGGTTTTCCCCGGCATCAAAGCGCGAGCATCTACAAAATGCCCGCGCTCGTCTTTATTCTTTCGTCGCCTCGCTCAACGGCGCGGATACTGCGCCAGTGTCACTTGCACATCGCGCTGATCACGTCCCCGCTGAATCGTGACCGTGATCGTATCTCCCGGCTTCTGCTTCAGCAACAAGCCCGAAAACCCGTCTTGCCCGCGCACATTCTGCCCGTTGATCTTGACAATGATGTCGTTTGCCTGAATGCCCGCTTTTTCGGCGGGGCTACCTTGCTGTACCGAGGCAACGCCGATCCCCGAATTCGCAGCAAGCCCCGCTTGGGTCCGCTGCGTGGCAGAGAGTTGACCGGGAACGATGCCCATGTACGGGCGCGGCACTGGCTGCCCCGCGACGAGCGCGTCTGCTGTAGATTTCGCCTGATTGATCGAGATAGCGAACCCGATGCCCTGCGCTTGCACGCCTGCTTCTGCCTGACCCGCACCGAGGGTGTTGATCCCGATTACTTCGCCCGATCCATTAAAGAGCGGGCCGCCGCTGTTGCCGGGGTTGATCGCGGCATCCGTTTGGATCAAGTCTACGAGGAACGCGCCCGGTTGCGGGCCATCGCTTGGTTCCTGCTCGGTACGACCGAGCGCGGAGACGACGCCTGATGTTACGGTCGGACCGCCCGCAAGCGCGAGCGCATTACCGATGGCAACAACCGGATCGCCGACCTGCAACTTCGTCGAGTCGCCAAGCGGCACAGTCGGGAGATTGTCTCCCGTAATCTGGATTACCGCGATGTCGCCGTCCGGATACGCGCCGATAAGTTTGGCGTCGTAGGTTTTGTCGTCCGTCGTCGTGACCGTGATCGTCGTTGCCGCATCAATGACGTGATTGTTGGTCAGGATGTACCCGCGCTTGTCGTAGATAAACCCTGTCCCGACGCCTGTCGGCACGACGGCACCGCTGGTGCTACCGCGCGTCTGCATCCGCTGGCTGTTCGTGATCTGCACCACGGCTGCCCGCGCTTGCTTGTTGATCTCCGTGACCGAGAGCAGTTGCCCGTTCGGTGTCGTCGGTGCGCTGTTCAGTGTGGTCGCGGTCGTCGCTTGCGGCGCGGTTGTTATGACTGGTGCCGTCGGCGCGATTGCCGCGGTCGTGCCAGTGGCAGATTTCGTTGCCGTGCTGCTCGGCGCCATTGTCGCTGTCGCTGTGGCGTTTGTTGCGGTGGCAGATGGCACAGACGTACGGGTGGACGTGTCGCTCGTAAGACCGAGCGAACAGGAAGTAAGCATCAACGTGGTAAGCACCACGGCAGGTATCGCACAACGTCTGAGAGCGGTAATCATCGGGGGTATCTCCTCCCACAGTATAGGCAGACGGGGACACACCATCATGGGCGCGTCCGCTCCTCCATTGCACGAACGGTGCCGAAATCGTCGGGCGAACTGAACAGGGAAGAACCGCGCGGTTAGCACGGTTCTCCTTCTTCCTGCTACTACTGCATCGCCGGGAGCATGTCACCGTGCGCTTCGATCATCGCATCCACGAGGTGCCAGATTTCGTCCAGCGTCAGTTCGGCGGCGGTGTGCGGGTCGAGCATTGCGGCGTGATAAACATGCGCCCGTATATGTTCGAGGGCTGCCGCGACCGTAGTCTCTTGTACATTGATATTTGTCCGCATGAGTGCGGCAAGATGTACCGGCAAGTCCCCGATGACGGTCGGTTGGATGCCGTTTTTGTCTACGAGACAGGGGACTTCGACACAGCAGCCGTCCGGCAGGTTGGTAATCAGTCCGTCGTTCCGCACATTGCCATAGATCACTGCGGGGATATTCGTCTCGCGGGCATGGATGATGCGAGCACAATATTCGTCGGTTGGGGTCACATCGAGTGGCTCGCCGCCCGTCATTGCTGCCCGCATTGCTTCCCACTTCGCATTTTGCCGTTCGCAGCGCGTAATATATTCATCGAGCGGGATGTGGAATTCGCCGAGCAATGCAGGGTGGTCACGCTTAATGAACCACGGCACATACTCAGAGAAATGTTCGCTTGATTCCGTGACGAAATACCCAAGCCGCCGGAACATCTCAAACCGCACCGCGTCATGCATCGCAAGGCTCCCGTCCGGCTTCACATCGCCCCCGATGGGTGGCGGGTACTGCCCCGGCTGCCCAAACTTTTCGCGCAGCATCGGGTACACATCTTCGCCGTCGCTTGTAAGCGAAAGATAAAACGCCATGTGGTTGATGCCCGCGCACTGATACGCGAACGTTTCTGGCGGCACACCGAGCGCATGAGCGAGATGCCGCGCCGTCCCCTGCACACTGTGGCACAGCCCGACTGCGTTGATTGGCGTTGCCTGTTGGATCGCACTCATCAGCATCGCCATCGGGTTCGTGTAATTGAGAAAGAGCACATCGGGGCAGACTGCCGCCATATCGCCGCACATATCGAGCACTACGGGGATCGTCCGCAAGGCGCGGAAGATACCGCCGATGCCAAGGGTGTCCCCAATCGTCTGTCGCAGCCCGAAGCGTTTCGGGATCTCGAAATCTATCACGGTGGAGGGTTTGTATCCGCCGACCTGAATCATATTGATCGCGTAATCTGCGCCGTCGAGAGCGGCGCGGCGGTCGGTGGTGGCGGTAATCGTCGGGTGTGCGCCCGTCGCCTCCGCAACACGATGCGCGACGATTTCTGCCACCCGCAACCGTTCTGGGTCAATATCCATCAGCGCGATGTGACTCTCCGCCAATTCGGGACGAGAGAGAATGTCGCCCATCAGGTTTTTTGCAAAGACGACGCTACCTGCCCCGATCATCGTGATTTTCGCTGCCATCTTCCCCGTTCTTTCCGCTCGTGCTCACGCATCCATGCTGCGAGTATATCTGCACAGGAGCAAAAGGAGACAACGAAAAGCGGGAGCAACCTTGCTCCCGCTTTTCTTGTTCTTCGTGGTGTCCGGCGTTATCGTGCGGTAACGGCATCCTGCGGGGTGCTACCGTAGAGGGCCTTCAACTTCGGGTCGTTCGTGACCTGCTGCACGGCACTCATATCGAACTGCACATCGCGCTCTTTCTGGAGGTCGCGGACGGTGGCTGCCGGAATTGTGCGGGCAATCCACTGGAGCATCTCAATGACATCGTTCATCAAAGTTTCGGCGGTGTGCGCAACTTTCGCATCGTTGCACGCGAGGGCGGTCGTGCGGAGTTGCACATAGCCAATCACCGCGAGGCTTCCGGCGGTGTAGTCGTCCCGCAGGTCTTTTGCAGTGGAGTGCGTGCGAACTTTGTCAATCGCGCCAGCGGCAATACCGAAGATCGCGCTTACGCCCTGCTTGACTTTATCTGCAAGCCCCGCCTTTTCGCCTGCGGTTTCCATTGCCTGCTCCAACTGCGCGATGTGCTGCGTGGTCTTGGTCACATAGCCTTGGAGCGCACGGTTAATTTCCGGCTCATCGGTCGTGCTGCTTACCTGTGCTTCCAACGCCTTTAGGATATGGGTTTCGAGCGCGTACATATCGGAGACATACTGTGCAACAATCTCAGTTTTCGTGTCTGCAACCATGATGTGTTCCTTTCTCGATTCGATTGGCTGATTGCTTTCGTAAAGCGAATCCCTGTTACCTCTATTAGCAAAAGCGATGCCAGAAGAAATGTCGTGCATGCCGTTCTCTTTGTCCTTCCACTGCGGTGAGACGGAATAGCGGATGCACCTGTACGTTCCACGCACTATCGGCACGCAGCGAGCGGTGCCGCTCACACGCGATAAGGAGCGAGCAGATGATACGTGCGGTTGTCGTAGACCCCGATGCAAGCGGGCATTTGACGGTGCAAAATGTGGATGCGCCGACTGCGAAGGCGGGCGAAGCACTCGTGCGTGTCCACGCGACGTCGCTCAACCGGGGTGAAGTGCGAATGTCTATGGGAGCACCGAAAGGGACGCGCCCCGGTTGGGATTTTGCGGGCATCGTCGAAATGGCAGCGGGGGACGGTTCCGGCCCGCAGGTAGGTACGCGGGTCGTTGGGGTGATGCGGACGGGGGCTTGGGCGGAGCGTATCGCGGTGCCAACGAACCAACTCGCCCCCATCCCGGAGACAGTCACTTTTGCACAGGCGGCAACGCTCCCAGTGGCGGGGCTGACCGCGCTTCATGCAGTGCGGAAGGGCGGTTCGCTGCTCGACAAGCCTGTGCTCATCACGGGTGCGTCGGGTGGTGTCGGGTACTTTGCCTGCCAGTTGGCGGTAGCGGCGGGCGCACAGGTCTTCGGGTTGGTGCGGCAGGAAGCGCATGCGGAGTTTGTCCGCGCAACGGGCGCAACAGTCGTCGTGGCGGATCGTGCGGAGCCTGCTCGCGCCCATGGCCCATTTCATCTTATCCTTGAATCGGTCGGCGGTGATACGCTCGCTGATGCCCTGACGATGCTGCGACCGAGCGGTACCTGCGTTTTCTTCGGTGCGTCGTCCGGACCTGCGATGACCATACCGAATGTCAATGCCTTCTATGGGACCGGCGGCGCGTCGCTGTATGGGTTGCAGATGTTCTACGAGCTGCAATCGGAGCCGGCATCGGTCGGGTTGGCGACGCTCGGCGCGATGGTCGCAGAGGGGCGGTTGCGCGTGCCGATTGAAGTTGAGGGCAAACTGGACGACATCGCCGCTGTTGCTGCGCAACTGATGAAACGCTCGTATCCCGGCAAGGCGGTACTGCACTTCTCGTAAATACTACAGGAGTCTGTGAACTCGCCCTGTCGTGGTCAGATATGTGGGGCGGTGTCGGCGAGGGCGGCGGTGTGTAGGGCGGAAATTATTCCCCGATTCCGCAGATCGCTGCCAGTTGCCGGATATCGAGATGGGCGCGGAGATGCGCGGCGAGTTTGTCGT
>JBBRMX010000250.1:0-5232 GCA_038230615.1 Thermomicrobiales bacterium | reverse complement strand
TGTATTTCGCGGCGTACGTCGTCACGCGGGTTGACGTTGAAGGTCGCAAGGCTCTCGTTGACGATATCTATGCCGAACTCGAGGAGACGAAGCAGGAACTGCTGCGCGATGCGGAAGGGCAGATCGGCGTCATCACGGGTGAGCGCGATGTGGACCTCGGCAACCTCTCCAGCAGTAACACCAAAGTGACCTCGGACATTGATGTCCGGCTGAAGCGCGAGACCGACGAGATCGAGAAAGAATACGACACACTCCACGATGAGTTGGAGCAGTTGGTCGGCGAGAGCGCGACCGAGCAGGTGGACTTCCTCGGTCAGACCATCGTTCACGAGGGCGAGGCGATCAACGAGGAACGCATGACGGTGCTTACCGAAGTGCGCGATGCCCGCATCGAGGAATTGCAGGCGCAGGCAGAGCGCGACAAGGAAGCCTCGCAAGCGATCTCCGGCGCGGAAGCAGACCAGAACCGCTACGAGACCGACGAACGCACCAAGAAGATCAAGGCGGAAGCGCAAGCACGCATCTCCGAAGAGGAGACGCAGGCAACGCAGATTATCCGCGAGATCGAAGCATTGCAGCCGATGCAGATCATCACGGAGCCGCAATACCGCGAACTGAACGAGATCGCGCCGGAGATTTTCAGCGCGGGGATGGGCGCGGAAGCGATCTATGATGTTGTCGCCAAGATCAACTTGGAAGACCTCGCCACGCAGTTGCGGGCGGATGTCGAGACGACGAGCGGGCTGAAGCGCAAGAAGGCAATGAAGCGGTTGCGTGTGGTGGAGGCCCTCCGCAAGAGCGGCAACCGCCCGGAGTGGATGATTTTCACGGTGCTGCCCGTGATCCCGCCGGATTTGCGCCCGATGGTGCAGTTGGACGGCGGGCGGTTCGCTACCTCCGACCTGAACGACCTCTATCGCCGCGTCATCAACCGGAACAACCGCCTCAAGCGGCTCTTGGAGTTGCAGGCACCGGAGATTATCGTCCGCAACGAGAAGCGCATGTTGCAGGAAGCGGTAGACGCCCTGATTGACAACGGGCGGCGCGGGCGCGTCGTGTCCGGTAGCGGCAAGCACAAGTTGAAGAGCCTCTCCGACATGCTCAAGGGCAAGCAGGGGCGGTTCCGCCAGAACCTGCTCGGCAAGCGCGTGGACTACTCCGGGCGTTCGGTGATCGTCGTCGGGCCGGACTTGAAACTGAGCCAGTGCGGGTTGCCGAAGAAGATGGCACTGGAACTCTTCAAGCCGTTCGTGATGCGGCGGTTGGTGGAACGCGGACACGCCCACAACATCAAGGCGGCGAAGCGGATCGTGGAGCGCGTCGAGCCGAAGGTGTGGGATGTGTTGGAGGAAGTCATTCAGGACTACCTCGTACTGCTGAACCGCGCACCGACGCTGCACCGTCTCGGCATTCAGGCCTTCGAGGTCAAACTCGTCGAGGGCAGCGCGATCCAGATTCACCCGATGGTAACGGGCGCATACAACGCAGACTTCGACGGCGACCAGATGGCGGTGCATGTGCCACTCTCACGGGAGGCGCAGAAAGAGGCGCGGGAGCGAATGCTCTCGATCCACAACCTGCTCAAGCCGTCCGACGGTGAGCCGATTGTGACGCCGACGCTGGAAATGGTGCTGGGGTGCTACTACATCACGCTCCCGCGTGACGGCGCGAAGGGCGAGGGAAAGCTCTACTCGAACCCCGAAGAAGTGATGCTCGCGTACAACATGGGGCTGGTGGATGTGCAGGCACGGGTGAAAGTCCGGCTGCCGTTCAAGGAGCCGGGAGAGAGCGTTGACTCGTTCGTCGAAAAACTGGTGGACACCACGCCGGGGCAGGTCATCTTCAACGAAGAATTGCCGAAGCAACTGCGTTATCGCACCGAGCCGATGGACCGGAAGCAACTCCGCAAACTGATGGCAGACTGCTTCCGGCTGTTCGATGCGGAAGAGACGGCGCGAATCGCAGACCGCTTGAAGCGGCTCGGTTTCCGGTTCGGTACCCGGAGCGGCATTACGATTGCCGTGGCGGATATTTCGATCCCGCCGGAGAAGGAAGGCATCATCGCGCAGGCAGATGTGCGTGCCGCCGAGTTCGAGCGTGACTTCCGGCGCGGTCTCATCACCGATGGTGAGCGGTACCGCGAGGTCGTGAATATCTGGACGAATGCCCGTGAGGAAGTGAAGGAGGCGGTACAGCGCAATCTGGACCCCCACAACTCGCTTTCGATGATGGCAGGCTCCGGTGCAAAGGGTAACATCACGCAGATTGCGCAGATGGCGGGGATGCGTGGGTTGGTGGCGGACCCGCAGGGGAATGTCATTGACCTCCCGATTCGCTCCAACTTCCGTGAAGGCATGACGGTGCTGGAATACTTCGCTTCCACGCACGGAGCACGCAAGGGGCTTGCTGATACCGCATTGCGGACAGCGGACTCCGGCTACCTGACCCGCCGCCTCTGCGACGTGGCGCAGGAAGTGATTGTGCAGGAAGAAGACTGCGGCACGACGCAAGGCATCTGGCTTTCCCGCAACGACACCCCGGACGATTTGTCGCTCTTTGGGAGCCGTCTGGCGGGGCGCGTCGCACGGGTGGACCTCGTTGACCCCGCAACGGGAGAGGTGCTGGTGCCGCAGAACAGCATGATCGAGGAGACTATCGCAGAGCAGGTAGCGGCATCTGCCGACCGCATTCATGTGCGATCGGTGCTAACGTGCGAAACAACGCACGGCGTCTGCCGCTCCTGCTACGGGCGCGATCTTGCCCGCAACCGCATGGTAGCGATGGGCGAGGCAGTCGGGATCGTCGCGGCGCAGGCAATCGGTGAGCCGGGGACGCAGCTCACAATGCGTACCTTCCACACCGGCGGCGTGGCGGGCGACGATATCACGAGCGGTCTGCCGCGTGTCGAGGAAATCTTCGAGGCACGGGTGCCGAAGGGGCAGGCGATCCTCTCCGAGGTCGAAGGCACCGTCGAGATCACCAGCGAAGACCAAGTTCGTCGGGTTGTCGTGACCAGTATGGATGTCTTCTCGCAGACGATTATCGTGCCGGACGGGTTCAATGTGCTCGTCGCGAGCGGTGCGAAGGTTTTGGAGAACCAGACGCTGGCGGAGTCCAATGTCGAGGGTGACGGGCGACGGATCGTCTCCCCCGCAATGGGTATTGTCTCTGTGGACGCGGGGAGTATGACAATCCGCGAGGATGCCC
Organism: Thermomicrobiales bacterium; assembly: GCA_038230615.1. Classification (GTDB taxonomy): domain Bacteria; phylum Chloroflexota; class Chloroflexia; order Thermomicrobiales; family JALYUS01; genus JBBRMX01. The sequence goes on along the minus strand of JBBRMX010000250.1, from coordinate 2,025 downwards.
CGACGAAGGAATACATCATCCCCTTCGGCGCGAATATCCGCGTCGCGGACGGCGAGAGTATCCCCGCCGGTACGCAACTGACCGACGGCTCCAAGAACCCGCAAGAGATTCTTCAGATTCTCGGTCGGGATGCGGTACAGCGGTATCTCGTAGACGAAGTGCTGCGGGTGTACCGGTCGCAGGGTGTGAACACGAACGAAAAGCACATCGAAGTGATCGTGCGGCAGATGCTCCGCAAGGTCAGTATCAAAAACCCCGGCGACACGGACTTTCTTGAGGACGAGTTGCAGGATCGTGTGACATTCGAGGAGCAGAACCGCGAAGTGCTGGCGCAGGGCGGCGAACCCGCCGTTGCGATCCCAGTGCTGCTCGGTGTGACCAAGGCGAGCCTGACGACCGACAGTTTCCTCTCGTCTGCCTCCTTCCAAGAGACGACGCGGGTACTGACGGAAGCCGCGATCAACGGCAAAATTGACCGGCTGCGCGGGTTGAAAGAGAATGTCATTATCGGCAAACTGATTCCGGCGGGATCGGGGTTTGCTATCCGGTACAACCTCAATGCGGAAGCACCGGTAGCGACACTGGCACGCGAAGTCGGTCTCAATGACGAAGATACCCGTGCGCTGATGGGCGATGACGATGCCGTGACAGCGGCAACTTTTGCCGCGATGGAGCGGGATCGTGCTGCGATTCTCGGTGAGGAAATCAGCCTCACGCCGGACGCGGACGACGACACCTCCGCTGCGGACGATGACGATTAGGAACCCGTGATTCGCGGTTTGTGATTTGCGGAGCAGATGCGGGAGGGGCAGTGATGCTTCTCCCGCATCTTTTGTGTCTCGTATGAGAGCGGGGAAGCGTGGCGGCGTACATTGGCGGGTTATTACTGGGTTTGGTAATGATCGTGCCTATTGGCATGCAGAATATTTTCGTGCTCAATCAGGGGCTCATGGCGGGGTTTCCACGCGTGCTGGTGGCGGTTGTCGGGGCGAGTTGCTGCGATACGCTGCTAATCGTGCTTGGCGCGACGCTCTCGACAACGCTCGTGGCGGCGGTCCCGAATGCGCGGGCGGTACTGGTAGCGGTCGGTGTTGTCTTCTTGCTCGTCCTCGGTGTGCGGTCGCTCGTGACGGCACCGGAGATGGAGGAAGTGCAGCGGGTGGCATCGCCGCTGGCAGTGATCGGGCAGACGGTCGGGGTGTCGCTGATCAATCCGCACGCGATTCTCGATACAGTCGGAGTGATCGGCGGGGCAATCGCAGCGCGACAGGCGGCGGAGCGGGCGGTATTCGCGGCGGGGGCGGTAACAGCATCGTGGTGTTGGTTCCTACTGCTCGGTCTAGGCGCGGCAATCTTTCAGCGGTATTTGACGGCGCGGGGGCGGCTGTGGATTGCACGCGGGTCAGGCGCGATAATGGTTGTATTCGCGGCAATTCTTGCGCTGCAACTGCGGGGGTGAAGGGTGCGCGACACACGTATTGAACACGCGACCGATGGAGATCGTGCCGCCGTCTGCACGCTGGATCCGCAGTTCGTCGGTGACGCGGGGCGCATGGCGATGATCGATCATACGGTTTCGGCGGGGACGTGCTGGATTGCCCGGGTGCGCGGAGACATTGCGGGGTTTATCATCTTCGCGCCAGTCTTTTTCGGGCAGCCGTTCATCGAATTGCTGTATGTCGTGCCGGAGTATCGGCGGCGCGGGGTTGCCTCCGCGCTCGTCCGGCATTGCGAGGCGATTTGCCCCGCATCAAAGATGTTCACTTCGACAAATACATCGAACACACCGATGCAGCGTCTGCTCAAGGCGGACGGCTATACGTGCTGCGGATACGTCGAAGGACTCGATGAGGGAGACCCAGAATTACTTTATTCTAAACGGCTGCGCGATGTGTGACCGCTGTGTAGCCATGTCGTAGAATGGGGACATGGCAAGGCGGAATGGGCGGTGAGAAGCGTGATCGGTGTGTGTCGCCCGCCACGAATACTAGCGATACGAGGAGAATGCCGTGGATCGCCAATCAT
>JBBRMX010000249.1:0-5246 GCA_038230615.1 Thermomicrobiales bacterium | reverse complement strand
CTCACTGGACTGCCGAACCGTTTCATTCTGGAAGAGCGCATTACGCAGGCGGTCGCACAGGTGGGGAGCGGCGGCGGTAGTGTGGGAGTGCTTTTTCTCGATTTCGACGGCTTTAAGCAGATCAACGACACCTATGGACACGACACCGGCGATGTCGCGCTGATGGAGATCGCCGCCCGCCTGCGGACAACCGTGCGAAAAAGCGACACGGTTGTCCGGCTTGGTGGCGACGAGTTCGTCGTGTTGCTGCCACATCTCTCTGCGGCGGCGGATGCATGGACGGTGGTGCAAGCAATCATGGCACTTTTTACCGAAGATTTCGTGGTCCTCGATCACGCGCTACAACTCGGCGTGAGCATCGGTATCGCTATCGCCCCCGATGACGGCACGGAACCATCAAACCTGATCGCGTGTGCCGATCTTGCGATGTATGTCGCAAAGCAGCAGGGCAAGAGACAAGCGGTATGGTATCAGGACCAGTCGCTGAGGTCGCCCGTCGCGTAGCGGCACTTATTCCCAGAACACGACCAGTTCTTCCGTCGGCAAACGCGGGCGGCGTTTCGGCTCCCGCGCCATATAGCCGAGCGTCAGGAGTGCGTGCGGCGTGAGCGTCTGCGGCAGATCGAGTGCGGCGCGAACCTCGGTCGGACAAAAGAGCGGCGCACACATCCAGCCGCCATCCAGACCGAGTGCGTATGCGGCGAGGAGCAGATTTTCTGCCGCCGCGCCGAGGCTTTGCACCGCCATCGTCGTTTCGGCGGTTTGTCGTGCGGGGTCGGGGTAGCGGTCGAGATCGCCCTCGAACAGCGAGAGCAGCACGAGCGCGGGTGCTTCGCGGATGCGGGCATGTGAGTTCGCCAGCCGCTTCGCAACGATCTCCGGCGGTTCGCCATCCATCGCCAGTGTATCCACCCACACCGCGCCCATGGCGTCCGCAAGGCGTGCTTTTGCGGCAGGCGTCGTGAGGACCGCCAACCGCCACGGCATCGTGCCATGCGGCGAGGGTGCCCACCGCGCCGCCTCAATCACCTGTTCCAGCAGCACGCGCGGCACGGGGTCAGGCAAAAATGCGCGTACCGACTGCCTACCGGGAAACAGCCCCTGCACGTCCGGGTAGCGTGGGGCAGTGGTCACGGTTTGTCTGGTGGCGGCGGCGCACCCGTCTGTCGCGTGATCTCCTGCGCTACTTCGTCAAGATATGTTTTGTCCTTGATCTGCGTCGCCATCCGGCGTACGAGACCGACGCACGCATCCTCCGCGCTCAGGGCGGAGACGAAGGGCGCGAACCACTCGCCGCCCGTATCGTACCGTTCTTTGGTGGTCGCCTGTACCGCCCATCGCCCCGGCGCACGCTGCACGATGCGATAGGCGGACTCCTTGGCGGAGCGTGGCGGGATAACCCACGTGGTGTCTTCGTCATGCACAATCGTCACTGCCATCGTTCCCCCTGACATACTATCCCGTCGCTAGTAGTACGGTACCGCGTTTCGGGTGCGCGGGCGAGGGGTGAGACGTTATTCGGGTAGGTTGATTGCCGCGTACTTGCGATTACGGGCGGCGTCTACCTGCGAGTAATCACGTCGTAGAGCACGTCGGGGCGGTTGGTCGTGATACCGTCCACGCCCCACGCAGGAGGTCAGCGGCGCGGGCAGAGTCGTCCACTGTCCATGCGTCGCAGCCAAAACCCGCTCGGTGGAGTGCCAGCACCACGAGTGACGTGATGGGCTGATATTGCAGATAGGCGGCATTGGCGCGGCACCGGCGGAGCATGGCGCGGAGGGTATGCGGCAACAATTCGCGTTGTACCCACAGCGACGTGTACATCTAAGATACACTGGCGCGGGGAAGAACGTGGTTTGCAGCCCCGTAATGTGCGGTTCGTTCCGCATTGCGCGATGCGAAAAAGTGCCACGAACCATGCGTGGAGGGATTGACCGTGACGCAGCCATACACCGAAGCCGAAGCACGGTCGTTGCTCTGGTCGCTCGTGCCGCCGGGGGAGCAATGGGGAGCGCACAGCGAAACCGTCGCACGCCTCGCGGGGATGATCGCGGACGCACTCGCCACCGCCGGTGAGCCAGTGAACCCCGCGCTTGCCCGCACCGGCGGTCTCGTACACGATATCGGGCGCAGCATCACGCACCACGGCACCGGGCATTGTTGGGAGGGGTACCAGCTGCTGAATGCCCGTGACCAGCCCGTACTCGCTCGCTTCTGTGTCACGCACAGTTACGAAGGCATCAATCCTGACGAGGCGGTACTCGTTGGGTGGCCCCGCGCCGATTACCGTCCGCAGACGTGGGAAGAGAAAGCCGTCGCCATCGGGGACGCCCTGACGCACGGTGACCGCGTGGTGTTCGTTGCGGAGCGCGTTGCCTCGGTGCTGGCGCGATACCGCGACCATTCGACGCCCGCCGAGTATGCATTGCTTGTGGCAATCGAGCCGAAAGCCCGCATCCTGATGACCGAAGTTGCGGCTATTATCGGGCAAGAAGTCGAAACGCTCTGTGGCGCGGCATCGCTCATACAGGGCGCGGACACACCGGGAGGCAACTGACCGATGGATGCACAGACGCCGCGATCTTCTGTCCTTGCGCCCCGGACGCTCCTGCTTGCGCCGCACTTCGACGATGTCGCGCTTTCGGCGGGCGGGACGGCGGCACGACTCGCGGCAGGCGGATCGGACGTGGTCGTCGTGACGATCTTCGGTGGTACGCCGGAAAACGAAACCGCCCTGACGCCGTGGGCACGATGGCTGGTCGCGCAGTGGGGCGTGGCGTCGCTCGGCGATGCGATTCGCGCCCGCCGCGCCGAAGATGCCGCTGCGGTTGCATCGCTCGGCGCAACATTGCATACATTGTCGTTCGTGGACGGTGCATTCCGTGGCGGTCGGTATCCCGATTGGGCGGCAATGCAGACGGAATTGGTGGCAGACGAAGCGAATGTATTGCCGCAAGCAATCGCCGCTGCCCTCGCCGCAACGGGTTTATTCACCCCCGATACAACCGTTGTCGGGCCGCTGGCGGTCGGGATGCATGTAGACCATCAGGCGACGCTCGCCGCGATGCGTCTGCTCGCGCCATCGGTCTCGGCAGTGTGGGGCTACGAAGACTTTCCGTATGCGGTGCGGCAAAATGGCTTTTTGCCTGCCCGCCTCGCCGCGCTCGATCTCGTGGGGACGCCGGCGGAGACGGTAGATATCGCCCCGTGGCTCGATACGAAAATCCGTGCTATCGCGACGTACACCTCGCAGATGGGTGAACTATTCGGCGACGGCGACATGCCCGCCATTGTCCGCGACTACGCTGCAGATGTGGCGGGTGGGGCAGGGTACGCCGAGCGATTCTGGCAACTCTCGCGGCATCGTCCGACCAGTTAGCGTGATGCCATATCGCGTGTCGCGGCGTGCGTGCTATGCTGTGGAGCAGCACAAAACATCCAATCGCGCGATGCATACGTATAACGCACTATCGGACGAATATGGAAATCGGGCGGGCGAACAGCCGAGTTCGTGGTGGCGTGAGAAAGCAGGAGGGTGCATTCCAATGGCGGTCAGCATCAGCGAACGAGTTCTGAAGCGCACCGAGGGGCTTGGCAAAACGCACACCCGCGTCCCCGCCGAATACATCGGGCTGGCAAACGGCGAGACCATCTACCGCCGGTACGAAATGGACGGCACGGTGTCGGAATCCGACCTCGGCCCGCACGCCCCTTTCTATGAGCGCATTTTCGCGCTCGATGACCAGATCAAGGCAAAATATGGCGAAGGTGACGGCGCACGGCGCGGCGGTCCCGGTCTGCCGGGGAAGCAGCGTGCAGGTCTCGTAATGGTCGAAGTCACCGAGAAATGCAACCTCACCTGCCCGATGTGCTACGCGGGCAGCAACCCCGATGGGCGGCATTACACATTGGAAGAGATCGGGCAGCGGCTCGATGATGTCGTGCGTGCCGAAGGATCGGACGTGTCGCTGCAAATCAGCGGCGGCGAACCGAGCGTCCGCAAAGACCTCAAAGAACTTGCCGACCTTATCAAATCCAAGGGCTTTACCAACTTCGAGATGATCTCCAATGGCATCCGTATCGCACGAGATGCCGACTTTGCGGAGAGCCTGAAGAAATGGGGCTTTACCTCGGTCTATTTGCAGTGGGACAGCCTACGTGAGAGCGACATCGAGTTGCTGCGCGGCGAGAAATTGCTCGGTGTGCGCCTCAAGGCACTGGAGAAATTGCAGGAAGCGGGGCTGAACACGACCCTCGCCGTTTCGCTATTGCCGGGGTTGAACACCGACCAGATCGCCCCGATTTTGGAAGTCTGCCGCCAGCATCCGATCATCCGCGCCGTCTCGTTTCAGGCGGCGACGCCCTTCGGCAACCGCTGGGACATAGACGAGCCGATGGACGATTTCGTGCCGGACACCCGTGGCTTCGGGCGCAAACTCCGCCTGCCGGACATCTTGGAACTCGTGCATGACCAGCTTGGTATCGCGCCGGAAGAATTTATGCCGCTCGGTTTCGGCAGCCCGCTCTGCAATAGCATCGCTATCCTGCGGCACGACAAAAAAGCGGGCAAGTGGGTGCCGAGCACGCCCGGTCTGGAATGGAACCGCTATAGCCAGATTCTCGGCGACGATCCCGTAGACTTCATTCGGGGTGTCACGCGGGGCAAAACCGCGCTTGCGAAGCGGCTGATGTCCCGCGAGGGGTTCGCCGCGATGCGCGTGTTGCTCCCATATATCGGCAAAAACCCCGGCGTGATGTTCGATACGCAGTACGTCACGGTCTTCATCAAGCCGTTCATGGACGCGGAAGACCTTGACTTCGACCGCGTGGATCGTTGCTGCTTCCACAATGCCAGCCCGCGCGGCTTGCACTCCTTCTGCCATCTCAACGCGATGATTCGCCCCGAAACAACGATTGACGTGAGCGCGTTCGAGGGCGCAATCCCGATTCCCAGTGAGATGATCTTTGCGGACGGAGACTAACGAGGGATGCAACGTACCCAGTCGGGCGACGCGATGAGCGTACCTCGCGCAGTACTTCCTGCGCTCTCGATTATCGTTGTCGCTCGCAATGAGGAGCGGCGTATCGGTGCGATTCTGCGGCATCTCCATGCGCTCGTGCCGGATGCGGAATACATCGTCGCGGACGGATTGAGTACTGACGGCACCGCCCGCGAAGCCGCCCCCTATGCCACTGTTGTGCGGGGCGGCACGACGCTCGCGGCGAGCCAGAATGCGGCGGCTTCG
>JBBRMX010000248.1:0-5256 GCA_038230615.1 Thermomicrobiales bacterium | reverse complement strand
GTAATGCCGTCGTTCGCCAAGAGCGCATCGAGCACAATTGCGCCGCAACGCGGTATAACATCGTCGCTTGGCGGCACGAGCGACGCAGGAGGAGTAGTTGTTGTAGACATGCGATGTGTCCCCTTTTTTGGTATATGTCGTAGGTCCATGTCGGATGATATGGCGGGGCTTGCCGCGCACCGCATGGCACCTTTACATGGAGTGTAAGGGTTTGAAAACAGCAATGTCAAGAGCAGTAAAACGAAATTAGTATGGGCAAAGCCAGCCGGGAGATTCGCGCCTTTGGGATATAAATGTTTTAGAGCCAGTCTTTGCGCTCTGCGATGCGGGCGGCTTCGACGCGGTTGCGGGCGTCCATTTTCTGGATCGCCTCGGAGAGATTGCATCACTCCCTGCCCATGTGGGCAATTCGCGTCTTTCTACACCCTATGATCGGGGCAGCAGGCGCGGGCAAAAAGTGCGCATCGTCCCCTTCTAGGGGTGACATCGGTCACGGGCGATACGGTTAGGAGGGAGGCATCAGGGGTAGCATGTGAGTTCGACACGGTAGCCGTCGGGGTCGTTGAGGTAGATCGCGGTGCCGTCGCCCCGTGCCCCGTCGCGCAGGACGGTACCGCCCTCGATCTCGACATCGTTGTCGCGCAGATAGGTCAGCAGAGTGTCCGGCGCGATCCCCGCGATGGCAAGGCAGAGGTGATCGTAGCCGTTATCGTTGTCTACAGGGCGGGCGGCATCGGCATCGGGGCGCACATGGAGGACGAAGGAATCGCTGACGCGCAGCGTGACGATCCCTGTGCGCCCCGCACGATACTCCTCTATTCCCTCGATAGTCAGCCCGAAGACCCCTCCATAAAAGGCGAGCGTCTCATCGAGATCGCGCACGGTCATGCTGATATGGTCGGCTGCCGTCACACGCAGCAGCGGCGGCGCGGCGTTGGTGGTCGTCGTCGTTGTTGATATCGGCGGTTGCATTGGCGCACTCCCTTTCATGCGAACGGGGTGGAGGATAGCAGGTTGCGCGGCATTTGTCGTGCAGAACTCTCCGTGTGGAAGACGGGACTGTTCCACATGAAACGATTACATTACCTTCACTCGTATTTGCCGAAGACGAGGCTGGCATTCATGCCGCCGAAGCCGAAGGAATTGGACATTACATAGGGCAGGTCGGCAGCGCGGGGACCATCTTGCACGTAATCGAGGTCGCAACCCGCGCCGGGGGTGACGAGATTGATTGTGGGCGGGATGCAACGGTGCGTGATCGCAAGGGCGCAGATTGCCGCCTCGATTGCGCCTGACGCGCCGAGCGAATGCCCCGTCATCCCCTTGGTGCCGGAGACGGCGAGGCGGTCCGCGTGCGCCCCGAAGACGGCACGAATGCTCCGCGTCTCGGTCGAATCGTTGAGCGGCGTGCTGCTCGCGTGGGCATTGACGTAGGCAATCTGCTCCGGTGCGACGGCTGCCGCGTCGAGGGCGAGGCGCATCGCCCGCGCCGTCTGCGTGCCGTCAGGCAGGGGGGCGGTCATGTGGTGGGCGTCGTTGGTGGTGCCGTAGCCAAGCACTTCGGCGTAGATACGTGCGCCCCGCGCCACGGCGTGCGCTTCGGTTTCCATGACGAGCACCGCCGCGCCTTCCGCCATCACAAACCCGTCTCGTGCTGCGTCGAAGGGGCGGGAGGCATGCTGCGGGTCGTCGTTGCGCGTACTCATCGCCTTGATGATCGCAAACGCGCCAAACGTGAGCGGGAAGAGCGGGGCTTCCGAACCGCCCGCCAGCACGACATCAATATGCCCCTCTTGTAGCAGCCGCCATGCCTCCCCGATAGCGATTGCGCCCGACGCGCAGCCGTTCGCATTAGAGACGGTTGGACCGGTGATGCCGTACTCTATCGCCACATTCGCGGACGATGCCCCGCCGAAGACTGCCAATGCAAGCGCGGGATTGACCGTCCGCATCCCGCCCTCCATGAATTTATGGTGTTCCTGTTCCGCAAAGCCGATACCGCCCAGTGCGCTGCCCATGTAGATCGCGGTGCGTTCGCCTTCGGCGCGGGTGAGCGCGAGATGCGCGTCCTCCATCGCCAACATACTGGCACCGAGCGAGAACTGCGCGAAGCGGTCGAGACGATAGGCGCGTTTGGCTTCCATATACGTGAGCGGGTCGAAGTCGTTAATCTGCGCGGCGATGCGGGAGCGGAACTGTGCGGCGTCGAAGCGGTCAATACCGCGCACTGCACTCTCGCCGCGCTGCACGCCTGCCCAGAGACCGTCGCGCCCGGTGCCGATACTGGAAATTGCGCCGATGCCGGTAATGACGACGCGGGTTCGCTCAGGCACGCGCCCCGCCCTTCATTGGCACCGTGATTTCTACCATCGTCTTGATGCAACGCAGCGTGCGCCGTGCGATGGCGTCTACGAACTGGTGGCAGACGAACCCGGTCACCCATCCGCCGATAAGCGGCCAGCGCAATTGCCAGTCGTGGGTAATCGTCACCTTCGTGCCGGTGCCGTCGGGTGTGAGATGCCAGTACACATCCATACCCTTCGTGAATCCGCCGATGTGGACGAAATGCAGCGTCTGCGTGCGGTCATCTATTTCCAGAATCGTCTTCCACGCGACGGGAATTGTGCCGACGGGCAGGAAGCGGGACGCCTGCATCGTGGCAGTCTTGCGAACCGTGCGGTCTTCCATCGTGGCATATTCGTACAGCGTGACCGCGCGGTAGTGCGGAAGGATGGCAGGCCAGCGTTCGATCTCGGAGCCGAGGCGAAAGATCGCGTCGCGGTCGCCGTACATGGTGATCGTCGTTTCGGTAAACATCGGTTCCCTCGGTTGCAACGAAAGAGGTCGGATGCCTGTATCGGGGGCAATAGTAGCACGTTGGTTGCCGCGGCTTCTCGTCGCCGTTGATGCGACGGATACGGAGTTGCTTGCTGGCATCACTACGGCTTCAGCAGCCGCCAGAGATAGACGGGCGAGAATAGCCCGCGCCGCTCTTTCGCGGTGCCGAGGTCACCCAAGACCAAGACGAGCTGCCGTGCCAGTGCGGGGCGAGAGCCGAGGCGGGGCGTGATGTAGTTCATCAGCGGCGGAGCGTGGACGAAGAGTTGTACGAGGTAATTCGCCAGCGTCTTCTCCCAGAATGCGCTGCGCCGCGCCGCAAGGTAGGGGCGAAGGGCGCGGGCGGAGAGATCGCCCTTCCGCAAGGCAGTGTCGGCAGCGTCCGCAGCGAGTTCCGCGCCACGGAGGGCTTTGTACACGCCCTCGCCGGTGAAGGGGTCGAGATAGATCGCGGCATCGCCGACGAGCAGCACGCCGTCCGCGATGGCGCGTCGCGCCCCCTGCGCCAGCGGGCCGACGCCGCGAATCTTGTCTACCCGCGATGCCCCTGCGAGGGCATCACGCACCGGGGGGAGTGCGGCGATTGCCTGTTCGAAGTATTCTTCCATCGTCGCGCCGCGCCGCCGCATCGCGCCAACATCCACGACAAACGCCACATTTGCCCGCCCGCCACCGAGTGGGGCGACGCCGCTGTAGCCGTGGAACCCCTTCGCGCCGACGACCATCGCGCCGTAGCGGTCGAGCGCGGTGACATTTTCGTAATGCGCGACGATGCCGACGCGGTGCGGCCAGCGATGTTGCCACCGACGTGCGGCAAGCCCGACGCATTTCGCCACCGCCGAATGATGCCCGTCTGCTCCGACGACGAGCCGCGCCCGGATACGTTGCTCCCCTTCCGGTGTCTGGAATGTGACGACGCGCCCCGCGCCGTCCCACGCCGAGACACCGACGACGCGGGTATGTTCGCGCACGGGGACGCCCGCTCGCTTCGCGCCATCTACGAGGGCGGTGTCAATCGCGGTGCGGGGGATGGAGAGGGCGTAGTGTTCGTCCGCGACGGCGTGGTAATCCACGGTGTAATGTGAACCATTCGGGGCATACACGCGCATTCCATACAAACGGTGTGGCGGCAATGCCTCGATGAGATCATCCACGCCGAGTCGCCGCAGAATTTCGATCACCTTCGGGCTGCTGTACTCGCCGCACGCTTTCGGGCGCGGGAAGGTGGCGCGATCCACCAGCAGCACATCATGCCCCGCCCGGTGGAGCAGCAGTGCGGTTGCCGACCCCGCCGGCCCCGCTCCGACGACGACCACATCGCGTGTTTCTTCGCTTCCGGGTTCTTCGATCATCGCAGGCTCCGTCCCGTGAGTGCCATGCGCCAGAAGGCATGGGTGGTGAGATGTATGTCCCAAAGTTCCGCCTCGGTCGCCATGGTGCGGAGTTCATCCGGTGTCCATGCCCGCAGCACGGAAAGCGGCGCATCGTTGCGCGTCAGCGGGTTTGTGGTGGTGGCAACGCCGAGTAGCCACGCCCCCGCATAACCGAAATAACTGCGCGTGAGGTCATTGACGATGATACCGCGCACCGCAACCCGCGCCATCTCGCGCAGCACCTGCACTGCATCGTCCCGCCCGAAATGGTGCAGCGCAAGCGAACAGATCGCCACATCAAAGGTGTCGTCGCCGTAGGGCAGGGCGCGGGCGTCACACGCTTCGAGAACGATGCGCGGCTCCCCCGCCGTCTCACGCCGTGCGACCTGTAACACCTCGTCGCTCAGGTCGGTCGCAAGCACACGCAGATCGTAGCCGTGCCGCCGCCCCCATCGCACCAGTGCGAGCGGAATATCGCCGCTGCCGGTGGCAAGATCGAGCACCCGTACGGTGCCGCCGCGCGGAATCTCGGTGAGCAGCGTGGGCAGGTGACGCAGCACGACTGCCGTACCGCCTGCGAACCGGTTCACTCGCCGGATGTCTCGCAAATTATGGGCGAGCGTCTGCGGCGCGACCGCGTCCGTCGCGTCGAGCAATTCGAGCGTGTCGCGGTGCGCGGGAACGGGCAGCGATGGCAGCGAGAACGAATGACCCACGGACAGGATACCTTCCCGAACAACGAACGGATGCCGCGCCTCTAGTATACCGTGCATCCGCACCACACAAAGCATTACAACTGCCCCGCACGGTGCTACACTCCCACAAGGAGCGGGCAGGACATATCTGCATCACGCGGTCGCCCACGTAATACGACGAACAACGAGACGACTACCGAAGGGGTACTAGCGTGGAACCGGACGTGCAGCACATCGAGCAACAGACCGGCGATGAGTGGGGGGAGCCATGCTCTACCTGTCACAACTCATCAATGATCCTGTCCGCGACCACACCGGTGAGCGGATTGCTGCGGTGCGCGATGTGCTCG
>JBBRMX010000247.1:0-5282 GCA_038230615.1 Thermomicrobiales bacterium | reverse complement strand
TGCCCGTACCGTGAGCATGCCGCCATCGAGCCACGACCAGCCTGCGGAGAGACGCACACGTTCTATCGGCGCGAGACGAGCGAGATCGAAGGTAGCGAGCACCACGATAACGAATGCAGCAAAAACCGCCGCACATCCAATAACGGCAACTGTACGCGGCACAAGCCGCGCCCCTGCAACCGCGAAAAAGATGCAACTCATTAGCGGCAACGCGACCGCAAGCCAGAGCAGATTGACCATGTATTCCACACTCCACAACGCACGGTTGCCAAGCGTCAAGAGAAGTCGGGGGTATCTTGTCGTCCGCGCCGTCCCCCGTCACTGTGCCGGAAAGTGTGTGTCGGATTCGTTCAGATGTCCAGCGGCAGGAGGATAACACAAGTTCGTGCATTTTCAAACAATCCGGTGTACAGTATCCTACCAGTTAGGTCGTCCGACAGTTTGATGCCGCGCCGCAGTGCGGTGCAGGAGTGCTGAGAGAGCCTATGCCACCGGAATATCTCGGTCTGCTCATCCTCGCCGCGCTGATTTTTCTCTTTGCGGTAGCAGTTCTTGCGGTCTCTACCGCGCTCGGTCCTCGGCGGCGCGAGACGAGTTTGCCGTACGAGAGCGGTGTTGCCGAGGCGGTTCCTGCGCCGGGGCGCGTACGGTTGCCCGTCCACTATTACCGCATTGCGTTGCTCTTCCTTGTTTTCGATGTCGAAGCGGTGTTCGTCTATCCGTGGGCGGTGACGTACCGCAAACTCGGTACTTTCGCGCTTGGCGAGATGCTGGTGTTCCTCGGCATTCTGTTCTTCGGATACTGGTATGCGCGGCGACGCGGGGGGCTGGAATGGGAATAGTGCAGAGCGAAGCAGTCGCACATAGCAAAGATGGTGTACCGGGCGTCATGCTCACACGCCTCGCGGACTGGGGGCGGGCGAACTCGCTCTGGCCGCTCACTTTTGGGCTTGCTTGCTGCGCGATTGAGATGATGGCGACAGGCGGCTCGCGGCATGACCTTGCCCGCTTCGGTGCGGAGGTCTTCCGTGCCTCGCCCCGGCAGGCGGATTTGATGATCGTTGCGGGGCGCGTCTCAACCAAAATGGCACCCGTGCTGCGCCAACTCTACGAGCAGATGCCTGACCCGAAATGGGTGATCGCCATGGGGGATTGCGCGTCGTGCGGTGGCATCTTCAATAACTATGCGGTTGTGCAGGGCGTGGACCAGATCGTGCCGGTAGATATGTATGTCCCCGGTTGCCCGCCGCGCCCGGAAGCACTGATGGATTCCATCATCAAGTTGCAGGAGCGCATCAAGGCAGGCGCGGCATGAGCCTCCCACCGTCTGAACTACAAGAAGCACTCGCGGCGCGGGCGGGCGCACTGCTCGCGTGGGACGAAGCGCAGGGCGAGGCGTCCGCGACCATTGCACACGATGCGTTGCATGAGGTCTGCGCGTGGCTCCGGGAAACGCAGGGGTTCATGCGGCTTTCCGGCATCGTCGGGATTGATACGCTGACCTATCCGGTCGCAATCGCGGGGCAGCAGGGGCGCGGCGCACCGCGTTTCGGGGTGGTCTACCATCTTGCCGCCCGCCCGCCTGCCTCAATGCGGTTGCGGTTGCGGGTTTTTGTGCCGGAAGACGCCCCATTAGTGCCGACCGTTACCGACCTCTGGCCCGGTGCGAACTTCTTCGAGCGCGAAATCTACGATCTATTCGGCATCACCTTCGCGGGGCATCCCGATCTGCGGCGTATCTTCCTCGCAGAGGAGTGGGTCGGACATCCATTGCGGAAAGATGTCGGCATCGGTGGCGAACGGGTCGAGTTTACGCACACCGTCGAGGCGATCTCGCGGGCGCGGAGGAAAGCGAATGCGTAACATGCGCGGTACGGGGCGGGCGGCGAACACTGGGCAGGACGCCCTCGCGGCGATGCTCGAACCGGGGCAGGACGTCGCCCCGTCGTTGCCTATCGGCACGATGAAGGTCAGCATGGGTCCGCAACACCCCAGCACACACGGTGTGCTGCGGCTCCTGCTCGAACTGGACGGCGAAACGGTGGTGGATTGTCAGCCGGAAATCGGCTACTTGCATACAGGTATCGAGAAGACTGCTGAAGCCAAAACGTACTGGCAGGTCGTCACTCTGACTGACCGGATTGATTATCTCTCCCCGCTCAATATGAACCTCGCCTATTCGCTCGCGGTGGAACGTTTGTTGGAAGTCGAAATACCGGCGCGTGCGCGGGTGATACGCGTGTTGCTGGCGGAGTTGGGACGGCTCGGCAGCCATCTTGTCTGGCTCGGCACGCAGGCGATTGACCTCGGTTCGCTCAGCACCTTTCTCTACTGCTTCCGGGAACGCGAATTGCTGCTCGACCTGTTCGAGGAAATCTCCGGGGCGCGGATGATGACGAGCTTCATCCGCCCCGGCGGGTTGCAGAACGACCTCACACATACCTTTGTACGCAAATGTAATGAGCTGCTGGCGATCATGCCGGAGCGCATCAGCGAGTATGAATCGCTCCTGACCAATAACGAGCTGTTCCGCGAGCGGACGGTCGGTGTCGGCACAATCGGCGCGGAGCAAGCTCTCGCGCTCGGTGTGACGGGGGCGAGTGCGCGGGCGAGCGGCATAGATTGGGACTTGCGGCGCGACGAGCCGTATGCGGACTACGAGCAGTATGATTTCGCCGTACCAGTGCGGACCGAGGGCGATGTTTACGCCCGGTATCTCGTGCGGATCGCGGAGATGCGTGAGAGCGTCAAGATCGTGCGGCAAGCCCTCGACCGCCTCCCGGACGGCCCGATTTTGACGAGCGACCGCAAGATTGCCCTGCCGCCCCGCGAGGAGATTAAAGTCAGTATGGAAGCCCTCATCCACCATTTCAAACTGGTGACGGAAGGGTATAAGCCGCCCGTCGCGGAGGTTTACCAATGCATCGAATCGCCGCGTGGCGAGTTCGGCGTTTACATTCTGTCGGATGGCACAGGCAAACCGTACCGCTGCCATTTCCGTGCGCCGTCGTTCGCCACGCTGCACGCGCTCGGCCCGTCCGCGCGGGGTGGGCTGGTCGCCGATCTCGTGGCGATCATCGGCAGTTACGACCCGGTGATGGGGGAGGTGGATCGTTGAAGCCCTTCCCGACTTCTGCCTCTGCTTTCCCCCAGCGGGATGGCGCGACTGAGCAGGCCCCCGATGCCGCCGCGTCCGTTGAACCAGCCGCCGCCGAACCCGTGCGCGGTGTTCTGAGTGTGGAGACCCGTACCGCCATCCTCGCGCTCAAGACGAAGTACCCGCGTGTGCAATCCGCGATTCTCGATGCGCTACGGTTGGCGCAGGGCGAGATCGGCTACCTGCCGTCCGACGCAAGTGCGGAAGTGGCGGCATTGCTCGGCGTCTCGCCGCACCATGTTCACAGCCTCGCCACCTTCTACGCGATGTTCTTCACCGAGCCGGTCGGGAAGTATGTTGTGGAAGTGTGCGACAACTTGTCGTGTGCGCTCTGGGGCAGCCAGCGTATTCTCGCGCAGTTGGAACGAGAACTCGGCGTCGCACCGGGCGAGACGACACCCGACGGCATGGTAACGCTACTGCGGACTATCGAATGCCTTGCGGCGTGTGGCGGCGCACCCGCACTGCGCGTGAACACCACATATTTCGAGAAACTGAACGACGAAAGCGTCTCCGCGCTCGTGGCGGATTTGCGTGCAGGAACAATCCGGGAGACGAGTTGACGCACCGCGATGACGGATGATGGAATCGCCGCCCTGCAATGGCGGTGCCGGAGGATGGGATACGCATGACTGCAACGGTTGAAGCACCGATGCCCGCGAAGACATTCGAACCGTTTCTCACGGCATCGGTCGGGCGCGAAGGCGCGTGGACGCTGGAGGATTATCGCAGCAGAGGCGGCTATACAGGCTGGCAGCGGGCAGTTACCGAACTCGCCCCTGCCGATGTGACCGACTGGGTGAAGCGATCCGGGCTGCGCGGGCGTGGCGGCGCAGGTTTCTCGACCGGCACCAAATGGAGTTTCGTACCGAACATCCCCGGTCCGAAATACGTTTGCTGCAATGCCGACGAGAGCGAACCCGGCACCTTCAACAACCGCGCCATTCTCGAATGGGACCCGCATATCGTGCTCGAAGGCGTGATGATCGCCTCGTACGCTATCGGCGCGACGCATTCGTTTATCTACTGTCGCGGCGAGTTCGGGTTACCCGCGAAGCGGCTCGATGCGGCGATCCGTGAGGCAGAAGCCGCCGGATTGCTAGGTACGGACATCTTTGGCAAAGGCGTAGAACTCAAGATCACTGTCTATCGCGGCGCGGGCGCATATATCTGTGGCGAGGAGACCGCGTTGCTCGAATCGCTCGAAGGCAACCGCCCGATGCCGCGTTCGCGCCCGCCCTTCCCCGCCGTCGTCGGGCTGTACGGTCGCCCAACGGTCATCAACAATGCAGAAACGCTGGCGAATGTGCCGTTCGTGCTTAAGAATGGCCCGGAATGGTACGCCGCCATCGGCACAATGCCGAACAGTGGCCCGAAAATCTACTCGCTCTCTGGCAGCGTCAATCACCCCGGTAACTACGAGCTGCCGCTCGGCGTGACGCTCGGCGAATTGGTCGCGCATGGTGGTGGGATGCGGGAAGGGCGCAGACTGAAGGCAGTTATCCCCGGCGGCAGTTCGGCGGCGATTCTCCCCGCGACTCTGGCGGACGGCAAGGACGCAATGGGCCTCGTGATGGATTTCGACGCTTGCCGCGCTGCTGGCTCGATGCTTGGCTCCGGTGCAGTCATGGTATTAGATGAGACGGTCTGCATGGCGTGCGTCGTTGCCCGCTTCACCGAGTTTTACCAGCACGAATCGTGTGGCAAATGCACCCCCTGCCGCGAGGGAACAAGCTGGTTGCTGAAGATCATGCGGCGCGTCATCGCAGGCAATGCAACCGAACACGATCTGTTCCTGCTCACTGACCTCGCTAGCCACATTCCGGGGCGGTCGCTTTGCCTACTGGGAGACTCTGCCGCGACGCCGGTTATGTCCGCCCTCAAGCACTTCCGCGCCGATTTCGAGTCGCACATCACCACCGGACGATGCCCGGACGGCTGTATTCCCTTCTAGGAGAGCGCATCAATGACTGAGGAATTGGTGGAACTGACGATAGACGGCGTGGCGGTCGCAGTCCCGAAGGGGACGCTGATCGTCGAGGCGGCGAAGCGTGCGGGGGTAGACATCCCCGTCTTCTGCTACCACCCGAAGTTGACGCCCGTGGGGGCGTGCCGCATCTGCCTT
>JBBRMX010000246.1:0-5304 GCA_038230615.1 Thermomicrobiales bacterium | reverse complement strand
CCCCGCGCAGATCGCCGCGAAGACTGCGAGATGCCGCTCGACCGCCGCAAGATCGAGACCGGGCGCGAGGGCGCGGAGGCGGGCATGATCGGGTTCGATCTGGGCGGCGAGGAACCGTGCAGTGCGTGCGAACAGGACGACACCGACATTGACGAACTCCCCCCGCTCGACACGCGGCACGACGCGCACAGTGGCGTAGCTATACCAGACGGCGGGCGGCATCAATCGCCTCCTGCTCGAAGGGGCGCGGGGTGGCGAGACGGGCGAGGAAATACGCGATGTACGCTTCTCGTTGCACATCGGGTGTCGCCGCATTGCCGTCCCCCGTGAGCCAGCCATCCGGCACTGTGGCGACGATCTCGCGCACGGTCTGCGCGGTGAGCAGCGGCGCGAGGTCTGCGCCCGCTGCCGCGATGTCCCCCGCAATAGGCAGCAGCACATGATCTTTGATCTGCGGGAATCGCGCCGTCGCCCGCCCGCTCCACGCGCTGCTCTCGCCGCCATGATGAAAATAGAGCGCGGCACCGTGGTCAATGAGATGGAGCGTATCTCCCGACATCAGCAGGTTGGTGTTGCGCGGCGTGCGGTCTATATTCGTCGTGAATGCATCGAACCAGACAATTGCCGCCGCGAGATCGGGCGCAGTGTCGCGGTCTGCGGCGGGGTCGAAGGCAATCGCGCCGGGAAGGTACGCCAGCCCGAAATTGCTCCCGACGCTGGCACGCAGTAAATCTTGTATTTCGGGGTCCGGTTCGCTCTCCCCGAAGCCTGCATCGAGATCAACGAGGGCGAAGGGCGGCACCGGCAAGCCGAGCACGCGGGCGAGATGCGCCACGAGCAGTTCGGCGACCAATGCCCGCGTCCCCTGCCCCGCGCCGCGAAACTTGACGACATACTGCCCTGCGTCGGTCTCGACAACCGCCGGGAGCGACCCGCCTTCGCGCAGCGGCACGACGTACCGCAGACCGGTCAGATGCTCCACACTCGTTCCCCTTTGCGTATACATGCGACCATGCGTCGGTGGGTTTCGCCCGTGCGTCTATTCTTCCAACCGGAACCAGTAAAAGGTATGCGGGCCGAGCGTGAAGAAATACGGCAACTCCCCGATGACGGGAAAGCGCGTCTCGCCGATCAACTCGACGAGATGCATTCCCCGGTAGCGCGAAAGATCGAGTTCTGCCGCCTGCACAAAGCGCGACAAGTTCAGCACGATAAGCAGTGTCTGCCCTTCGTAGGAACGCGTGAAGGTGAGTACCTTCTCGTTCGTGCCGCCCATGAACTCGATGGTGCCGCGCCCGAAGGCAGGATAGCGTTTCCGCACCATAATGAGCCGCCGCATCCAGTGCAGCAGCGAAGTCGGCGTGCGCTGTTGCGCCTCCACATTGATGCCTTGATACCCGTAGACCGGGTCCATAATGACGGGGCTATAGAGCCGTGCCGGGTCGCAGCGCGAGAATCCCGCGTTTCGGTCGGACGACCACTGCATCGGTGTGCGGACGCCGTTGCGGTCGCCGAGGTAATAATTATCGCCCATGCCGATTTCGTCGCCGTAATAGAGGATGGGGCTACCCGGCATTGAGAGCAGGATGCTGTTGAGCAGCTCGATTTGCCGCCGCCCGTTCTCCGCGAGGGGTGCCAGACGCCGCCGAATGCCGATATTGATCTTCATGCGCGGGTCTTTTGCATACTCGTAATACATGTAGTCGCGCTCGGCGTCCGTTACCATCTCTAGCGTCAGTTCGTCGTGGTTCCGCAGGAACATCCCCCACTGGCAGTTGGCGGGAATGTCCGGTGTCTGCGCCAGAATTTCGGTGATCGGTGTGCGCTCCTCGCGGCGGATCGCCATGAAGATGCGCGGCATCAACGGGAAATGGAACGCCATATGAAATTCGTCGCCGTTGCCGAAATACTCGCGCACATCGGCGGGCCATTGGTTCGCTTCCGCCAGCAGAATCCGCCCCGGGTAGTGTTCGTCCACATACGCCCGCATGTGCTTGAGAAAGGCGTGCGTCTCCGGCAGATTCTCGCAGATCGTCCCTTCGCGCTCGTAGAGATACGGCACGGCATCGCACCGGAAGCCGTCCAGCCCTATATCGAGCCAGAACGAAAGCACCGCGAGCATTTCCCGCTGCACATCGGGGTTATCGTAATTGAGGTCGGGCTGGTGAGAAAAGAAACGGTGCCAGTACGATTGCTTCGTGACGGGGTCGTACGTCCAGTTCGAGATTTCGGTGTCCGTAAAAATGATGCGGGCATCGGCGTATCGCTCCGTATCGTCCGTCCATACATAGTAATCGCGGTACGGCGAGTCCACCGATTGCCGCGACGCGATAAACCACGGGTGCTGGTCGCTTGTGTGGTTCAGGACGAGATCCGCGATGACCTTCAGCCCTAACGCGTGGGCGCGGTCAAGGAAGGCGCGGAAATCCTCCAGCGTACCGAAATCGGGGTGAACCGTGTAGAAATCGGCGATGTCGTAGCCATCGTCCCGCAGTGGCGACGGGAAGAAAGGCAGCAGCCAAACGCAATCTACACCCAGATCGCGGATGTACGGCAATTTCTCGGTCAGCCCGCGAAAATCACCGCTGCCGTCGTTTGTGCTGTCGTAGAACGAACGGACCGGCACTTCATAGAACACGGCGTCCTTGTACCAGAGCGCATCAGTCGTCATCGTCTGCAATTCTCCCACGTAGGGACGAATAGGGTCGGGTGGTGCGTTGCATCCCACGTGCCACACCGCTCAAGTGTAGCGTTGTCGGGCGGCTTTCGTGTAACCGCGCATCATCCAAACGAGAAATTGTCTGCAATGATGTCGCCCATGTCAGCAAACTCACGCGCTTTGTCGGCAGGCACCGAGAACGTAAGGACGAACCCCTGCCCCTCGTACACGATATACCACTGGTGCAGTTCGCGCAGGATGCCGTCGCCGACATCGGCGGTGTACACGAGCAATTTTGCATCGGTGCCGTCCACATCGGTATTAGTCTCGATCACCTTTTTGAATTGCCGGAATCCCTTTTGTGGGTCAGAGAGCGTCTTGAGTTGTGCATCGTAGTATTGCTGCAAGGTTGCGGTACCGATGTCGTTGTTGATGACAATATTGAAACTGGCGGTTCCGTTCGGGCTAGCAGTGCGACCCAACTGGCTGCTGTTGGCAGGCTTTGCCTCCTGCCAGTCACGCGGGTAACTGTACAGGAACCGCCCTTGTGGGTCTGTGTAGGTGTTCGTCAGCATCGCGCCGCCTGTTAGGGACCCCGCGATGGCGTCGAAGGTCGGCAGTAATGCATCAAATTGGTCGTTTGTCGCGATGCCGCTGAACAGGACGGCGGTGCTGTCCGTCGAGAAAGCGACGAGGTAACCGGAGACTGCTACATTGTTCGTGCTGTCGGTGAAGGTGTAAAGCATTCGCACGCCGTCCTGCCCTGCAACCTTGATCTGCGTCGCGTCGGAGAGTTTGTAGTTTGTTAGTTGTTTGCCGAACGAGGCGGTAACTTGGTCGGCGAGTTGCTGCGCCGTCGGCTTCTTTTGCAAGCCGAGATTTTCGGTGGTGACGGAGGCAGCGGTTATGCCGTTCAGTTGCCATTGCACATCGGTATCGGCGTCTCCGGGGAGTTCGTTCCACGCAGCCGGGTAATGCAGCGTGTACCGCGCATTCGCGTCCACGAAAACGTGTGGCAGCATCGCCACCGGCAATGGGTTCCCCGGCGCAAGTTGCACGGTCGCGCCTATCGGGAAGGGTGCGGTGGTCGGCGCACTCGCGGCGATGGCAGCGGGTACGGTGCGGGTCGCAGGGGGGCGCGTCGGTACGGTGAACGCCACCGATGCAACCGGCGTGACCCCCGGCGCGGTCGTGCCAGTACTCCCGACGGCGGTCGGTGTCGCACCGGATACGCCGGAAGGGGCGGCAGTGGGGGCGAGTGCCGCCGTTGGTGTCGTTGGTGCCGTTGTCGCAGCGGCGATAGGCGTGCCGCCCGGTGTGGGAGTCGCAGTGCTGCCCCCGGCGACCGCCCCGATAATCGCCAGCAGCGTGAGTAGCCCGACGAGCACCCCGGCCCCGATGCCGATGAACAGATAGGGCGAACGCCGTCGCTGCGGTGGTGGCGATTGCGTGCCGTACGGTGGCTGCCCGCCACCGCCACCGCCACCATACGGCGGGAAATTCGGCGGTGTCGCGGGGGGCGGTGGTTGCTGCGGCGCATAGGGGTATGCCTGCGGCGGATATTGCACCGAGGGTGGGGCAGGTTGCCCGCTGCCGGGAGCATAATCGGATGGTACATACCCCGCTCCCGGCTGGCTACCGTATCCTGCCGGTGGTACGCCGCTTCCCGGTGAGGGAAGAAATGCGCCCGGCGGCGGCACTGGCAAGGTGTACGTGCCGCTCGCTGCGGACGGCGCGGCGGTGAGCCGTGCGAGGTCGGTCACGACCTCCGATGCGCTCCCGTAACGGGCGTCGGGGTCGCGCTGCAAGAGCCGGTCTACAATAGTAATGAGAGCAGCGGAGAGATCCGGGCGGCGTTGCGCCAGCGGCACGCGCCGCCGCCCGAAGGGTTCGCCCGTGAGCATTTCGTACATCACGAGTCCGAGGCTGTACAGGTCGCTGCGACCGTCAATGTAGCCGAAACCGGACGCCTGTTCGGGACTCATATACAGCGGCGTACCGGGATGCCCGACGATCATCTGTGTTCGCATACTCTCGCTGCCGACTTGCGCGATACCGAAGTCGGTCAGTTTCGCCACGCCTTTGCGCGTGAGCATGATATTGGCGGGCTTGAGATCGCGGTGAACGATGTCCTGCTCGTGCACTGCCTCCAATGCCCGCGCCACATCGAGCGAAACCGATACCACACGGTCGGTCGGCAGGGTGCCGATCTGCGCGAGCAGGGCGCGAAGGTCGGTGCCGTCTATATATTCCATCACGAGATAGGTGTTGCCGTCGGCGTCGCCTTCCATCTCGTACACCGTGACCACATGGGGGTGGCTGATCGCGCCGCCCGCCCGTGCCTCACGCCCGAAGCGATCCTGATAGCGGGCGAATGTGTCGGGGTCGGTCGTGTTGCGGGTGGCAAGCAATTCTTTGATCGCCACGGGACGCCGCAGGCGCGTATCGGTGGCGAGATACACCCGCCCGAATGTCCCCTCGCCAATCGTACGCTCCACGCGATATTGTTCGTCCAGCACGGAGGTCGGCACCGCTCGCGCCGCGTCGTCATGTCCCGGTCTTGCCATCGCGTGCCGCCCTCGATTTGCGCTGCGGAAGTACCTAATGAGTATCTTCGTGCATCATGGCGCAGGGGCGATTCCCCT
>JBBRMX010000245.1:0-5365 GCA_038230615.1 Thermomicrobiales bacterium | reverse complement strand
TATGCAACGAACGGTAATCGCGCCGCAGATAGGGGCGCATCGTTGCATAGCCGACATTGCTGTCACTAAAGGCGTGGAAGGTGCCGACATTTACGGTGGTGGAGTGTCGCAGTACGACATGCGGCAGGTGTGGCATGAGGGGTTCGTGCAGGTGGATCACATCGAATTGCTCGGCACGGAGCACTTCTTTCACCAGTTTGCCCAGACCGAACGGCTGCAAGGTGATGCGGGCGGTGGAACCGTTCGCGGGGACTTTCACCGCCTTGCCGATCCCGTAGAAATCGGGGCCGAGCACGATGCCATCGTCACTACCGTGCTCGGTCGGGGCGATGATTTTCACGGTGTGTCCGAGCATCCGCAGCTCGACGGACAGATGATGGATATGGTCTGCCACCCCACCCGGATAAGCAAGATCGTACGGGGAGACGATGGCAACTTTCATGCGCTTTCGCTGCCTCGCGCCGTCTCACGCCGCAGAATTGCCTGCGTCCGACGCGCGGGTACAAGTACCCACGCCCGGTACAGGCTTTCTCCCGCAATGGCACGGTGATCCTCAAATGACCAGAATTGCCCGTGCGCGGTCGTCGTTCCCGCTGCGAATGCCGCCCGGAGATCGTCCGGCGTCTTGCCCGGAAACGCGGTATACGCGGTGCCGATCAGGGATGACGAGTGTGCATCGCTGCCCGCCATCACTGGCAGATGAAACAGGCTATGGTTCAATGCACGCGCCCGCCGGTACGCAACACGCCCGGACACACTGGGGTTGAGCATCTCGATGGCATCGAAATAGACGCCGCTCCTGCGCCCTGCCTCACCGAGGGCGACTACGCGCCGGAGATTGCGCTCGCCGACGCTCGTTGTCAGCCACGACATCGGATGCGGCACAACAGCGATGCCGCCCGCCTCGTGGATTGCCGCAAGGGTCGCATCGAGCGTCTTGAGCATCGGAAATGCCTGCTCGACGAACAACGCGAGGACATGCCCGTGTCGCGTCGTCACTTCGGTTCCGGGGATGACCCCAATGCGGAGATTCTGCCGTGCGGCACGCTCGCGGGCATCTAGTGCGCCATGCACCGCATCATGATCAGTGACAGCGATGACATCGAGGTCGGTTTCGTGTTCAGCATAATCGAGCAACTGCTGCACGGTCTGCAAGCCGTCCACGGTGTCGGTATGCAGGTGCACATCTGCCCGTCCACGCATCGCGTGCGCTACCTGCGACTCTTTCCGCTGTTCGCGCCCCGTTGCTACCATGCCAGTTACACTCTCCATCATTGCCCCCTGCGCATGCAAAGTATAGCAGAACGCACACCGCACGCCGCGCGGACACAGAAAACGGGAGGCGGACGATGTGTCCGCCTCCCGTTCATGTCGCTCCGAGCCGGGTATTAGTTGCTCGCCTCGCGGAACCCGCCCTCGATGGTGTCATCGGGCGGGGTCGTCGGCTCGCTTCCCGGTTGCGCGTACATCGCCTCACCGATCTTGAGCATTGCGGCATCGAGTTCGGTCTGGGCGGCGGTGATGCGGCTATCATCACCGGCGGCGAGGGCGTCGTTCGCCGTCTTCACCTTTGCTTCAACATCGCTCTTGACCTCCGCCGCGATCTTGTCGGCGTAGTCGCGTAGTGCTTTTTCCGCCGTGTACACCGTGGATTCGAGATGGTTGCGGTGCTCGATCTCGTCGCGCCGCTTCTGATCTTCCGCCGCGTTCACCTGCGCCTCGGAGATCATACGCTGAATCTCCTGCTCCGACAGCCCGCTCGACGCCGTAATCGTGACGCTCTGCAACTTGCCGGACGCGAGGTCTTTCGCGGAGACATTGACGATGCCGTTCGCATCAATATCGAAGCCAACCTCGATCTGCGGCACGCCGCGCGGCGCAGGCGGAATACCATCGAGGATAAACTTCGCCAGTGTCTTGTTATCGCCCGCCATCTTCCGCTCGCCCTGCAAGACATGGATTTCCACCTGCGACTGACTGTCCGATGCGGTGCTGAAGACTTGCGACTTGCGCGTCGGGATCGTCGTATTGCGCTCGATCAACGGTGTTGAGACCCCGCCGAGCGTCTCGATACCGAGCGTGAGGGGTGTGACATCGAGCAGCAGCACGTCTTTTACTTCGCCGCCGAGCACACCTGCCTGCACCGCCGCGCCGAGCGCGACGACCTCATCGGGGTTGATCGTGCGGTTCAATGGCTTGCCGAAGAATTTGCCGATGCGCTCCTGTACCGCAGGCATCCGCGTCTGCCCGCCAACGAGCAGGATTTCGTCCACGCTGCCGACTTGCAACTCCGCATCTTTCAGTGCCGCTTCCATCGGACGGATGGACTTCTCGATCAGATCACCGACGAGTTGCTCCAACTTGGAGCGCGTGAGCGTCACATTCAGGTGCTTCGGTCCGGTCGCGTCCGCCGTGATGAACGGCAGCGATACATCGGTCTGCTGCGTGGAGGACAGCTCGATCTTCGCCTTCTCTGCCGCCTCTTTCAACCGCTGCAATGCCTGCCGGTCGGAGCGAAGATCAATGCCGTTGCTCCCACGAAATTCGTCCGCGAGCCAGTTGATAATTGCTTGGTCGAAGTCGTCGCCACCGAGATGCGTGTCACCATTCGTGGCGCGAACCTCGAACACGCCGTCTGAAATATCGAGGATCGAGATGTCGTAGGTGCCGCCACCGAGATCGTAGACAGCGATTTCCTCGTCCTTTTTCTTCTCTAGCCCGTACGCGAGCGAGGACGCGGTCGGCTCATTGATGATGCGCGACACGTCCAGCCCCGCGATGCGTCCGGCGTCTTTCGTCGCCTGCCGCTGTGCGTCGTTGAAATATGCCGGCACCGTGATAACCGCTTTATCCACCGTGTCACCGAGGTAGGCTTCCGCATCGGTCTTCAGTTTCCGCAGGATCTCCGCCGAAACTTCCTGCGGCGAGAAGGTCTTGCCACCCATCATGACAAGAATATCGCCGTTCGGGGCAGGACTGATCCGGTAGGGCACGAGTTTCGCATCGCGCTGTACGGATTCCTCGTTGTACTTGCGCCCCATAAACCGCTTGACGGAGAAGACGGTGTTTTCTGGGTTCATCACCGCCTGCCGCTTCGCGAACTGCCCAACGAGCCGTTCGCCGCTCGCGGTCACCGCTACCACGGACGGTGTGAGGCGGCTGCCTTCCGCATTCGGGATAACCGTTGGCTCCCCGCCTTCCATCACCGCCATGACCGAGTTTGTCGTACCGAGATCAATGCCAATCGTTCGTGCCATCGTTTGCTCCTCATTCGTTGCATATCAGTTAGGGATGGGCCACGAGAAGTCGCCGCCCGCCGTTCGAAGTCTGTTACTCGCCCTTACCTACTTTGACGAGTGCCGGTCGGAGTACGTTCCCATGCAAGGTGTAGCCGCGCCGCAACTCCGCGACGACGACATTGCCACCACCGTCTTCCATCATGATCGCCTCGTGCAGCGCGGGATCGAACTTCGCTCCCTGCACGGTTATCGGCTGCACGCCTTCGCTCTCGAGCATCTGGCGCATCTTGTGCGCGATCAGCGCGACACCATTCACCCATCCCTCGGTTTCGGGAGCGGTCGGCTTGTTCAGCAACGCAAGGTCGAAGTCGTCCAGCACGAACAACGTCTTGGCGACGACATTCGCCCCCGCCATCTGCGCGTCGCGCTGCCGTTCTTGCTCTACCCGCCGCTTGAAGTTGCGGAACTCGGCACGTTCGCGCTGCCAACTGTCGAATAGTTCGGCATTTTTCGCTTTCTCAGCTTCCAGTTGCGCCGCGTCATCGAGCGGCTCACCGGCATGCATCGTTTCGTTGTCTGTCTCGGCGGGGGCGTCGTGTTGCCCCGTTAGCGGTTGCGCGGTCTGATCCTCCAACGGATGACTCTCCTTTACGTGTGTGCGCCATCCCCAAGCGTGGGGCGCGGCCCGTACAATTCGATGAGCAGATCGCTCAGGACCTGCGAAACGTAGCGCACGGACGAAATCGTCCGCTCGTATGCCATGCGAGTTGGTCCAAGCACGCCCACAAGCCCCATCACATCTGCCGCACCGTAAGTTGCAAGCACGATGCCGAAGTCTTGCAGATCGTCCCAGCGATTTTCGGTGCCGATGATGACCTGCACGCGGTTCGGGTCGCCGTCCGCTGCGACAAGCAACTGCGGCAGCAACGCCGTCAGTAATGCCCCACCACGCAGCAACTCCACAAGCCGCCCGGAGCGGTCGTTCGCGCTGAACTCCGGCTGCTGGAGAATATTGCCGAGACCGTCGTGCATCACTTCCGCGCTCATCGCCGCTTCGAGGTTCTGCAAGAGCCGTGCAGATTCATCCGCCACGAGCCGCTCGACGCCGCTCAGCTCGTCGGCGGTGACAAGCACTTCCGCCCGCCCTTTGTCGCGCAACCGCGATGCGACGCGATCCGCGACCGCCCGCAGCGTGGTTTGATCGCTTCCTTCCGGGAGTGCAACCATCGTCTGCCGCACCGCACCCTCGCGGGTGACGAGCACCAAAAGTGCGGTCCGCTCCTGCACGGGGATCAATTCGAGGTTGCGGACCTTCGGCAGGCGGGCGCGAGGCGTGGTGACAACTGAGACATTACCCGATACCCGTGCCAATACCGACGCCGCGAGTTTGACCCACTCGTCCAGATGCACTTCCACTTGGTGGAACTGATGGCGAATAAGCATCTGCTCGGTCGTCGGCAGCGTCGGCTGGTCCATCAGCCGCTCGACATAGTAGCGATACCCTGCATCGGTCGGGACGCGCCCGCCGGACGTATGCATCTGCTGGATGTAGCCGAGGCGTTCCAGCAGCACCATATCGTTGCGGACAGTCGCGCTGCTGTATCCTAACGCGCCACGCTCCACGACGGTTTTCGAGCCGATTGCCCGCACCGTCTGGATATACTCGCGTACCAAGAGGCGCAGAATGCGCTCCTGCCGCTCGCTCAGGATGTCACCGATCATCGTTCGCGCTCCCGTTAGCACTCGTATCACATGACTGCTAAACATCGCTACCATACCACTTGATACGCGCCGTGTCAAGATCGCAGTTCGTCTTATGTCAATTTCCATTGCCGCCGCTTCGTTGTTCGTCTACGATAGACGCCACGCTGGCACAGAAGAAACGAGGATACAATGACCGCGACATTGCCCACACGGGACGACGAACACCGTTTACTGCCGAAATCCGCCCGACGCGATCCGCGTGGCTTTCTTACAATGGGAAGTGTGCCGCTGCAAACCTTTGCGCTGCGCTACGGCACCCCGCTCTACTTGTTCGATGAGGATCATCTGCGTGGCACGCTCTGGCAGTTCCGGCACGCCTTTGCGCGACGGAAACCTGCCGGATCGCGCTTCACACTCTCGTA
>JBBRMX010000244.1:0-5385 GCA_038230615.1 Thermomicrobiales bacterium | reverse complement strand
GTTCGTAATGTGCGTGTCCTCCGAGGAAAGATCGTTGTTCATATTCGCGGTGGGAGCATATCGCTCTATCCTACATCCCATTTTCTCATCACGAGCCGCAAATCACGATCTGCCGCCACCCCTTGCGCGTCTTGCCCGCGCACCGTACACTGTACGTACTATCTGTAATTCCGCGCTATGGATCGTGCAAGAGGGCAACGGGAGGGACGGCGAATGGTGGACCTGTTTGAAGCATCAACGGACAGCGCAGTCGGCGCGGTTGGGAGCAATCTGCGGGTGCGGGTGTCGCAAGAGAATCTGCACCGTGCATTGGGGCAGGTACAGCGGGCGGTCGCATCGAAAACGACCTTGCCAGTGCTGAATAATGTGCTGCTCTCGACCGAGAACGGCAAACTGAAACTGGCGGCAACCAACCTCGAAATGGCGATTACGTCGTGGATTTCCTGCACCGTGGAGCAGGAAGGCGCAGTGACGATCCCCGCAAAGTCACTCACCGAATGGGTGAACACGCTGCCGAATGATACCGTCGCCCTTTCCGTGGATACACGCTTGGCACTCTCGCTCACCTGCGGACGCAACCGCTCCACAATCCGAGGGATTGACGCGGAAGATTTCCCCGCCGTCCCCTCAATCAGCGACACGAACGGCCCCACGGCGGTCATCAGCGGGGCGCATCTGAAAGAGATGATCTCGCAAGTCGCGTTCGCCTCTGCATCGGACGATTCCCGTCCCGTCCTTGCCGGTATCCATGTGCGCATGGAGGGGCAAACGATCACGATGTCCGCTACCGATGGCTTCCGCCTCGCGCTGCGGGACGGCGAACTGCATATTCCCGTTGCGGAGCCGGTTTCGATCATCGTCCCCGCCCGCGCCATGAACGAACTTGCCCGCCTGCTCGGTGACAGCGAAGAACCAGTCGAAATCACCGTGACCCCGAACCGTAATCAGGTACTCTGCGCTAGCGGCAATATCGAGTTCGTCACGCGCCTGATCGAGGGAACGTTTCCCGAAATCCGCCAGTTGCTGCCGAAATCGTACACCACCCGCACTGTGATGAGCCGCGAGGGGTTCATCGGGGCATTGCGTCGCGCCGGTATTTTCGCTCGCGAGAATAACGATGTTGTCAAGGTGCAAATGTTGAAAGGCGAGGAAGAATTCAGCCCCGGCACTGTGCAGGTCTCCGCCAATGCTGCCGAAGTGGGTGACAACATGAGCGAGGTAGATGCGAGCATCGAGGGTCCTGCGGGCGTGATCGCATTCAATGTGCGCTATCTCGCGGATGTGATGAATGCCCTCAAGACCGCACAAGTCGCCATCGAGATGCAGGGGCCGAACAATGCGGGCGTGATGCGCCCTGTCGGCAACACCGACGCCGTCTACGTCATCATGCCGATGCACCTCGCGCAATAAAAAAGAGGACGGAGGACTGTGGGCGGCGAACTGTGTGATGTATCCCGGGCATTGTGATTGATAGCAGATCACGATGTACGGAGCGAATCACGCAGTCCGCAGTCCTTCGTCCTCAGTTCTCTCTCCGGGAGACGCATGCACCTCACCGCCCTCGCGCTCGAAGAGTTCCGTTGTTATCGTTCGCTCGATCTGGTGCTACCGCCACGCGGGGTCGTCGTCACGGGCGCGAACGGGGCGGGCAAAACAACGATACTGGAAGCGATCGCGTTCCTCGCTACTACCCGTTCGCCACGTGCGGGGCTGGACCGTGAGATGATCCGCTGGCAGAGCGGGCAAGACCTTGCCTCTGCACCGTATGCCCGCGTTCACGGCGACATCGCTGCCGCAGATGGCGCAGTTTCGCTTGATATTACGCTGCAACTCGATACTGCATCCCCCGTCGCCGCCCCGATGACGCGCAAGCAGGTGAAGGTAAACGGCGCGGCGCGGCGTGCGGTGGATGCAGTCGGCACGCTGCGGGCGGTGCTGTTCGCCCCGACCGACCTCGCCCTTATTACGGAGTCGCCCGGTGTACGGCGGCGGTATCTCGACATCATGCTTTCGCAGATAGACCGCCGCTACATCGGCGCCCTCTCAACCTACATGCATACACTGGCGCAGCGCAACGCCCTTCTAAAACGCTTCGCCGCCGAGCATCGCAGCCCGACCGACCCGACGTTTAATGCCGAAATTGCCTATTGGGACGAGTCGCTCGTCGCGGCAGGGGCATATGTCCATGCCCGCCGCGCCCGCACCGTCGCGGTACTGTCGCAGCACGCCGCTGCCGCCTTCGCCGCCCTCACTGACAACAAATATACCCTCTCGCTCGCCCACATTGCCACGATCCCGACCACGCCCCACACCGACGACCTCAACGAACTGGAACAGACCGCTGCCCGCGATTTCATGCAGGCACTCCACGCACATCGCCGCGAGGAATTGCGCCGTGCCGTCTCGGTCATCGGGCCGCACCGCGACGATGTGGCGATCCGCTACAACGACATGGAACTCTCCGCATACGGGTCACGCGGGCAGCAGCGACTGGCAGTACTGGCGATCAAACTGGCAGAAATCGCCGTGATGACCGCAGAAACCGGTGAACCGCCCGTGGCACTTCTGGACGATGCGCTTTCGGAACTTGACCCCGCACACCGCGCATTTGTGCTCGAAACCGTGCTGGCAGACGAAGCACGGCAGGTCATCATCACCGGTGCGGACGATTCGGTGCTGGATCGGTTTATGTTGCAGGATTTGGGGCGCGTTGTTGTAGCCGAAGGCACAATCCGCAGCATCGAGTAGATGGTACACTACACAACGATACGGCAATTAGAGATGCGACGTACGACGTACAAAGCGCGAAGTGCGAAGTGCAGCGAGGGAGAGCGACGCGATGGAAGAGAATGAGAGCCGACAACCGCAGACCCGCAATGAGGACGACAACGCGCTCCAAGTATCGGTCTTTATGCCGCTGCGACACGGGCGTATCTTCAACGATCACCTTTTCGGTATCGCATGCGTGTTCGTGTATCTGCTCATCGTGATCGTCATCGGCATCTTCCGCGCCTTCTGAAATATTGACGCGCCCCGACGCATATGATATACGTTCATCTGCGTCGTTGGGGCGTAGTTTAGCGGTAGAACGCCTGACTCTGAATCAGGTAGGTGGGGTTCGAATCCCTGCGCCCCAACCAATTCCTTTGGCGCATTGCAACGCTAAAAACGAAACGAAAAGTGCTAGCGGGAGCCTAGATTCCCCGTGCTGGCTGAAAAGCCTTCCGTGCTTCATCGGGCATGTGTGGTGCAGCCCACCGAGTACGGGTTGTGCCGCTATCGGCCCCACACGGCACGATTCCTCCTCGGGCGGTTCGGGTACTCGCTGCTCCAATCCCTGATGCGGGCGGTCGCGGTTGAAGTATAAAATATACTCCTTATGCACCCGCTTCAGATGCGCCTCGCCAAGCACGAGTACCATCTCCTTCTCGTGACAGCCAGTTTACTGCTTGTAAAGAGAAGTTAACTTTGCCCTCTGTCCGCTTTTATGAGTGCAGGTCAGATCCACTACCCTGCCGACTATGCACCCGTTCGTCTGGTACAATTATTACATGATTGGCTCGTGGGTTACACGTATACATCGGGTTAGGAAAAACGCGTGTCGTTGGAGACGGAGCGAGAAAGCGCACAGGTGATCCCACAGGACTGTCACAAACCGCACCGCATCCAGCCAGTGACAACCGAGCCACGAAACGATGCCGCCTCCCGCGATCTCTCGCTGGAACAACCAATGCGCGGGGTCGCGAAACCGGGGTTGCGTGGTGACAACGCGCACTTCGGCGGTCAGCAGCCGCCCGATGGCCCCGGCGCGAAAAAGATCGCGCATTCGCAAGATCGCCGGGTGCAGGCGGTTGATGTATGCCACAGCGAAAGATACCGGGCGGTGGGCGAGAGCGGCTTGCACCGGTGCGAACGCGAGTGCCGACCGCGCTCCCGGTTTCTCGGTCAGCACATGCACGCCCGCGTCTATTACCTGTGTCAATACCTCTGGGTTCGCGGCAGTCGGCACGGCGACGAGTGCGTGCGTGACGCCGGGGTGCGCGAGAGCGGCGGCGAGACCGGGAACCGCTGCCACGGTCTTGCCCCACCGCGCCACCGCGTCTGCCCGTAATCCCGCGTCGGGATCGCACAGCACCACGCCCCTCACTTCGTTCAGGGCATCGAGTGTTTCCAGCCACATTCCGGCGTGCGGATGCGCCAGCCCAACCATCGCCACTGTGACAGGCGGGCTCGTCCCGGCGGTCACACGAGCAACTCCGCCTCGCGGAGGAGGTCACGCACCCCCGCCGTCTCGCTGTCGTTATAACATGTGAGCGGTGCGCCCATCACGTTCGTGCCAATCACGCCGCGCAGCATCAGGGCGGTTTTGAAGCCGCCGAGGGCCGAGGCGGTGAAGCCCATCCGCCCTGCGTCGCCGCAGCGAATGATTTCGAACAGGCGATAGAGCCGCTCCTGTTCGCGCCGCGCCGTGTCCCAGTCGCCGCGTTGCCCCGCCTCGAATAGCCGCACGTAGCCGTGCGGGTCGACATTGCCCAACCCCGGCACGATCCCGTGCGCCCCGAACAACAGCGCGGCGTCCGCGACGAGTTCCGAGCCCGTGAAGACGCGGAACCCCGGCATCTCCCGCGTTGCCAGAAGCACGCCCCGGAAGTTCGCCTCGTCGCCGCTGCTGTCCTTCAGCCCCACGATCAAGCCATCCCGCGCCATCGCCACGAGGTCTGCTCGCTCGATCTTCGCGTGAACGGTGGAGGGAATGTCGTAGGCGATCACGGGTAGACCGCCCGCCGCTTCGCCCACAGCGCGGAAGTGCGCAGCGATTTCGGCGGCGTTGTAGCGGTGGTAAAACGGCATTGTCAGTACCAGCCCCGCGGCCCCCGCGTGCGCGGCGTGGCGGGCGTGTTCACAGGCACGGGCAGTCGTGATGTCGAACACCCCCGCCACCACCGGCACCCGTCCCGCTGTCGCGCTCACCACGGTTTCCAGCACGACCGCCCGTTGCGCGTCGGTGAGAAAGACCGTTTCGCTCGTGCTGCCGAGCACGAACAGCCCATGCACACCCGCGTCGAGCAGAAAACCCACGAGCCGCCTAAGCGAATCCGTGTCCACGTCGCCCGCATTGGTGAACGGCGTACACACGGGCGGCACGACGCCCCCAAACCCTTCCGGAAGGTGCATATCGTCTCCCTCACCCCCGGCAAACCCCGGTCGATTTGTTTCTTACTGAATGCTCATGCGCGGGTCGAGCGCGTCGCGCAACCCGTCGCCAATGAAGTTGATCGCCAGCACCGTGAGCACGATGGCGACGCCCGCCGGTGCCCACAGCCACGGCTGGGATTCCAGCACACTGACGTTGCGGGCGACGTTGAGGAGATTGCCCCAACTCGC
>JBBRMX010000243.1:0-5386 GCA_038230615.1 Thermomicrobiales bacterium | reverse complement strand
TAACCGCCAGAGTGGGAGCGCGGGAGTTTCGCGCACATCGGCGATGTCAGGTTTGTATGCGACACCCAAGAGCAGCACGCGGCTCCCGTTAATGCTCTTACGCTCGCCGTTCAGCGACCGCCCGACGAGATCGCGCACATGGTGCGGCATCTTGCGATCAATCTCCACCGCTAACTCGACGAAGCGCGTCGGCATATCGAACGCCTTCGCTTTCCACGTCAGATAGAGCGGGTCTACGGGAATGCAATGCCCGCCCAATCCCGGCCCCGGCACGAAGGGCATGAAGCCGTACGGTTTCGTCGCAGCAGCGTCCAGCACTTCCCAGATGTCCATCCCCATCCGGTCACAGAGCAGGGCGAGTTCGTCTACCAGCGCGATATTGACGACGCGGAAGATATTCTCAACCAGTTTCTCCATCTCCGCCACACGCGGCGACGAAACCGCGATCACGGGCGAGGTAATGCGCTCGTAGAGTGCCACTGCCCGCCGCGTGCATTCCGGCGTGCAGCCGCCAACGATCTTTGGCGTATTGTGGATCGTCCATTTTTGGCTCGTCGTATTGCCGGGATCAATCCGCTCCGGCGAATAGGCGACGAACACCTCCACGCCGACCGTGAACCCCGCCGCCGCGACCATCGGCACGACGATCTCTTCCGTCGTACCGGGGTACGTCGTACATTCGAGGATGACGAGTTGCCCCGCCCGCAGGATACGCCCGATACGTGCGGTTGCATCCCGCACCATCGAAAGATCGGGGTCGTAGGTCGGCGTCACAGGCGTCGGCACGGCGATGATGAGCACATCACACGCCGCGAGGGGTGCGTCCTCGGTCGTCGCGGTGAGCCGCCCCGCATGCACCTGTGCCGCAACCGCCGCGTCTGTGAGGATGTCTGGCAATGGGCTTTCGCCCCGGTTGATCGTCGCCACACGCCCCGCAAGGACATCACACCCGACGACGGTGCAGCCCGCCTCCGCGAACGCCACCGCATACGACAACCCGACGTACCCCAACCCGATAATGCCGACCGTCTCCACCTGCCCCTACCCCCTCAACGCCTGTGTATAGAGCCGCTCGAATGCGTCCGTCGTGTGGCCCCATGTGAGGCGATGCGTGACATCGGCGCGGGCGGCGGCACCGAGTGCATCGCGGCGGGCGGGATCACGCAGCAGCGCGTCTATCGCCGCCGCCAGTGCGCCCGCATCGCCTTCCGGCACGAGCAGCCCCGTTTCGCTGTCCCGCACTGCCAGCCCCACCCCCGCCACATCTGACGCGATTACCGCCCGCCCCGCCGCCAGCGCATCGAGCAGGGCGTTCGGTAGCCCGTCCACATTGCCCCGATGGTCATGCACCGACGGCAGCAGATACAGGTCACACGCCCCAACGAGTGACGGATGCCGGTCTCGATCCACCCGCCCTGCGAAGACAACGCGCTCCGCCACACCGAGCCGAGCCGCTTGCGCTTCGAGACCTGCTCGGAGCGGTCCGTCCCCTGCAACGACGAGATACGCCGCCGGATGTGCGGCAGTGATACGGGCGAATGCCTCAACCGCCACCGCGAACCCTTTCTTATAAACCAGCCGCCCCGCGCACAGCAACACGGTCGCATCCGCAGGCAGACCGAGCCATGCGCGAATAGCGGCACGCGACGCATCGTCCGCCGGGTAGAACTGTGTGCTGTCCACGCCGTACGGCACTACGGTTGTCGTCCGGGGGTCTGCACCGAGGTTGGCGGCACGCGCCGCGAGATCGCCGGAACATGCCGAAACCACCGCCGCCCGCCCGAATGCCCACCGCGCCGCCCGCCCCACCGCGCCGAACCGCTCTGCGACGAAAACA
This sequence comes from Thermomicrobiales bacterium, assembly GCA_038230615.1. Classification (GTDB taxonomy): domain Bacteria; phylum Chloroflexota; class Chloroflexia; order Thermomicrobiales; family JALYUS01; genus JBBRMX01. Next base: position 3,549 of record JBBRMX010000243.1, on the reverse strand, counting down.
TCTGACCCGTGGAGGCTGACGACGAGCGGCGTTTTCGTCCGTATCGCCGCCCACGCTGCTGGGGGACCGTTCGGTATGACCCAATGGGCATGGACGAGATCGGCGCGGACATTTCGGGCGACGCGGGCAACCGCGCGGGCGGCATTCGTCAAGGCGAACGGCGCGACCGCAACCGCCGCCTTCGTCAGCGCGACATCGCCCGCGAGCGACCCCGCGTACCCCCACGCCGCGCCCCACGCCGCAACGGGCGCGACCGGGAAAGGATGCAGATACACACCACGTGCCACCACATCCTGCCGCAATCGCGGGTGCGCGGGCAAGACCACATGAATTTCATGCCCGCGCCCTGCCAAGCCCGCCGCGATCTCCTCAATGAACGGCGCGGTCATGTCGCCCACGTAGAGCGGATAGGACGAAGTCAGCATCACGATTCGCAGCCCGCGCCCCTCCGTCACGTCACCTGCTCCCCTACTACACCCCCGTGCATCCTACCACGTCTGGCGACAACGAGACGAGGTGCATATTGTGCATACAGATGCTACACTATATACATGAAATCGCGTGTTAGGAGGTTGCACCTATGATTCAGCAGAAATTGCGTCGCCAAGGAAATAGTTACGTCGTCACGATCCCACGGGAGGAGATCGAGCGGCAGCATCTCAAAGAAGGGCAATTGCTCCTCATTGATGTGCAGCCCGTGGAGATACGCCCGGTCCTGCGTCCCGAACTGCGTGCTGCCTTTGAAGAGAGTTGGAAGCGCAACGAAGCCGGATACCGCGCCCTCGTAGACACCGACAAGTAGCCTGCGGTGGCAACGATTCGGCATCTCAATGTCATTGATATCGTCGCGCTGCACGCAATCGTGATGGAGCAGACGGGGTTTCCCTCCGCGCCGCTCCTGCGGGAGGCGGTGCTGGAATCTGCAGTGATGCGAACACGCATGGCGGAAATATACGCCCACACGTCCGATCTGGTGCGTCTCGCTGCGCTCCTTGCGGTCGGCATTTCGCAGGCACAAGCTTTCTTGGAAGGCAACAAGCGCACCGCCTATATCGCCGCTGACGCCTTCTTACGAGTGAACGCGATGGAGTTCTCCGGGGATCCCCTCGACATGAGTACACAATTAAACCGCCTTGCGGATCGCACGAACGAACGCGAACGGGCGGAAGACGATTTCACCGAGTGGCTACGCGAAAATGTGCAGCCCCACACCGCAGAAAGCGTGTGATCTATGTTCCTCACGGCGACATTGCTGCTCACTGTGCTTGGGATGGTCGCGTCGCCCATCGCAGTCCAGCGGGCGAAGGGGCGCGGTGAACTGCACCGGGCGTGGGCATACGGCGTGGCGGGTGATTACGCTGCATTAGCATTTCTCATCTGTCTCGCGCTCGCCACGCCGCTGCCTGTCGTGCGCTTCTTCGCGTTACTGCTGGCGGTGATGGAAATGTTCGTCATCCGCTATCGCTGGCGCAAACGCCCGCAGTAACCCCACGAAAGGTACGCCCGTGGAACTCTGGAAAATCGTCTTCGCGGTGCGGGTGCTGGCGGCAGTCACATTGGTAGGCGCACTGCTCCCGACACTCCGCACCCCCGATATGGAGCCATCGCGCCGCCTGCGAGCGTACGGCATCGCCAATGCCGCATTCATCACCGTGCTCATCTGTAATGTGCTCGACGCGCAGAACGATTTTCTCCGCGTCACCTTCACGGCGGTGCTCGTCGCGTATGTCGCGTATAGTCTCTGGTATTGGCGCACGCATCTCCGCCGGGACACATAGGGCGATCAGGTGATCCCGCACCCGGCGGGCTGTGGCGGCAACGGGCGGAGGGCAGCAGGATTGACCGCATAGATCAGATACGATGCATACCCTGTCGGGTTCGGGTTGTAGAGACGTGTGACGCCGGGGATTTCCTGCCATTGATAGAGCGGCGCGATACTGCGGCGCACGGTGCCGCAATCGTTGATGTGATCGAGCACAAGCACCGTCACGCCGTATTGCCGCATCGCCGCTTCGATGTCGTCCGAAGTGCCGAGGGGCAGCATTACCGCCCGCCGCTCGCTATGCCACGACAACTCCCACGGGTTGCGCGTCATTACCACGGCGTCTGGCGGAGTGTTGTCGCGCACCCATCGCGCAATCTGTACCGCCTCGTTGCCGCCCGTCTGCTCAGCGATCTCCTTCGAGAAGACCGACGCGGCAGGCAGAAAGACCACTGCAAGTACCGCAAGCACCGCAACTGGCACAAGCGCACGCTGCCACCGCCCCGCAAACCACGCGGCAAGGGCGTCATACAACCAGTCCAACCCCGCAGCCGCCCACAGGCACGCCCACGGCACCGCGACGAGAAAATACCGTGCCTCGAAATGCCAGTAGACAAGTAAGAACACGGTGTATGGCACGAATGCCCCCGCGATCACCGCGCCAAAGCCGCTGCGCCGACCCGACCCGATCAGTGCGCCGAGGATCGCCAGCGCAATGAGCACCAGCGAGACGACCATGCCCGCCGTGATCGCCGCCCATAGCCGCGCCCATTCCCTTCCCTGCACCGCAAGAAAATGATCTAGCCCGTAGCCGATCAACAAGCGCGGGTGCGGCAACGCCATGCGCGTGAAATAGCGATAAATTCCCTCAGTCGGTTGCGCGGGATCGTACTTGTTCACCCACGCATCGAGCGATTCCGTGCTGTAGAGGGGCGACCCGAACTGCACGAGATTGCGGATGCCCCACGGTGCATAGCAGATTGCTGCCGCTACCGCCGCCACCCCGACGGACCGCATCGGTACGTGCCGCCCGCCGCGCCGCGCCACCACGAGCGCAACGATACCCGCACCCGCCGCCAGTACCGCCCCGACTGGCTTCGCCAGTACCAGCAACCCCGCCGTCACCCCAACTGCCGCATCGGAAACAAGCAACGCCGCGATACTCGCACGCAAATGTGCACGAGCAAGCAGAGCAGGCGGGCGGCTATCGCACCACGCCCGGTAGAGCGTCACGGCGAACACCGCGAACAACAGCGTGAACACGAGGTCGTTCTGCGGCGCGAGCGTCCCCGCGAAAAAGAAGACGTTCCCCGCGAGGAATGCCGCCGCCAGTACCCCGACACGACGGTTCCACCGCCACGCGCCGACCCATGCGATGAGTGCCAGCAGTGCCGCCATCACCGCGACATTCGGCAATTTCGCCACAGCAGTCGAGATGCCGACGATGCGAAAAGCGGCGGCGACAAGCCAGACTTGGAGCGGCGGCCACGTATCAGCAGGATGCGAAACCGTCGGCCAGTCGGTATAAAACTGCGCGACGTAGTCCACTGTGTCGCCGCGCCCGCGCACGATATTCCGCGCACGCACCGCAGTATCGGCGTAATCCGCGTGACCGATGAAATCTACGCGGGCAATCACGAGTGACACACCAACGACGTATCCAACGATGAGTACCGCAACGACGGCACGCGCCACGCGAGGGTGGTCGAGGGAGTCCCATACCGCACCAAGCAACGCGCTCGTCCGCCGCCAGCGCACCACCGCGCCGATTACGAGCGTCCCCACAG
>JBBRMX010000242.1:0-5422 GCA_038230615.1 Thermomicrobiales bacterium | reverse complement strand
TTTTTCCCAGTTGTACGGTGCGCCCCTCTGCAAGGGAGCGATACGCCGCCTGAATGACTTCCAGCACGCGCCGCCCGTCGTGATGGTTCTGGATCGGCGGGCGTCCGGTTGCGACGCTATCGGCGAAATGGAGGATTGTGTCATCGAAGGTCTGCTGGTTGTTCGGTTGCGCGGGATACGTACGGCGAGACGGTTCCGCGAAGCCACGCGGCATCGTACAGACATCGTAGCGGTTGCCGTACACCTCGCCGCGCTCCCCGATGACATGAAATTTCGCGTCGTTCGCGGGGAAGACGAAGCCCTCGCCCGTGAAAATCTGCCCGATTGCGCCGTTTGCGAACTTGACGAGCACCAGCGCGGTATCCTCGCCATCCATCTGCGCGACGTAGGTGCCGCTCATCGCAGTCACCTCAACTGGCTCCGAATCCGCGAGATGGAGCAGGATGTACGTTGGGTGGTAGCCCTTATCAATCAGCACGCCGCCGCCCATCGTTTCGCGGTTCGCCCGCCACCCGACCATTGCCGTTGCAGGGGCGGCCCTGCCCGGTATCGGGGCGGGTTTGTACTCCGTCGGAAACTCGTGCGACCGCAGGATATAGGGCGTGCCAACCGCGCCACGCCGGAGCGCATCTTTCGCCGCAACCAACGCCGGGTAAAAGAGTTCGTTATGCCCGCTCATATACACGATGCCCGCCGCATCCACCGCCGAGACGATAGTGTCTGCCTCCGCAAGCGAGATACACATCGGCTTCTCGCACAGGATATGCTTCCCTGCTCGCACTGCCGCGAGAATCGCATCGGCGTGCAGGTGGTGCGGCAGGCAAATATCCACCGCAGCAATCGCCGGGTCCGCGATCAGCGCATGATAGTCTTCGTAGACGGTCGGGAGCGTGCCGGTAGCAATTTGCAGTTGCCCCGCGACGCCTTCCGCCGCCTCGCGCACCACATCGGATACCGCGACCACCTGCGCCCGATCCGCGATCCGCGCCCACGCAGGTGCGTGCCTCCCGCGCGTGATACCACCGCAGCCGATGATTCCTATCTTCAGCATCTCCGCTCCCCTTCGCGCCGCTCATCATCTTGGTGCCGCAACCCTACCGGACGCCCCACCAAACCGCAAGCATCACCGATCGTTTATTGCAATGTACAACGAATTTCCTGTATATATGCGGTAGTTATGCGGTATATCCCACTGGGTTTCCGCACGTTCGCATACGATGTGTTGTGTAACTGGGGAAAGGATATGAGCCGTGATTGTGATACTCGTGCAGCACTTTTTGAACGACGAAGGACAGCAGGGATTCGGCGAGTGGGTTGAAAACCTCGCGCAACATGCATCGCGGTACGAGGGGTTCATCGCCGCCCGCCCGCTCATACTCGAAGCCGACCCGACACAGACCTATGTGCTCCTCGAATGGGAGAACGACGAATTGCTCGACCGCTGGCTTGCCGGCCCGGAACGGGTGATGCTGCTCGATCAACAGGCACCGCACCGCCTCAATATGCTGACCTCCACCCGCTACACAACCGAGACGGTCCACACCGCCGTGCGTTAAGCGACATAACTTACCCGAATACGAGAGGGCGAAAGGCACGCGCGGTATGGAGTGTGCCTTTCGCCCCGTGAACAACGAGGGATCATTTGGCGGCAGATTGCTCGAATTTCGTCGCCAGATCGAAGTCTTTCTCCGTCAGCCCACCTTCTTCGTGGGTGGAGAGTGTCACGCCGACTTTATTCCAGTTGATCGTGAGGTCGGGATGATGCCACGCCGTCTCTGCAAGCATCCCGATTTGCACCACAAACCCGACCGCGTGGGGGAAGTCCGCCAGTTCGTAGGTCTTCTTGAGGCTCACACCCTCCACCTTCCACCCCGGCAGGGCGCGAAGCCGCTCGGTCATTTCGTCGCCCGATAGCACTGCCATCTGATGCCCCTTTCGCGTTTTCGTGCGTTCGCCAGTTTTGCCGATACATCCGTGCGGGCGGGTGTCATTTCGCTACGAGTGCCTGACACGCCATCACGAGTTTCCCTGTTGGGGATTCAAAACCGAGTTTGACCGTCGCACGGGCGGGCAATTTGTCGGCGGGGAAATGCTTGATGTATTCCGCATTCATCCGGGCGTAGTCGTCCGGGTCCGCAAGCCCTACCTGAATCCACACCACGTGATCGAGCGACGACCCCGCCGCTTCGAGCAGCAACCGGACATTGTTGATCGTGTCCCGTGTCTGCTCCTCGATCGTTTCGCCCACTGCGCCCGTCATCTGATCCGCGCCGCCGACGCCGGAAACCCAGACCATCCCGTTCGCCGCTACCGCCCTACTGAATGGCAAGTTGCCCTTACCACCCGGCAAATTCTTGATAAACACCCGCTCGTCACTCACGATATACCTCCCATATTTCGCTGCTAAGACAGAGAGAATTATGAAATATTGAACTGCAAAGACGCAGAGGAATCTACACACGTTTTTGTGTTTCTTTGCGTCCGTTGCGTCTTGGCGACGAATCCTCCTCATTGCGTGTCTCTCGGCGGTTACTTGCCGATTACGCCGCCATCGCGTCGGTGTGCTGCATTGCAGCAATTTCGTATTCTACCGTGCGGCGGTCCGGCACGAGCAACCCGAACGCCGCCGACGCGAAGACAAAAACCGAGAGCGCACCAACCATCGCCCGCACCCCGATGTGATCTGCCCCCGCCCCCGCGATGATGGACGAAATCGGGAAGCCGCTCATGCTGATGGCGCGGGCGGCGATATTCACGCGCCCCTGCAAGTGATCGGGGATCAGCCGTTGCCGCAGCGAGATCACCGTCACGATGACCATCTCCACGACGAACGCACGCACCGCGAGCAAACCGACCGCCACCGGCAAACCGGGTGCGAATGCCAGCAATACCGTCAATACCCCTGCTACCGAGAATCCACCGAGCATCATCGCCCGGATGCCGAACCGCTTGCTTATCCGCGTCACGCAGAATGCCGCCGCGATCCCGCCGACGCCGCCCGCCGCATAGAGAAACCCGATCATCCCCTTGTCAACGTGCAACCCTTCCAGCGCATAGATGGACATGAGCGCGAATACCCCGCCGTCTGCCAGCGTAAAAACGAACAACACCAGTGCCAGTGCACGCACAACCTTCTGCCCAAACAGGAACCGCAGCCCCTCCACCAGATCAGCGCGGACGCTGCGTGCGCCGGTCGCTGCGAGATCGTGCCGCTGGAAGGGGCGGCGGATCGTGAAGAGTGCCGCGAACGAGCACGAAAAGGTCACGCACGCCACGGAAAGCGCGGTCGCTTCGCCCACCTGCGTAATGAGCAACCCCGCCACCGACGGCCCGACGAGCGACCCGACGGATACGGTAATCTGCAACCGCGCATTTGCCTCCACTAATTGGTCGCGCCGTACGAGCGCGGTAACGGTGCTGAGAGCGCACGCATCGAACAGCACGGTAAACAATGGCGCAATGCCGGCGACGATATAGACATGCACCAGAGAGACCGTGCCGAAGATCGCCGCGACCGGGATACTACCGTACAATACCGCCCGCGTGCCGTCGCAGATGAGCATCAACACGCGGCGGTTCAGGCGATCCGCCGCAACGCCCGCCCACGGTGCCATGATCGGATATGCGAGTGTCTCGAATGCTGCCACCAAGCCCGTCAATGTCGCGGAGTGTGTCCGTTCGTACACAAGCAGCGGCACCGCGATCAGGATCGTGAAATACCCGAACAGCGTCGCCGCCTGCGACGCCCAGAGTTTGCGAAAATCCACATTACGCCAGACCGACAGCGGAATCCTCCCCTACAGCCAGTGGACGAACTCGACCTTGTTCCCGTCCGGGTCGCGGTAGAAGGCACTCATGAGTTGCTGTGCGATCCCGGCGAGTTGCCGTTGTGCGAGAGGTGTCTCCGCGACGAACCCTGCCGCATCGAGCCTGCCGCAAATCTCCGCGATATTCGCCACCGATAGCCCGATATGGTCGAAGATCGCGTACGGGTGGTCGTCCGGCTCCTCGGTACGCCGCGCCAGTTGCACACCGGGCATCCAGACAAATGTCGGCGCGGCAGCATCGCCGAGCACCCGCACTACTGGCAACCCAACGAGATCGTGATAGAAATGCATCGCCGCGTCCCAATCGCGCACCTTGATGCACACATGATTGTTGTCCGCCTCTACCACCGCCGTGAACTGCTCGTCGGTCATACTGCTTCTCCCTTCCGAAACTCCGTCCCCGTTACTGTAGCGGGCGCGGCACCGTCTGACAATCGGATGCGGCAATGGTATAAGTGAAATCGTTCGTCGTACGCTGCATTGTCTCACGACGAATGACTTTCCGGAGAGGAGGTGACACCGATGCAATCGCGGGACGAGATTCGTCTGACGACGCTCGCAGGCTGCGCGGGCTGAGCATCCAAACTGGGGCCGGCGGAGCTGGCTCGCGTTCTCGCGCCGCTATCGGGCATTCCCGCACCGGCGGAACTTCTTGTCGGGCTACACACGAGCGATGACGCCGCGGTGTATCGCCTCACGGACGAACTCGCCCTCGTACAGACGGTGGATTTTTTCGCGCCCGTCGTGGACGATGCCTACGATTACGGCATGATCGCCGCCGCCAACGCCATGAGCGACATCTACGCAATGGGCGGCGAAGTGCGCTTCGGGCTGAATATCGCGGGGTGGCCGGAAACAGTACCGCTCGACATTCTCTCCCGCGTTTTCGCGGGCGGCGCGGCGGCGATGGCGTCCGTCGGCGCGGTGATCGCGGGCGGGCATACCGTGCGCGACGATGAACCGAAATACGGGCTGTCCGTCACTGGCATGGTTCACACCGACCGCATCATCACGAAAGCCGCCGCCCGTCCCGGTGACGCGCTTGTGCTGACGAAGCCACTCGGCACCGGTATCATCACCACCGCCGCCAAGAACGAACAGGCATCGCCGGACCATCTCGCGCTCGCAGTCGCCAGCATGAAGCGGCTCAACGCGGTCGCCTCGCGCCTCGCGGTGGAGGCGGGCGTCCGGGCAGGCACCGACATTACCGGCTTCGGTCTACTCGGTCATGCCGACGAGATCGCCCAGAAAAGCGGCGTCGCGATGCATCTCAACGCCGCGTCGCTGCCGTGGCTCGACGGCGCACGCGGCTATGCCGATGCAGGCACGAAAACGGGGGGTAGCGGACGCAATCGCGCCCACATCGCCCCCCACGTCACATTTGCCCCCACCATAGATGAGACAACGCAGCAGATGCTCTGGGAAGCCGAAACCTCCGGTGGCTTGCTGCTCTGTCTCGATCCCGCCCGCCTTGTAGCCTTTCTCGCTGCCTGCGCTGCCGAAGATCAAGGCGCATGGCACATCGGCAGCGTCGCAGAGGGTGCCGGTATGATCGTGCGGTAGCAGTTCGTTTCACAAAAATGCTCCTCCGATTG
>JBBRMX010000241.1:0-5425 GCA_038230615.1 Thermomicrobiales bacterium | reverse complement strand
GACGCGCTGCGCTGGGACGCCTGCCTCGGCGGGAACGCCGTTCATCACCCACCCGACGAACCGCGCATGACCGGGCAACCCGACCGCCGCCGCCAGCCAGCCGTAGGTGGTCACGCGACCCGGCGGGCAAGCGACTACCAGTGCGTAAATCTTTGCCCGCATTTCGGAGAGATTCACCGCCATCGGTTATGCCGCCTCTCTGCGCGTCAATGTCACCACCGCCTCGAGATGGAAGGTTTGCGGGAACATATCGAGCAGTTGCACCGTGGCAAGATCATACTGCGTCGCAAGCACCGCAAGATCACGTGCCAGTGTTGCAGGATCGCACGAGACATAGACGATCCGCGCCGCGCCGAGCGCAAGCAAACCATCGAGTACCGCCGGGGCGCATCCTGCACGCGGTGGATCGAGCACCACCACATCTATATCGCGTTGCAAGGCGGGCAAATAACGCTCCACTTTGCGCGTGTGGACACGGATATTATCTACGCCGAGGGCACGGGCATTGTGCCGCGCATCGGTAGCGGCTGCCTCGATCTCTTCTACCGCGATCACGCGCCGCGCCCGCCGTGCCGCGAGCAGCGCAAATGTCCCGACGCCCGCGTATGCGTCGAGCACCGTCTCCTTGCCCGTCAACGCCATGCCGCGCAGTACGAGGGCGGCGAGAGCATCTGCGAGGCTGGCACCCTCCGGACCCGGTTCCCAGATGCCCGCGAACACCGGCGCGAGATCGGGGCGCGGTTCGCGGCGCGTGTTCGTCTGGAAAAACGACCGCCCATCTACCCGAAATTGCTTGCCGAGCAACCATTGATGCGTGGCGATCCGCTCCTGTTCCCCGAACGCGACTGCACTACCGTCTGCATCGCTGCGAATCGTCGTCTCCTCCGCGATACCGTCTGTCGCCACCCCCGCGAGGGCGCGACTGATCGCGGGCTGGCTGATCGGGCAATGATCCACCGTCACCGTGTCGTGGCTGTGGAACGAACGATACGCGGGCTTCCCCGTGGCATCGGGAATGACCGAAATCGTGTTGCGGTATTCCCACGGCGTCGCCATACCGATAGGTTCTCGTATCACTGCTGCAAGCGCGTCGTCCGGCAACCGCAATGCGCGGCGCAACTGATCGCGGAGAATCTCCTGCTTCGCAGCAAGTTGCGCGGGATACGCGAGATATTGCCAGTGGCACCCGCCGCACGGCCCGAAATATGGACAGGGTGGCTCGATGCGTTCCGGCGACGGCACGATGACCTCGATGAGTTCCGCACGGGCGAAGGTGCGTTTGTACTCGGTGATCCGTACACGCACGTGCTCTCCCGGTGCCGCCCCCGCAACGAACACGACCACTGCACCGTGCCGCCCGATTACCGCGCCACCGTTCGCCAACGACCCGATATCGAGCGTAATTTCGTCCCCAACCGCCAGCGCGGGGACATCGTGTACTGTTTGGGAAGCCATTGCCCCCTCCTTGACTGGTGCGTTTGTCGCACAGAAAAACATAGACATTCACAGGCAAAGACAAGAATAGAGGACTGAGGACATTTTGCCCTCAGTCCTCACTCCTTTGCACTCGTCCTCACCCGCTACGCGACGCCGGGAGCGTTACGAAAACGTTGCGGTGGTGCCTGCCCGTTGGTGGGCGGGGCGACTTTTGGCGGGGCAGGCGGCGGGGCTTGCTGCTCCTGCTGCGCCGCAATGATCGCTGCCGCCGCAACCGCCTCCCGCGCCCGCTCCGGGATGACATACTCCGGTTGCGGTTTCGGCTCGTTGAAGAATTGTTCCATCGCATCGCCGTCAATCGTTTCCTGCTCGATCAGCAGGGCAGAGACCTGATGCAATTGCTCGGTGTACGTTACCAGCACGAGACGGCACCGCTCATATGCTTCCTCGACGAGCTTTCGCACCTCTTTGTCAATCTGGAATGCCACATCATCGGAGTAATTGCGGTGTTCCCCCAGATCACGACCAAGGAAGACCATCTCTTCCCGCTTGCCGTACTGGATGGGGCCGAGTTCCTTCGACATGCCATACTCTGTCACCATCTTGCGAGCGACATTTGTCACGCGCTCGATGTCGGACGATGCGCCGGTGCTCACCTCGTGGAAGATGAGTTCCTCCGCAACATGCCCGCCGAGAGCGTACGCCAGCATGTCCTTAAACTGCGACTTCGTCCAGAAGAAGCGGTCTTCGTCCGGCAATACGCGTGTGTAACCACCCATCATGCCACGTGCGACGATGCTAATCTTATGCACCGGGTCGGCATAGGCGAGGCAACGGGCGACAAGTGCGTGTCCCGCCTCATGATACGCCGTCATGATGCGCTCACGCTCGCTGATAAGGCGGCTCTTGCGCTGCGGACCGGAAATCACACGGTCAATCGCCTCTGCAACTTCGCTGCGCCCGATAATCTTTTTGTTGCGCCGCGCCGCAAGGATGGCGGCTTCGTTAACAAGATTTTCAAGATCTGCACCGGAGAAACCGGGGGTCTGCCGTGCGATCTCATCGAGGGTCACCGACTCATCGAGCGGCTTGCCCCGCGTATGAACTTCCAGAATCGCCTGCCGCCCGCGAATGTCGGGGTTGTCCAGCACGACTTGCCGATCGAACCGACCGGGGCGCAGCAACGCGGGGTCGAGCACATCGGGGCGGTTTGTCGCGGCGATCACGATGATGTTCACGCTGCTATCGAAACCGTCCATCTCGACAAGAATCTGGTTCAGCGTCTGTTCGCGCTCGTCGTGGCTACCGCCGAGACCCGCGCCACGCTGCCGCCCGACCGCATCAATCTCGTCCACGAAAATGATGCAGGGCGCATTACGCTTCGCTTGATCGAACAGGTCGCGCACGCGGGAGGCACCCACACCAACGAACATCTCGACGAACTCCGAACCGGAGATCGAGAAGAACGGCACACCCGCCTCGCCCGCTACCGCGCGGGAAAGCAGTGTCTTCCCGGTGCCGGGAGGACCGACAAGCAGGACGCCACGGGGAATACGTGCACCGAGAGCGGCGAACTTGTCGGGGTATTTCAGAAACTCGACGACTTCTGCGAGTTCCTGCTTCGCCTCATCCACACCCGCAACATCCGTGAAGGTGACTGAGGGACGATTGCCGGTGAACATACGGGCGCGGCTCTTGCCGAACGACATCGCCTGATTGTTCGACCCCTGTGCTTGGCGCATCATGAAGATGAGGATGCCGACGAGAAAGACCGTCGGCAGCAGGAAACCGAGCGTGCCGAGAAGGCTTCCCCACTGACTGGCACCCTTGACCGAAATCGCGGGGTAGCGGGCGGGGTCAATACCGTTGTCTTTGAGCAACTCGTAAATGGACGAGTTATCGGGGATGCGGAAGGTGTTTTTCGTACCGTCATTGAGTTCCACATCCGCGCTACTGCTGCCGCTGGTCGTCGTGATCTTTTTCACGTCGCCCGCTTTTGCTTTCTGCACCACGGTGCTGACATCAATGGTCTTTGTGTTCCCCGGTGTCTGCACAACGGTGAACCAGAGCGCAATCACCGCCACAATGATAATCAGATAGACGAGGCTGTTTTTCAGCCACTTGTTCTCGGTCATTTTCACGGAGCCTCCAGAGGCGCACGAGTGATGTATGAGCCAGTATCCGCTGCGGGAGTTCGCATGACGCACATTCTACCATACGTACAACGGTGCGAGAACGCCAGATGTGACAACCGTTACGGCATGTTGAGCACACCGACAAAGGGCAATTGCCGGTACAGCCCCGCATAATCCAGCCCGTACCCAATCACGAAGGCATTCGGGATGGCGAACCCGACGTAATCGAGTGGCACGGGTGTCTCACGGCGATCCACCTTATCGAGCAAGACGCACGTCCGCAGCGATGCCGGATGCCGCGCCCGCAGCAACTCTTGCAGGTACGCCAGTGTCAACCCACTGTCCACAATGTCTTCCACAATAATGAGGTCACGCCCCGTTACCTCGGCATTGAGGTCTTTGATGATGCGGACCACGCCGCTCGATTCCGTCCCCGCGCCGTAGGACGACACCGCCATGAAATCGAGTTCCACCGGACCACGAAGCGCACGCATCAGATCGGAAATAAACACCACCGCGCCCGTCAGCACCCCGACGAGGATCGGCGTGCGCCCCACATAGTCGTGCTCGATTGCGGCGGCAATCTCCCCGATACGCCGCTGGATCATCTCAGAGGAGAGCAGCACATCTATCGGCATCTCCGTTGTCCCCGGCACAGGCGGTGTGTGTGACACAGGCAGATACCTTCCCTCTCGATAATTGGCTCATTTCTCTACAATCTACTCTGTAATCTATAATGTGCTGAGCAAACCGATGTGTGTTGCGGCACCGGACACCGCGTACGGCTGCATGACATCGTACCCCAACACCCACGCGATGTCCCCACCGCAGGTCAGCACTGGCACCTCGTTGCGCAAGGCGGCGGGTATGCGCTGTTCGGACAGATAATCTTGCAGGAGTTGCGAGCCGTTGCGGTGCGGTGGGCGCACACGGTCGCCCGGTGCGCGGTTTCGCAACGCGAGCGACTGCCCCGGCGGAAGCGTAAGCAACACTGATCCTGCGGCAAGAGTGTCACGATGAGAACCGAGCGAGAACGCGGGGATCACATGCAGTGCATAGGAAACGCCATCCCCCGCCCCCTGCGCGAACGTGAAGCGGTCTTCGAGCATCACAGGTGTAACGAAGCGGTGTAATGGATGCCGCTGTATTACCGCATCGCGCACCACACGCCAGACATCTGCGGTATTGCCCACAATGAGATGGCGGTAGACCGGAGCGAATGCAACGCCGTCCCGCTTTACGCCGCGTGTGCCGTGCGAGATGCCGCGCAGAATCTCATCCACATGCGAGGCACGCGGCATTCGCCCCGCGAAATGTTCGACCAACACGCGCACGATGCGCCGCCGGATTGCGGGGGGCTCCGCCGCGAACGCATCCTGCGAAAGCGACACAACATCCTCACCGTCTCTCCCTTCCGTGCAACGGACTAAGGCTTCTGCCGCGAGCATATCGAGCAGGGCGACATCGTCCCGCGACACCGCGGCGACGCGTCCCAGTGCTGGGATCACTGCGTGGAACCGCTCCCTGAGATGCGGCACGATCTCCTGCCGCACCCAGTTGCGTGTGTAGCGTGTCTCCGCATTCGTCGGGTCGGTAATGTACGGGAGAGAAAATGCGGCACAATATGCTTCGGTATCCGCCCGCCGCATCTCCAGAAGCGGGCGCACCACCCGCACGGAGAGCGCATCGAAGCGCAATATCACATCTGGCAGCATCCCTACCAACCCATCAAGCCCGCTCCCACGCAGCAAGTGCAGCAGCACTGTCTCCGCTTGATCATCGAGCGTGTGTCCGGTCAATACTGCATCTATCTGCTCGGCATCGGCAAGAGAGGCGAGCAGCGCGTATCGCTG
>JBBRMX010000240.1:0-5439 GCA_038230615.1 Thermomicrobiales bacterium | reverse complement strand
CCAAGAAACTTCGCGGGGTCGAGCCGCGCGTCCATGCATGTCACCACCGCGACCTTCCGGGCGGGCGGCATTGGCAGATCACCCTTCGTGAACCCTGCTGCGTACTGCGCGCCTGCCTGCAAAAACTCGTCTGCGACGGTCATTCGTGTCCCTCCTCGATGATGAGAACGATTTCCATGCATCACCCACCACCCATATTGTCACACTACTCACGCGAATTTGTCAGCAATATGTGTGCCAATCATCTCTACGCCCCCGCGACCGGGACGGATCACCCCGGCTAGCCTGCGCTCGTGAAGTCTGCGACAATACCGCCGATCCGGCACCGATAGCCGGACGCCACGAAGACGCGCCGCCGCTGCGGGAGGGACGATTGATGTCGCACACGGAATACAAATTGGAATCTATGGAACCGATTGTTTCGCTCTCGAAGCGGCGCGGCTTCGTCTTTCAGGGCAGCGATATTTACGGCGGTTTCGGCAACTCGTGGGATTACGGACCGCTCGGTGTGCTGGTCGAGCAGAATGTCAAAACGGCGTGGTGGCGGGCGATGGTGCAACTGCGCGAAGACATGGTCGGGCTTGATGCCGCGATTCTCATGTCGCCGCAGGTCTGGGAGGCGTCGGGACATGTCGGGCATTTCACCGACCCCCTGATTGACTGCACGACCTGCAAACTGCGCTATCGCGCCGATCATGCTGACCAAACCCCCTGCGGCAATCCCGACTGGCGTAAGCAAGGCGAGACTGCCGCAACGTGCCGGGGTGTGAAGACCGAGGCGCGGCAATTCAATATGATGTTCAAGACCTTCGTCGGTCCACTGGAGGAGAGTGCGTCCGTGGCATATCTTCGCCCGGAGACCGCGCAAGGCATCTTTGTCAACTTCGCCAATGTACAGACGACGAGCCGCAAGAAATTGCCTTTCGGTATCGCGCAGATCGGCAAGAGTTTCCGCAACGAGATTACCCCCGGTAATTTTATCTTCCGCACGCGCGAGTTCGAGCAAATGGAGATGGAATACTTCGTCACTCCCGGCACGGAACGCGAGTGGCATCAGTACTGGGGCGATCAGCGCATGGCGTGGTATCACCGTCTCGGCGTGCGCCCCGAGAATATCCGCATCCGCGATCTGCCCCCCGAAGACCTCGCACATTACTCCAAAGGCACGAAAGAGATCGAGTATCTCTATCCCGGTGGGCTGAGTTGGGCGGAACTGGAAGGCGTCGCGTCGCGTGGGGATTACGATTTGGGGCGGCATATGGAATCGAGCGGGCGCGATCTGACCTATTTCGATCAGGAACGCAACGAGCGGTATCTGCCGTATGTTATCGAACCCGCCGTCGGTGTCGGGCGGGCGACCCTCGTGTTTATGATGGATGCTTACGACGAGGAGCCGGACACCTCCGGCAAGGACGAGACGCGCTACGTGATGCGTTTCCACCCCGCAATTGCGCCGATTAAGGTCGCAGTGCTGCCGCTCTCGCGCAAGGAGCCGCTGCCACAATTGGCACAGAAACTCGCCGCCACCTTGCGCCCGCACATGATGGTGCAGTACGACGATACACAGGCGATTGGGCGACGCTACCGGCGGCAGGACGAGATCGGCACACCGCTCTGCGTCACGGTGGACTTCGACAGTGTCGAGGATCACTCCGTCACGATCCGCGAGCGCGACACGATGACACAGGAGCGCGTCCCGATTGCCGATCTCCTGCCCCGCCTGCGCGAAAAACTCGATATGGACAACTGGTAAACCGGCGGCTGTGACACCGAACGGGGGAGGGGAGACGGTGATAACGCCAGCCTTCGCGGTCAACTACTCCGATGCCGCCGCCGATCTGCTCCGGCGCGGCGTCATCGCCCCCGACCGCTTCAAATGCCCCGCATGGCCTGATCTGCTGGCAGAGGTGCGCCGACAGCATCCGTGCTATGTCCATTTCCCGCTCGTGGTCGGCAGCGGCAATGGAGATGCCCGCAATGCCGAGCAGGGGCAGCCCGCCGACTGGGCAGCCATCGAGCGGATGCTGCGCGAGACCGATACGCCGCTTGTCAACCTGCATCTCAATGCGACGATGCGCGACCATTCCGGTATCGCGCAGCACCGCACCGATGCAGACGCCATCGCACAAGTGACGGAGGCATATCTGCGGGATGTGCTGCCCGTTGTAGCGCGGTGGGGCGCGGAGCATGTCATCGTCGAGAATACCCCGGCAGAGAGCGGGCGGCTCCGCGCCGCCTATCTCCCCGCCGTAATCCGGCATGTGGTGGAGGAGACGGGATGCGGGTTGCTGCTCGATGTGTCGCACGCCCGGATCGCAGCGGCGGATCTCGGCATGGACGCCCGCGACTATCTCGCCGCCCTGCCCCTCCCGCGCACCCGCGAAATCCACCTCACCGGCATCCAGACCTTCGATGGTTACTGGACAGACTACCTCCGGGCGGCGGGGCTTGACGACGCCTTCTTCGCCCGATACGTAGGGCGTCCGCTCGATCATCTCCCGTTCACCGATGCGGACTGGGCATTCACCGAGTGGGCGATGGCGCAGGTGCATTCCGGCGCGTGGGGTGCGCCGTGGATCGTCTCGCTGGAATACGGCGGGGTCGGTGGCGGTTTCTTCGGTGCAGTTACAAATGCGGAAGTCATCGCTACACAGGTGCCGCGCTTGCAGGCGATGGTGCAGCCGACCTAACTTCTTATTATACTTTTCGCTCATTTCCTGTAATAAGACGGATAGGCAGCACATCGTTATTTGCACAAAACTGTATTACTGTGTGTTCCGCGCCAAGAGGACAGACAACAACGAGGAGGCATCGCTGCCCCCCCGAACCGTTGCACAGTGCCTCTCGAAGTGGAAGATTACTTGACGGCTGCTTTCGCGCCGGTTTCTTCCAGTTTCGTCTTGGCGGCGGCGGCTTCGTCCTTGGAGATATTCTCCTTGACGGCTGCCGGTGCGCTTTCGACGAGGTCCTTCGCCTCTTTCAGACCGAGGCTCGTGAGTTCGCGCACTGCCTTGATGACCTGAATCTTGTTCGGGCCGATCTCGGTGAGCATCACGGTGAACTCAGTCTGCTCTTCTTCCGGTGCCGCTGCTGCCGCGCCGCCCCCGCCCCCTGCCGGGGCTGCCGCCGCTGCCATCGCAACCACACCGTATTTCTCCTTCAGGGCGTCGGACAGTGCCTTCACCTGAAGAATCGTCATGCTGTCAATCGCGTCAATGATCTCTTCCATCGAAATTGCCATTGTGGTCTCCTCTATTTGTTACCTGTTACGCGGCAACGGCTTCCTCGCCGTCCCCACCCAGTTGCGCGACCCGCGCGTCCAAGAGCGATGTGAATTCGGATACTGCGAAGTCGAGTGCCTGCACGAAACCCGCGATCGGTGCATCGAGTGCCCCGACAAGCGCGGCGATGATCTCGACCTTCGGCGGCAGCGTGGCAATCGACTCGACCTCGGAGGCTGCGACGGCCTGCCCCTGCAAGAGGGCGCCCTTCACCTTGAGGATGCGCGACGAGCGGACAAAATCGTTGATGATCTTGCTCGCCCCGACGAGGTCTGTCCCCGCGAAGACCAGTGCGGTCGGTCCTTCGAGAACCGCATCGAGCGACGTGACCCCCCGGTTGTTCGCTGCGATCCGCGTGAGCGTGTTCTTGGCGACACGAAACTCTGCGCCGACGCCCCGCAGTTGCCCGCGCAGCCCCTGCAAATCCGTGACGGTCAACCCGCGGTAATCCGCAATAATCATCAGCTCGGTTTCGCCGATGCGCTGCTGCAGTTCTTCGATTGTGCCGGTTTTCTGCTCTGTTGGCATATGCTATTCACCCCCTTCCGGTGCCAGTTGTATCGTGAAAAATTTGCCTGCGTCCGTCATGCCCTGCATCGCATAGAACCGATGCGCGACCTGTCGAATGTAGCCGGATTCAAGCGTGAGGTTGTGACAGCCCCGCTGCCGCGCCTCCGCGATTGCCGCCTGTAAAAGGGCTTTGCCCGCCCCCGTGCCGCGTGTCGCCTCTGAAACGATCAGATCGGGTACCCACGCTTCCCGCGTCGGATGGTTGAACCGCTCCCGGAAGTGAAGCGAACAGAACCCGACCGGTACCCCGTCCACCTCTGCAAGCATCGGGTATGCGTCGGCATCCGCAACGATACGTCCGAAGACCTCCCGCGTTGCCGCTTCGGTCCCCGCCGTGACCGCAGGGCGACCGAGCTGCGCTAGGAGCGACGAGACCGCAACGAAATCGCCATCTGTAATCCGCCGTACTGTCACACCCGCTGCCATTTCGCTACCTCCCACCACGACCAGCCCAATACGAAAACCCCTCGCCTCATTTGTGAGGCGAGGGGTTCACACAGGGCAACGGGTTCGCACATGTTGGTGCGTCTCCCGGTGGGGCTGTATGGCTCCATCTGCCTCGGCTGGCAACATTATGCGCGTCGCGCACCAGCGGTCATGGGCTGATCTGTCCGCCGCTACATCGTGTAGCCGCGGACGACGGTGCAATTATGCGGCTGCGCCGCCCACTTCTGCAACTGCAAGGTTGGTGTCGAGGCGAACGCTCGGTCCCATTGTGGTCGCAAGCGACACCGTCTTGATGTACGTTCCCTTCGCACCGGTCGGCTTGGCGCGGCTTACTGCATCAATGACCGAGACGAGGTTGGAACGAAGCTGCTCCTCCGAGAAACTCGCCTTGCCGATCGCGAGGTGCAGCAGACCAGTGCGGTCGTTGCGGAAATCCACCCGACCGCCACGCCGCTCTGCGATTGCGCGGGGCAGGTCTTCGGCGGGGGCGATGGTGCCGGAACGCGGGTTCGGCATCAGACCCTGCCGACCGAGCACCCGACCAAGCCGCCCGACCTTGCCCATCATATCAGGGGTGGCGAGGGCGACATCGAAGTCCATCCAGCCGCCTTCGATCTGCTTGATGAGATCGTCCGCGCCTGCGTAATCCGCGCCCGCCTCGCGTGCGATCCGCTCGCCGTCGCCCTGCGCGAAGACGAGAATGCGGACGACTTTGCCCGTGCCTGCGGGCAATGTTGCGGAGGAACGCACCTGCTGGTCTGCATGGCGCGGATCAATGCCGAGCCGGAAATGCACCTCGACCGTCTGGTCGAAGTTCGCCTTGCCCGTCTCTTTGATGAGTTTCACGGCTTCGTCAATCGTGTACTTTTTGTCGCGGTCCACCAGTTTGGCGATCTCCGCGTATCGTTTCCCGTGCTGTGCCATGTCGCTGCGCTCCTTGTACTCGTTGTGCCGTGTGGTCCGAGCGGCGCACCGTGCGCCTCCCACGAAAACCCCGGAACGTGCCGAATTTAGTCGGTAATCTGAATGCCCATCGAGCGGGCGGTGCCTTCGATCATCCGCACCGCGCCCGCCATATCAATGGCGTTGAGGTCTTTCATCTTCAATTCGGCGATGTCCTCGACCTGCTTGCGTGTCACTT
>JBBRMX010000239.1:0-5447 GCA_038230615.1 Thermomicrobiales bacterium | reverse complement strand
TGCACGGTGCAGGCGTAGCGGGCATGAAGCATCTGCGCGGCTAAGCGGATAAGTTGACGCTCTCCGTGCTCACTGTTATCGTCATACCTGCATAACGTCGTACGTACGCAGGAAGGCGGGGCGGTTCATGGGGAAATTGCTGGTCGGGCGGCCCACGCTGGCGATGGAGTTCGTCGTCTCCGCGCCGCTCGATTTTATTGCCACACTCGTGCTCGTGTACCGCGTGCCGGAGTTGGGCGACACCGCCGACGCATGGACCATCGCCGCCCGCGCCGCGCTCGACCCCGGTTCGCTCGCCACGCTGGAAACGCTGTTCGGGTGTTCCGGGCGGGCAGTCTATCTTGCGGAAGAGTTGGTGATGCCCTTCCGCCCGCTCGATGCCGCGAACCACGGCGCGACCTATGCGGACTTTCGCGCTGATCTCGCCGTGCAATCGCCGGAATGGTTCCGCGATGCGCTCATGCGGGCGGTGCAACGGGTCCGCCGCGACGATATGTTGCCCGACGACCGACCGGAAACCGACGACCGCGCCGCGTGGGAGCAGTTTCTCGCGCCCGCGCTCACCCGCGCCCATGCCGACGATGCGCTTGCCCTCGCGCTGCATCCGTCCGACATGAAGGCACGCATCCTCGCGCTGTTCGACACCTTCGAGGAATGCTGCCACGCCGCCGACTTCGCCCAGACACAGGAGATGCTCGGACGCGCAGCGGAACGCGCCGAGCGGCTGCACGAATCGTCGCTCGCGGAGGCATTCGCAGAAATGACCGGCAACCGCCTCCCCCCCGACATCGAACACGCCGCGCGGGAAGTAGAGCGGGCGGCATTCGTCCCCTGCGCCCATCTCGGTAAATACCTCTCGTTCGTCCTCTACCCGCCCGATCTCGTTGTCTATTTCGATGCGACCCGTCCGCTGGATCGCCCCGCCCGCGCCGCCCGACCGACCGATGCCGCCGGAGGCGATCTCGCTGCCCTCCGCGCCCTCGCCGACAGTACCCGCCTGCGGATCGTCGAGATTCTCCACACGAGTGGCGAGTTGTACGCGCAAGAAATCGTCGCGCGGCTCGGTATTTCGCAGTCTGCGGTGTCGCGGCATCTCGGAATGCTGGAAGGGGCGGGCGTTGTGCGCGTGCGCCCCGCGAACGGCATGAAGTATTACGCTGTCCATGCCGCCCGCCTCCAACAACTTGCAGACGCCTTGCGAACCTTCGCGGAATAAACGGCGGGCGGGAATAATTCCGCCCAACGCGCGTTCGAATCCCATGATGGCATATATATTGCATAGTATTTGGCGAATGATGCACAAGTACTCTCCGCACATACTGTACAAAAGTGCAGTACGCACTGCGAAGCCGGATAAAGGGTTGACCTGACCGGGTACGCATGATATAGTGACATTGTTCACAAACCGGGGCGACGCAATAGACGGCGAACCGGAACGGCTTACCAAGTGCATACCGTGCTGCAACGCTGCGGCAAGAGGTATCCCTAGGATGCTGCCTACACACCCGCGAGGGTGTTGGCTATAGATTCCTCTCTGGTTCCCTCTTTGACGGGCAAGACGCGCAAGCGTGTTGTCTCCCGCCACACCAGCCTAGCCCGCACAATCCGGCGAACACCACGACCGGTGCGATGGGCACCTACGGCACCAATGACACGCGCTCTCGGTCCTCATCCGGGGGCGCGACGTCGTCTCTCCCACCCGGTACCATTTGTGTTTTTTGTGTAATTTTTTACATTGTTCATGTGGCAACATTGCTGCTTTCTCCCACGTCCTATCTGACGCACGGGAACCAGCGTGACAGATGATATTATGTGACTTGTGCGAAAATTCCCCCTTGCGCGATGTTTTCCCTGCGTGATATACTCAATCTGCGTCTTCGCATGGGCGACCGATCTGTCATCTCTATGACTGTCTGTCCGCATCCATTGCGCGGTTCGGTCGTTCTATCAACAGGTGTGGGGTAACGCGGCGGGTATCGTTTGGTGTGGGCAGCGAGGCTGTCCGCAGGTAGCAAAGGAGTAAGGGTAATGGCAAAGGGGTTGGTCCGTCGGTTCGCGGTCGCGGCAGTGTTCGCATCGCTGCTGACGATCTCGGCATTGGGCAGTGTTGTGGTGGGGGCGGAAGGCGAGCAGATCGCCGATAACGATTATATCGTCGTCGGTTGCCCGATTGGGAACTACTCGTGCTACTACTCGAAGATTGGCACGCCAAACTACAACTACAACTACGGTTACGCACCGTACGCATACAACAACGCGTATGCATACACGAACACGTATGCATATACCAACACGTACCCGTACAACTACGGCGTACCGGGCGCATATGGCGCACCGTACGGCGGCGGCGCACCGGGGCGGTTCTACTACCGCGATAACCGCTACTGCGGCGATGGCGTCCTCTTCATTCAGGGCGGCATCAACTACTGCGCGAACTCCGGCGTGCGCGTCTTCCCGGTCTACCCGGACGGCTACCCGTTCGGCTACGGAGCATATCCGTACTACCGCTAATTTGACGCTCTGAGCCAGCACGACAAAAGACAGGGGGCATACCGCTCCCTGTCTTTTTGTGTCCCCGCCGCCGGGGAATATATCGGTAGACTGCGCCATTGAGACGATCAACCGTTCCCGATTGGATGGGCAGTACGAAGGCGGGTTGGCGGTTTCGCGCGGTTCCCCACATCGGGTATCCTGCGCGGCACAGACGGGATGCAACGCGGCAGCGCACGAAGAGAGGTACGACAGATGCAGCGCAAAGAAACAGGGCAGCGCAGAGGGACAGGCAGCATCTATTACGGGTGGGTCGTACTCGGTGTCACGGCATTGACGCTGCTCGTGTCGGCGGGGGTGCGGGCGACACCGGGCGTGCTGATTCACCCGCTCGAAGAAGAATTCGGCTGGAGCCGTGCGGCGATCTCGCTTGCGGTCTCGGTCGGGCTGTTGCTGTTCGGTTTCATGGGGCCGTTCGCGGGGCGGCTGATGGACCGCTTCGGGCCGCGCACCGTGATGCTCGTCGGGCTGATTATCGTCATTGTCGCCACCGCCGCCAGTGCCGCGATGCGCCAACTCTGGCAATTCAATCTGCTCTGGGGAGTCCTGAGCGGTATCGGCACAGGCTGCACCGCGACGGTCCTCGGCGCGACCGTCGCAAATCGCTGGTTTGTTGAAAAGCGCGGCATCGCGCTCGGCATTACGGGGGCGGCATCGTCGGTGGGGCAACTCGTGTTCGTGCCGCTGTTGGTCTGGCTCTCGGTGACGATTGGTTGGCGCGGCAGCGTGCTCGTGCTCGCCGCTGCGGTGCTGCTCGTGACCATTCCGGTGCTTGCCCTGATGGAAAACAGCCCCGCCAGCATCGGCACCGTGCCGCTCGGCGCGACCGACGAGAGCATCGCCGCCGCTGCTCGCCCGCCCGAAATGCATGTGATGCGCCGCGCGATGCGCGTGCCGGAGTTCTGGCTCTTGTCCGGCAGTTTTTTCATCTGCGGCGCGACTTCCAATGGACTGATCGGTACGCATTTCATCGCACACAGTGTGGATCACGGCATTGCGCAGACCGCCGCCGCCGGTTCGCTTGCGCTGATGGGCGGGATGAATTTCGTCGGCACGATCTGCTCCGGCATCCTCACCGACCGTTTCGACCGCCGCAAATTGTTGGCGTGCTACTACACCTTCCGGGGGTTATCGCTTTTCCTGCTGCCGTTCGTGACCACGAATCCGTTGGGGCTGACCGTCTTCGCGGTCTTCTTCGGGCTGGATTACATCGCCACGGTACCGCCGACCTCTGCACTGTGTGCGGACATCTTCGGGCGCAAAAATATCGGTGTGGTCTTCGGGTGGGTCTTCTGTGCCCATCAGATCGGGGCGGCAGGGGCGGCATACTTCGGCGGCGTGATTCGCAGCACCCTGGGTGATTACCAGTTGGCGTTCCTCGTCGGGGGCGGCATTGCGCTCTTGGGCGGCTTGATGGCTCTGCGGATAGGTCGCAACGCCACGATGCCCGCAGAACCGGCACCGGCACTGCCCGTGGGAAGCGCGACGGCGTAGCCTATTCGCTCCGCAGAGCATCAATCGGCTTGAGGCGGGCGGCTTTGCGTGCGGGCGAGACACCGAAAATAATGCCCGTTGCGACGGCTGCCGCCACCGATGCGGCAACGCCGACCACCGAGACGGGTGCGGGACGCCACGTGAGGTTGACGAGCAGCACGCCCAACCCGCCGATGCCGACGCCGATTGCTGCCCCGACGAGGCTTAATACGACCGCCTCGACGAGAAATTGTGTGAGAATATCACCCTGCCGTGCTCCGATAGCCTTGCGGATGCCGATCTCCCGCGTGCGCTCCGTCACGGTGACGAGCATGATATTCGTGATGCCCACCCCACCGACGACGAGCGAGATGCACGCGACGACGATTAGCCCTGCGTTGATGACGCCGATGATCTTGAGCACCATCTGTGCGGTGGCGAGGGCAGTACTCGTCTCGAAATCGCGTACGCCGCCCGCCGCATAATGGCGGTTGTCGAGGAATTGCTGCACCTGTGTCTCGACCGCCGGAACTGTCTGCAACCGCGTCGCTTTGATGCTGATTGTGTCTACCACTTTCAGCCCGTTCGCGGTGACCGTTGGGCTGCCAAGAATGCGATTGAGGGCAGTGGAGAGCGGGATATACACGGTATCGTCCGCGCCGCCCGCCCCAACCGATTTCATCACACCGATCACTTGCGTAGATTTGCCGTTGAGAAAGATAGACTCCCCGACCGGCTCCGCATCCCCGAACAATTTTCGTGCCACATTCGGGCCGAGGACCGCGACAGGCGCATCCCCCGCGACATCTGCATCGGTGAGGAACGCACCCCGCGTAACTTCCAGATCATTCATCACTGGGTACGCAGGCCAAACACCCGCGATGCCGACGGCGGCATTGGCGGTGCCGTACGTCACCTGCCCCGTACCGCGTGCCTCCGCACCAACTGCGACCACATCGGTAATTGCGCCCGGTTGCGCGAGGGCGAGGGCATCTTCGAGCGTCAGGCTCGGCGTGCGCTTGCCCGTCTCGATGCCGTTCAGTTTCTGGTCCGCCCCGCGCACGACGATGACCGACGACGGCCCCTTCTCGAAGGATTCTTGTGTGTAGCCCGACAGCCCGTTTCCGATAGAGAGAATCAGCACCACGGCACTGACACCGATGATGATGCCCAGCATCGTCAGCACCGACCGCTGCTTGTTCGCATTGAGCGAGCGCAGGGCGGAACCGACTGTCTCCCGCAATGGTGTACCGCCCGCCTCGCTCATGTGCGGCGGGACGGCAAGCAGCGCGAGTTGGCTCAAATCCGCTCGCAGCGTGCGATTTTCGGTCACATTCCCAATCGGAGGGGGTATCGGTGTCGGCGGGATGCGCTCCGATACGCCGGGTGACACACTCACACGGTGGGGCGCGGCATCGGGCGCG
>JBBRMX010000238.1:0-5487 GCA_038230615.1 Thermomicrobiales bacterium | reverse complement strand
GGCTTCGTCGGCATCGAATACGACCTTGCCCGTCGCCGCGCCGGGAGAGGCAGGCAGACCTGTGGCGAGAATCTGCGGGTGGGCGTTCGGGTCAATCGTCGGGTGCAAGAGTTGGTCGAGTTGCGCCGGTTCGACGCGCCCAACCGCTTCGTCGTGCGAGATCAGCCCTTCGTCTGCGAGGTCCACCGCGATTTTTACTGCCGCCCCGCCCGTGCGTTTGCCGTTGCGCGTTTGCAGCATGTAGAGTTCGCTGTGCTGAATCGTGAATTCGATGTCCTGCATGTCGCGGTAGTGCTGTTCCAGTCGCTCGGCAATCGCCAGCAACTTCGTGTGCGCCGCCGCGAGCGCGGGGTCGTCGCCCATCTCTACGACAGGTTTCGGAGTTCGCACCCCTGCAACGACATCCTCGCCCTGCGCGTTCGGGAGATATTCGCCGAACAGCCCGCGTTCGCCCGTGTTCGGGTTGCGGGTGAAGCAGACGCCCGTCGCGCAGTCGTCGCCGAGGTTGCCATAGACCATGCTCTGCACATTGACAGCGGTGCCGAGGTTGTCCGCGATCCCGTTCTGGCGGCGATAGTCAATGGCACGGCGGTTGTTCCACGACCGGAAGACCGCCTCCACCGCCATCCGCAACTGGTCGTGCGGGTCGTCGGGGAAATCCTGCCCGCTCTCGCGCTGCACGATCTGCCGGAACTCGTCCGCGAGGCGTTTGAGGTCTTCGGCGGGGATATCGGTATCGTTGCGGACATTGAGCCGCCGCTTCACACGGTCAATTGCATCCTCGAACAACTCACTGTTCACATCCAGCACGACCTTGCCAAACATCTGCACGAGGCGGCGGAGACAGTCGTAGGCGAAACGCGGGTCGCCAGTCTCTGCGATCAGGGCATCGAGCGAGGCGGGGGATAGACCGAGGTTAAGGATGGTGTCCATCATCCCCGGCATCGAGAACTTCGCGCCGCTCCGCACTGAGACGAGCAGCGGATTCGTGGAGCCGCCGAAGGTACGTCCCATCTGCATCTCAATATCCTTCATGCCGTCCAACGCCTGCTCCCACAGACCATCCGGCACGGTGCGCCCGGTATCGAAGTAGGCATTACACGCCGCCGTTGTGATTGTGAAGCCGGGGGGGACGGGCAAACCGGCATTCGTCATCTCTGCGAGGTTCGCCCCTTTGCCGCCGAGCAAATCTCGCTGTGATGCGTCCCCGTCTCGGAAAAGCGAGACCCACCGCGTTGTCGCTACCGCCATCTGCCGCTCCTTGTCGTGCGGACGTGCCGCATTGTGTGCAAACCTGCCTCGTATGCGCGACAGTATAAACCTTGCGGGGGCGGCATGTGAGAAATGTCGGCGCGAGCGCGGGCGATGATTACGTGTTCTTCATGCGATCAACGATGAGTTCTGCGTACACTTTGGCACCTTCAGGGCGGAGGTGCATCCCGTCGTTCCAGAAATATCCCGGTCGGTCTGCGCTGGCGGTATGCCAGTCCACCAGCGTTGCGTTGGGGTATCGCTTCACGCCGTCTGCCAGAATGCGGTTGTTCTGCGTCTCCCACGGACGCGGCACTTTGAGCGTGACGAAAACTACCCGTTGTGTGCCCGACAACACGTTCATCATATCGTCGAACATCGCCGGGGTGAACAAACCATTGTCGCCTACATGCACAATAACTATTTCCCCCAATTGCCCGCTCGCTTTTCGCGCCTTGAGGATGTCGGTGGCAGACCAGAATTGCAGCCCGATAGAGGCTTCCAGATCGAGGTTGCTGATCTGTTTCGTCAGTTCGTCGCTTGCCCCAATCATCACCGAATCGCCGATAGCCGTCACACGCTTTGTGGGAACGGCTGTCGGCGTGGGCAGGGCTGCTGTTGCAGCGTCGGCGGCGATGAGCGGTACGCTGGACGGTACCGGCGCGGACGTTGGCGTCGAGGGGAGCATCGTGCTTCCGGGTGTTGGCACCGCGCCACCCGTTCGTACCGAGGAGACCGAGAGATACGCGGGGGTCGGTGCGGGTTTCGCTCCGATGATTGCCGCACCGAGCGCGAACGCGAAAACTGCGCCGACCCCCGCGACACACGCCCACTCTACCGCCAGCACTCGCCGTCGCTGTGGTAGCCCGCCATCGCGGAGCGACCGCCATATTTTGCCGATTGCGCCGGAACGCACTGGCGTCTCGACAAAGCGGTAGGAGGCTTCTGCAAGGATGCCCGTAATGACGAAGCGCAACACAACCAGCAGCACACCATCGAGCCGGATATCCAGTTGCGGGCGCGTGAGCATGAAGACGGGCCAGTGCCAGAGATAGATGCTGTACGATCGCATCCCGAGCCAGCACAGCGGCGGTGCACCGAGTACTACCGCCCCGAACCGCGCCTGTGGGTGGATGAGC
The DNA here is from genome assembly GCA_038230615.1 of Thermomicrobiales bacterium. Lineage (GTDB taxonomy): Bacteria > Chloroflexota > Chloroflexia > Thermomicrobiales > JALYUS01 > JBBRMX01. The sequence goes on along the minus strand of JBBRMX010000238.1, from coordinate 3,097 downwards.
ATAGCGATGATCGCTGCCGTGAGGAGCGCGACGATGACGAACCCGCCTCGGTAGAGAAACGGGTCGTATTCCCCCACACTAACGAAAAACGCGACCAATCCCACGAGTGCTGTGCTGCCTGCAATCTCGAATGCGAGCGGGGGAATAGTCCGCCCGATCCCACGTCCCCATCGGTGCGGCGACCGCCCAATAGCCAGTGCCGCCCCGATCAGGAATCCGGTTGCGCGGGTATCGGTGCCGTAGTAGACGCGGGAAGGGTCGGTGCCGGGATGGTAGAGCACCGCCATCAGTAGCGCGGACAGTGCCGCCGCACCAAGGACGGCGTACAGAAAGGTGCGTCGCCGTACCCACCGCAAGCCGAACGCGAGAAGGAGCGGCCAGAGCAGATAAAATTGCTCCTCGACTGCCAGTGACCAGAGATGCTGCAAGAGCGACGGTCTGCCGACACTCTCGAAGTACGATTTGTGATTGAAGATGAGATACCAGTTCGTGACATACCCTGTCGCGGCGAAGGCATCACCGCGCAGCGTTGCGACTTCTTCAGGCAGGAACATCACCGCATACGTCAGCACCACGAGCAGCAGCAGGAAAAGTGCAGGGAGTAACCGCCGCGCCCGCCGGAACCAGAATGTACCGAGATCAATGCGCCCGTTCGAGCGCCATTCCGCGAGCAAGAGCGCGGTGATGAGATACCCGCTGATGACGAAAAAGATTTCCACACCAAGGAAACCGCCTACCGCCCCGCGCACTTCGGCATGGTAGAGCAGCACTGCCGTCACCGCGACCGCCCGCAATCCGTCGAGACCGGATACATAGGGCATCCGAGCGGGGGGAGGGATTGGGTGTGTTTGTGTGGTGGGTATCACTGCGTCGTTGTGCGGGTCAGCAGGCACGGGGGTATCTGCCGCATGAGAAGGCGTTCGTTCATGTTCAGTACCCGGCAGCATCGCTTCCGTCCCCCGGCATTACCTACGTTGGTTCATAAAAACACTGTAGCATAGTTGCCCGCGATACTGACAGGTCTGTATGCTGCCCTTCTGTCTCACTACATCGCTCGGTCGGTTCTGCTGGCTACCGGCGTTTCTCGATCCGGGCGAGCGACGCCATCAGTTTTTTGACGCCCGCCCCCACGAACGCAATCGTCACTTCCTGATCGTCGCCTAAATCGCGCACCGTCACTACCGCGCCCTCACCAAACTTCGGGTGCGAGACGCGATCTCCCGTCCGAAATGTCTCGACATCGCCGCGTGTAGGTGGCGGGAGGGGAGGACGAGAGGACGTGCCGTACGATGATGTCGCAGGCGACGGCGGACGCGGCGTTTGCGGCGTAGTGCGGGCGGGGGTACTGCCCCATCGCGTTGCATTATATTGCGGCGGCGAAACGGCGGGCAGGCGGCGTGTGCTCGTCGTCGTGTTCGTCTCCTCCACGATGTCGGGCGGAATCGAATCCACGAAGCGGGAGCGCGTCGCGTAGTTTTCGGTGCCGTACACGGTGCGTTTGAAGGCGTGGGTCAGGTAAAGACGCTCTCGCGCACGGGTGATGCCAACGAAAAAGAGCCGCCGCTCCTCCTCCAACTGGCTCAAATCTTCCTGTGACCGGCTGTGCGGCAGGATATTTTCCTCCGCGCCGACGATGAAGACGACGGGCCATTCCAGCCCCTTTGCCGCGTGCAGTGTGATAAGGGTCGCTTTTTCGGTGTCTGACTGTGTGCGATTGTACTGGTCTTGGTCGGAGACGAGCGCGGCTTCCTCCAGAAAGGTGGCGAGGGCGCGTTCGGGTTCGATGGACGAGTAATCCGCAACGACCGACCGCAGTTCGCGCACATTTTCTACGCGGTCTGCCTCGTCTACGCCCGCTTCATCGAGCATCTTGAGGTAGCCGGAGCGTTCCATCAGGGCATCGAAAAACGCGATGATGTCCACATCGAGCATTGTCGCCCGCATCCCGGCGGTGAACCGTGCGAGATTGGCGAGTGTTGCGGCGGGCTTGCCGGAGACGGGGGGTAGCGGCTCCATTCCCTCCACGAGGGCGCGACACGCTGAGATGGGGGAGGTGTTGTGCGCCCGCGCCCACGCTTGTACGGCAGCGACAGATTGCTTGCCGACTCCCTTCCCGAGCGGCGTGTTCTCGATCACGCGCTCGAACGCCGCGCCATCGGCGGGATTGTGGACGAGCCGCATCAGCGCGAGCACATCCTTCACCTCTTTGCGCTCATAGAAGCGTGTGCCGCCGACGAGTTGATAGGGCAAGCCGAAACGGATGCAGGCTTCTTCCAGCACACGGCTCTGGGCATTCATGCGGTACATCACCGCGCACTGGCTCATCGTAAACTGCCGGAGGGCAACGAGCCGCTGGATTTCCTGTACCACAAAACCCGCCTCTTGTCCTTCGTCGTACAGTTCGCGCACTGCGATGGCGGGACCGGGGCCGCTCGTCGTGTAGAGCCGTTTTGCCTTGCGCTGCGTGTTTTGGCTGATGACCGACTGCGCCGCATCGAGAATGCGCCCGGTCGAGCGGTAATTCTGTTCGAGCAGCAGCACTTTGGCGTTCGGGAAGTCGCGCTCGAACTCCAAGATGTTGCGAATGTCTGCTTGCCGCCAGCCGTAGATGCTCTGGTCGGGATCGCCGACAACACAGAGATTCTGATGTGCCGATGCCAACTCGCTCACGAGGCGGTACTGCACACGGTTCGTATCCTGATATTCGTCCACATGAATGTACTGATACCGCCGCTGGTATCGTTCGCGCACATCGGGGCGTTCGACAAGCAAACGCAGTGTATCGAGCAGCAAATCATCGAAATCTACTGCATTGTGGCGGCGCAGCAGGCTCTGATAGACCGGGTATACCTTTGCCGCAATTTCGTCGGTATACGATTCGACCATATCCGGGAATTGGTCGGCAGTGATGCCGTTGCTCTTGGCGCGGGAGATGATGCCGAGCATCGAACGCGGGCTGTGCTGCTTCGGGTCCAGATTGAGATCGCGCAGCACCTGCTTGACCGTGCTCATCTGGTCGGCATCATCGTAGATAGTGAAGTCGCGGGGGACATCAATGCGTTCGCCGTCTCGCCGAAGCACGCGAGCACAGAAACCG
>JBBRMX010000237.1:0-5584 GCA_038230615.1 Thermomicrobiales bacterium | reverse complement strand
GGGCTGCCTCCCCCGCAATCTCGCGATGCGGCGCGATCGCGGACGCGACCACCGGCACGCCGCACGCCATCCCTTCCAGCACGCTCAATCCAAACCCCTCGTACCACGCAGGTGCGACGACACAGGCAGCAGCATTGTAGAGTGCGGGTAGGAGATCGTCCGGCACCGCCCCGATGCGAACATGGTCGCCGATACCGAGCCGCTCGATTGCCGCATACACGGGCGCAAACCGCCAACCGTCGCGCCCCGCGATCACGAGCGCGTGCGGCATCCCCGCCTTTCGTAATCGTGCGAACGCCTCAAGCAGTGTCGGGTAATTCTTGCGCGGCTCCACCGTCCCGACCGCCAGCACATACGGGCGGGTGTCGTCCCTCCCGACGATCCCCGCAACCGCACGTCGCGCCGCATCGCGTTCCCCCGGCGCATACGGGCGAAACCGCCCTTCCACGCCGTTCGGCACAACGCGGACGCGCTCCGGTGCGATACCAAGCAACTCCGAAACCGCACTCGCAGTGAACGCAGATACGGCGATCACGCGATGCGCTCGTCGCACTGCGGGCGGCACTTCCCGCGCCAGATATGCCGCGAGCGACGGCTCCGCATACTGCGGCACCGCCAGAAAACTCAGATCATGCACCGTGATGAATAGCTTTGCCCGCCGTACCGGGGGCGCGACGTAATCGAGTGCATGGTACACATCTATCTCGTCCGTGAACCGCTCGACCGGCACGGGCAGATGTGCACGATGCCAGAGGCGCGTTGTCCATTGCGCCGGGAGCGGCAAGCGGCGTAACGCGACATTGCGTCCCGGCCCGAACCCGAACGCCTCTGCCGGCAGATGCACCGCTGCATCGGGCGCATTCGGCACGGGCAACCGCCCCGCCGGGATAATCCCGTCACGCCCCGCAGTTGCGTAGAGGTAGGTAAACTCCGTCGTGCGGTCCACGAGCGGCAGGGCGAGCGCGAGATGCCGCGCCACCCGCCCGATGCCCGCCCCCTGCGTCACGGCGGGCGTCACGTCAATCGCCACCCGTAAGGGGGGAGCAAAAGCCGCGTGATGTGCGCTCGGTCTCTCGATCATCGCTTCAGTCGTCTCCCGCCCATACCCCATCGAAATACGCGCGTATTCGCGCATTCCTCAGTCTTCAGCCCCCAGCCTGCAGCCCCGTGTGCTATCTGCGCCGGGTGCTGAGAATGTAGACAATCGCGCCCACAATGAGGATGCTCCAATAGCCGATCACACGATCTACGACCGCGACCGACGCCGCCATGTTGCGCTCCACCCCGACAAATTCGAGAATGCCGACGATGCCCGTCTCCACCGCGCCCAGTCCGGCGGGAGTCAGCGGCACCGCCGTCAGCAAGGCGGCAGCGAGCGCAACGAACATCGTGACCGTGAAACTGACGTGAATATCGAGTGCGCGGGTGACGAAGAAGACGCGCAACCCTTCCTGCGCCCACACCACCGCCGTTAAGCCACCGAGCAGCGGCCACCGCCCGAACGAACCGAAGATGCCTTCTTCCAACCGTCGGTATCGCTCGACGAACCGTGCGGGGATAATCCGTTCCAGCAAGCCCCGCGCCTGCCGCAGCGCGAGCAACCCGACGACGCCCGCTACGCACAGCACTCCGCCGAAGACGAACAGCGTCGTCACCACCGGCGGTATTCGGTTCCCGAAAACGACCAACCCGCTCACCACGAGCAACGCGAACAGTCCCACGATGTCAATGAGCCGCTCCGCGAGGATCGTACCAAGCGTCTTCGTAAACGCTACGCCCGTTGCCTTCCTGAACAGATACGCACGGTAAATGTCGCCCAGTTTGGCAGGGAGCAAGGTATTGGCGAACCACGAGAGCACCGTCATCTCGATCAATCTGCCGAGCGACGGAAGCGGGACGCCGTGCTGCGGATCGAGTTGCGCATTTTCGAGGATCACCCGCCAGCGCAATGCCCGCACCGGAAAGGTCGCGTACGAAATGGCGAAGGCACAGAGCAACAGCACGGGGTTCGCCCGCTCGATGTCTACCCAGACCGCCCCGACATTGATATTCAGTTTCGTCACGACAAGCACCAGAATGATCGCCGCGACGAGAAACGAAAGCAATGTGCGGGGTTGCCGGAGCCGCTCGCGGAACCCGATACCACGCTCCGCGAGTTCCTCTATCTGTGCTTCCAACGGTTGGGGAAGTTCCGCAACGGCGGCATCGGTCTCGTCGGCAATGTCGGAAGGGGGAGCGGTCATTCCGGCACCTCCTCCAAGTACCATTCGTACAGCCGCCGGATGCCCGTTTCGATGTCGGTTTTCGGGGCGTAGCCAAGGGCGATACGTGCATTGCGGTTGTCAGCGCAGGTGAGCGGGGCATCGGCGGCGAGCGCGGGGCGCGGTTCGATCCGCGCCGTCTTGCCGACTACCCGTTCCACAATGCCGATCAGGTCGCGCACCACTACCGGATGTTCATTGCCGAGATTGAAAATGCGAAATCTGTCCGGCGCATCGAGGGCGGCAAGGATGCCGGAGACGGTATCCGCGATGTACGTGTAGTCCCGCTGCACACTGCCATCACCGCGCAACTCGATTGGTTCGCCGCGATGCACCGCGTCCACGAAGCGGAACGTCGCGAGATCGGGGCGCACGCGGGGTCCGTAGGCATTGAAAAACCGCAGGACGGTAACGGGCATCCCGTAGAGGTGCGCGTAACTGTGCGCCATCGCCTCCGCCGCTGCTTTCGATGCACCGTACGGGCTGAGCGGCGCGGGCGGTGTCTCCTCGCGGAACCCCGTCGCCCCCGGTGTCTCGCCATACACTGTGGATGACGACGCGAGCACGACATGCGATACGCCCGCATCCCGTGCCGCGTCCAGCACGTGGATCGTGCCAATCACATTCACCTGCGTGTAGAGGGCAGCCCGCCCGACCGACGGCCCGACCGCTGCCAGCCCCGCGAGATGTACGACGCGCTCCGGTCTCGCCGCCGCGAAGACGCGACCGACCGCATCCGCATCGGTAATATCCGCTTCGTGGAGGGAAAAATGCGGATGCCCAGAGGCGCGGGCGAGGTTGCGGCGTTTGCGGGCGGCGGGATAGAGAAACTCGCTCATCGCGTCCAGCACGGCAACATCGTCGCCGCGTGCGAGCAACGCATCGGTGACATGGCTACCAATGAACCCCGCGCCGCCCGTCACCAGTACGCGCATACCCGCTCCCTGCGTCGCCCGCCCCGTCGCGTGCCGTGCGGCGAGTGTACCCGACCGTGCAAGGAGAAACAAACGACCCGGTGGTTATGAAAACCATCCGGGTCGTTCACCGATCTTTACTTGTATGTATGCCCCGGCTCGGTCCTTGATCGTGTCACCCAGCCTGCCGATCAAATCGTGCAGCCGCGTTGACCGTGGGAACCGTACCGTGTCGGTGTCTGGCGTCGCGTGCAGTGCGTTTCCGCCCCGCCCGTCTATCGTACTACTAAGCAATACACGTGCCACGGCGTTTCGGTTCACTCATAGCCGCCCGTGAGCCACCGACGTGTTCGACGAAATAGCGGTGGAGCCGGTCATCGTGGGTCAGTTCGGGATGGAACGAGGTGGCGAGCAGGTTCCCCTCCCGTGCCGCGACGATTCGCCCATCGGGAAGCACCGCCAGCACGTCGGTCTCCCCCGATACCGCCCGCACGAGCGGCGCACGGATGAAGACCGCCGGGAAGGGCGCATCGTCGTCGAGCGCAGGGATGTCTAGCAGCGTCTCGAACGAGTCCAATTGCCGCCCGAATGCATTGCGCTCGACGGCAATATCCATCAGCCCCAAGAGCGGTTGCCGCAACCCGCCGATGTCCTTCGCCAGCAGAATCATCCCCGCGCAAGTTCCCCAAATGGGCAACCCGTCCGCTGCCGCTTCCCGCACTGCGATATCTACGCCGTACTGCACCATCAACTTCCCGATAGCCGTGCTCTCGCCACCGGGCAGAATCAGCCCGTCCAACCCATCGAGGTCGTGCGGCAACCGCACCTCCCGCGAACCGACGCCGAGCCGCTGAAGGGCAGCGATGTGTTCGATGAATGCGCCCTGCATCGCCAGCACGCCAATTGTCTTGCCCATCGTTTGCCCTTCCCGGAGCGCGGCATGGTCACCGCGCTCCTGATTGCTGCTCGCCCGTTGCCCCGTGGTCTTACCAGCCGCGTGACGCCATCAGTTCCCCGGCGGGCAATTTGCTGATCTCCAGCCCGCTCATCGCCTCACCGAGATTTTTCGAGACCTCCGCGATGATATGCGCGTCACGGAAGTGCGTCGTCGCTTCGACAATCGCCTTCGCCCGCCGTGCGGGGTCGCCGCTCTTGAAGATGCCGCTACCGACGAAGACGCCCTCCGCGCCCAGTTGCATCACGAGCGCGGCATCGGCGGGTGTCGCCACCCCGCCCGCACAGAACAGCACCACCGGCAATGCGCCGTGCTCCGCAACGTACCGCACGAGGTCTACCGGTGCGCCGAGATCGCGGGCGATACTCATGTGCTCCTCCGGCGGCACGACCGTGAGTTTCCGCATCGCGTCAATGATCGTCCGCAGATGGCGCACTGCCTCGACGATATTGCCGGTTCCCGGTTCGCCCTTAGAGCGGATCATCGCCGCGCCCTCGCCGATGCGCCGCAACGCCTCGCCCAAGTCCTTCGCGCCGCAGACAAACGGCACTTTGAACGTACGCTTCTCGATGTGATACTGCTCGTCCGCGGGCGTCAGGACTTCGGACTCGTCAATGTAATCCGCGCCGATGGCTTCCAGCACCTGCGCCTCGACGAAATGCCCGATGCGTGCCTTTGCCATTACGGGGATCGTCACGACATCCATAATCCGCAGGATCATATCGGGATCGCTCATGCGTGCGACGCCACCATCGCGCCGGATATCGGAGGGAACGCGCTCCAACGCCATCACCGCGCACGCGCCCGCTTCCTCAGCGATCTTCGCCTGCTCCGGGTTCGCCACATCCATGATAACGCCGCCCTTGAGCATCTGCGCCAGCCCCGCTTTGGTCGCCCATGTGGACTTCTCAACGCCGTTACCCGTGCCATTGTGCTGATCGTTGCCGCCCGAATGCCCGTTTGTGCTGCTCATTGTGCATCTCTCCCGTTGTGAGTACGCGCCATTGCTCCTACGAACACAAACACAATACCAGAAAGCACGCACAAGACGCAACACTTTGGCACAGCAATCACACTATTGTAATTATTGTAATGCATCAGCACGGTAGGCAACACAACGCCCCTGCATCAAGCGGGGGCGTTGTGCGGTGCCGTAGGGAATGTTAGCCGAGTTGCTTGCTCGCCTCGGTGAGCATAGAGCCGAGGGTGGTGAGTTTGTCTGCTGTCGCGCCGGAAGCGTGCGACGCGGCGCGGGTCGTCTCACTGCCAAGGGTGTCGAGCAATGCGCCGATTGCCTTGCCGTCGAGGGCGTCGGCTTCGAGGGCGTGCTTCAGTTTACCGAGATTTTCCGCGATCGCTTTTGCGCCGCGAAACTCCTCCTTATCGAGTGCTTCCTGCCAGCCCTCGATGTTCGTCACTGCCTTGTTGACCGCGAGTTTGGTGATGCCGTCTTT
>JBBRMX010000236.1:0-5588 GCA_038230615.1 Thermomicrobiales bacterium | reverse complement strand
GCCCGCGCCGCGAGATCGAAACATCGCTCTGTCCCGTAGGCCCACAGCGACCCGGTAGAAAAGATGAAGCGCATGTGTCCGTCTCCTACGCGATGCCCATCGCCGCCGCGACAAACCGCAGCGTCCACGGCAGTTCGCGGCTCCAGTATGCCCAGTTGTGGCTACCCGTGCGCTCGCGGTAGGTATGGGGGATGCCGAGGCGCGTGAGGGTTGTATCGAGCGCGCGGTTTGCGGCGAGCAAGTTCGGGAAATCGCCCGCGCCGCAATCGAATGCGATGGCGGGAAGATCGGTGTCCATCCGCGCCGCCGCCGCTGCGACCTGCTGCGGATCGTACATGGCGCGTTGCGGGCTGTCCGGTGCGCCCCAGACCGCCGCAAATTGCGGGTCATCAATGTGCGGGCCATCGTGCAGCATGAATGCGCCGGAGAGCGACGAGACCGCCGCATATCGTTCCGGGTGGCGCAGCGCGGCGTTGAACGCCCCAAAGCCGCCCATCGAAAGCCCCGCGATTGCCCGCCCGCCCCGGTCGGTGTGCGCCGCATACCGCGTCTCGATGTGCGCGGGCAAGTCACGCACAAGGTATTCTTCCCACTGTTCACCGTTCGCGCCGTCGAGATAGCACCCATTCTCACCTTCGGGGCAGACGACGATCATCGGGTACGGCGCGAGGTCACGCGGGAGGTGCGTGCGCGTTGTCCATTGGGTGTAGTCGCTCCATGCACCGTGCAACACATAGAGCACCGGGTACGACATCGTGCGCGTGTACCCGGCGGGTAGCAGCACGACATACGGCATTGTCCGCCCTAATGCCGCGCTGCGGAATGTGTGCCGGTGGACGACATGCGGCAGGGCGGCAGCGACCGTACCATTTTCCACGCGCCGACTGAGCGCGGCGGTTGCCTGCGTGCCGCGCAATGCGACCGCGCGTATCCCGCGTATTGCCCGCCGCCGCATCTCCGGCGAGAGCCGCGTCCAGAGTAGATACGTATTGATAGCGACAGCGGGCGGTTTCTCCATGTACCTATGGTACCGCGATAGCGGGGAAATCGTGAGGAATTGCGGGGAATCGCGCAGAAACGATGCAGGCACGGGAGAATCCCGATGCCTGCGAAACCGTGACGCGAACGATGCGGAGGCGATACTTAGTCGCCCGTCGCGCCGAGCGCGGGGATAGGATAGACGCCGCCCTTGAGCGGTTCGCCGTCGTTCCAGTACGCGGGTGCGCCAATTTCGGGCAGATCGAGACCCGCGAGTTCGTCGGCGGCACTCGAACGGATGCCCATCAGCGCATCGCACACCTTGAAGAAAACGTACCCGATACCGAACGCCCAGACGATCACAACCAGTGCGCCGATGCCCTGCGCCACGAGTTGCGAGGCGTCCCCGAAGAACAGCCCCTTCACCTGCGTCCCGGCGTAGTTGGCGGTGCCGTCCGCGAACAACCCGACCGACAACACCCCCCAGATGCCGCAGACACCATGCACCGAGATCGCCCCGACGGGATCATCCACCTTCAGTGTGCGGTCAATGATCGCCACCGAGAAGACGACAATCGTTCCCGCAACCGCGCCGATAATGATCGCGCTGATCGGCGAGACATAGCCGGAGGGCGCGGTGATCGCCACCAACCCCGCCAACATCCCGTTGCAGATCATGCCCGCGTCCGGCTTGCCATTGGAGTACCATGTGACGAGCGTCGCCGCCATCGCGCCCGCCGACCCCGCAAGCATCGTCACGACCGCGATCAGACCGATCCGCAAGTTTCCGTTGCCGGACGCGCCGAGTGTGCTGCCGGGGTTGAACCCGAACCACCCGAACGCGAGGATCAGAGTACCGACGATTGCGAGAACGATATTATGCCCCGGAATCACATTGCTCGTACCGTCTTTGTTGTACTTGCCGAGGCGCGGGCCGAGCACGATTGCCCCCGCAAGGGCGGTGAACCCACCGACTGCATGGACGACACTACTGCCCGCGAAGTCAATGTACCCCGCGCCCAGACCCACTTTGCCAAGCTGCGAGAGCCAGCCCCCGCCCCAGACCCAGTTCCCGAAGACGGGATAGATCACCATGCTGACGAAGAAGCCGTAGACCGCAAACGCACTCCACTTCCACCGCTCCGCCATCGCGCCCGTCGGGATCGTGGCGGTCGTGTCCATGAAGACCATCTGAAAGAGGAACATCACCGCGATACCGGCATCGTACGTGCCGTCCGCGAGGAAGAAGCCTTTGTGACCGAGGATACCCCAGTCCACGCCGCCGATGCTGATCGCCCATTCCTGATTCAAGGCTGCCAGCCCACCGAGGTTTGGCACACCGACCAACCCAATCCCCCCGAACTGAAACGCGAACCCGCAGATGAAGTAGCCGAGCATCCCCAAAAAGTACACGCTGAAGTTCATGGACATGACATGCAGCGCATTCTTGGCGCGGCAGAAGCCCGTCTCCACCAGCGCGAAGCCGAGTTGCATGAACATGACGAGGAAGCCCCCGAGGAGCGTCCAGACATAGTTCACGCCGAGGCGGTTCGCATTTGCCTGCACCGCGAGTTTGGTAGCGAACGGCTCCGCCTTCGCCGCAGTGTCGAGATCGGCCTGTGTAATTCCGGCGGGCGTGATGCCCACCAGCCCCGCTGCATCCGCGCTGTTGACGATTGCGGACGGGTCACGGGTCGCCTCGGAATCCTTCTGGCTACTCGGCACCGACACGACGATGCCGATAATTGCCGCGATGAGCAGAACCGCCGCCGAGACCAAGACCCCGGTCTTCGGTGACAGCCCCCTCGACACCTCTCCACCCGCGCCGGTGCTTGAACCAGCGAGTTGCCCCGTTGCCACTACCCATCCTCCTCATCGTTCCCCGGCACACCCCCGGAAACGACGGACCGAGTGCCGGGACATCCGGCACACCCCCTATAAGACCCAAGCGCGGGACACTACGCCGCAGCGGTGCGTCCGCGCTTGCTTTTGCCGCGCGTGGGCGCGGGTGAAGCCAGTGGTTGGGATGCCGCATCGGGCAGCGTGCGGGCGAGCAGCCGTACGACATCCGCGTGCTGATCGGGCGCGAGGAGCAGCACAAACCGCCCCGCGCCCTTGGTGCCGCGCAGCACGATCTGCGCGGTCTGCTCCTCGTAGCCGTCGAACTCGCTCCATTGCCGGAAAACCACCCGGTTGCGGGCAACCCCGGTGGTCGTGAAGATGTACTGCACCGGGATAGAGAGAATGACGAACATCGCCAGCATGACGAGCACATTGAGCGGCGCACGCAGCCACCCCCCCACCGTGCCAAGCAGCAATGCCGCGCCAAGCAGGTAGACATTAATGCGCTGCAACCGTAAGCGTTCGCGGTAGCCCAGTGGCACGACGCCGATCACGTCGCCCGTCATGCGCTGACCGAACGGCACCGCGACCCGCATTAGCGAGAGAATGAGCATCGCGCCGCACAGCAGGGGACCAATCATGCGCTTGCCTCCCGCCCGCGCCCGCCCGCGCCCATCCACCGCACAAGGCGGCGTGGCGATGCAGACGCAGTGCCGCCGACGGGCGTGCGCGAGACCGACCGCGCCGCTTGCGCCCGCGCCGCCTTGAGCAGGGTGCGGGCATACGTACCGGTCTCGGTATCGGGCGGCGGGAGCATCACGGCATGTGTCAGTTCCTGCACCGCGTCATACGTGCGCCCTAGCCGCAAAAACGCCTCGCCACGCTTCAGCCGCACGATGCAGTTTTCCGGTGCGTGGCGCAGCGCGAGCGCAAAGGCGTCTTCGGCATCGCTCACCGCAGCACGTTCGAGCAGCAATGCGCCGAGATATGCCCACGCCACCGCGTGCGCCTCGTCCAGCGCGAGGGCATCGCGCAGCAGCGTCTCCGCCCCTGCTGCATCCCGTGCCGCGATCCGCAAGGTAGCGAGTGCGACAAATGCCCCTGCATCGTCTGGTGCGTGCGCGATGATGTCCTCGTACGCCGCAATTGCCTCATCCAGATGCCCCATGCGGGCGAGGGCGACCGCACGCACATGCGGCGCAACATGGGTCTGCTGCCGCACCGCGTCCGGCACTTCGGTGCCGCAGGTATGGCAGAAAGCAGCGGCGGGGAGCAACGCGGTGCCGCAGTGGTGGCAATAAGTCTTCATCCCGCCTCCTAATCCCCCGCCGCAAGGTCGGCGGGCGCGAACGCCGGTGTTGTGGGGGGGACGGCAATCTCCGTCGTGCGGCGCAATGCTGTGAGCCGCAGCAACACGGGCGTCGCAACCGTCGTCAGCAGCACCATCGCCAGTGTCGCGGCGAACAGTTGATCGTCCAAAATGCCAGAAGTCTTGCCTAATGTTGCCACGACGAGCGCGACTTCGCCCCGCGTCACCATCCCGACACTCACCAGTACCGATTCGGCGGGCGTCAGTTTGCCTAAGGTCGCGCCGATCCATGCTCCGGCGGCTTTGGTCACGACCGCCACCACGACGAGCAGCAAGCAGAAGACGGGCATCTCGATCAGTGCGCCCAGTTGTGCCTCCAGCCCAACCACCACGAAGAAGATCGGCACGAAAAAGCCGTTGCCGATCAAGTCAATCCCGTATGTGATGCGGTGGCGTTCTTCTTCGGGGTGCTGCGCGACCGCCAACCCGAACAGGTACGCCCCCGTGATCGCGGCGACATTGCCGAGTTCCTCCGCCGCCCACGCCGCCGCGATAATCATGCCCAAGACGATTGCCAGTGAGACTTCGCGGCTCTGCAAGCGGCTCAGATGCGCGAACAGGCGCGGCAACACCCACATGCCGAGCAGGAAGGCAACGAAGAAAAAGAGCACCATTTTCCCGAGCGGCAGCACAGGATTGCCGCCCGATTCCAGCCCGAACACGACCGACAGCAGAACGATCCCCAGCACATCATCAATTACCGCCGCGCCGAGGACGACGGTTCCGGCGCGGGTGCGGAGTTTGCCGAGTTCGCGCAGCGTCTGCGCCGTGACACTGACACTTGTCGCGGTCAGCACGACGCCGAGGAAGATGCTCGCCGCCCACCCGTAGCCCCAGAGATGCGCCAGCCATGCCCCACCCGCCAGCGGCAACACGACCCCGCCGCACGCGACGAGCATCGCCGCCGCCCCGACGCGCCGCATCTCGGTAAGATCGGTCTCGACACCCGCCATGAACATGAGCAGGATGACGCCGACCGATGCCACGCTCGTGAGCGGCTCTTTTGCGCCGATCCAGCCGAGCAGCGAGGGGCCGAGCAGCACGCCGAGCAGCAATTTCCCCACCACCGTCGGCAGTTTCGCACGCGCACTGAGGCTCCCGGCGACTTTCGCCAGCACGAGCAATGCGGCAAGGGGTAGTAACGCGGCGGTGCTTCCCACAGAGTAGACCTCTCCCGGTTGCGTCGCAGAGTGTGCGACAAGAGAGATCGTACCGACCTACCGAAAATGTTCCTACGTGCAGGGGCGCGAAGCCGCTTCACACCTTTCGGTGATATGCACAAAGGCGCATATCGCCTCCTTATAAAGGGACAATGAAACTGTGCATCACGATGAAAACGGGGTGTCGCTTTCGGGCAGATCGCGCTCCCACCCTTTGGTGTCCTGCCACAACGAGGGCG
>JBBRMX010000235.1:0-5692 GCA_038230615.1 Thermomicrobiales bacterium | reverse complement strand
GGCGGATCGCCCGCACCGCCGTCGAGACGCTCCAACCCATATTTGCGTCCAGCCGGATATGCACATCCGGCCCGACCGTCTCGCGCACGGCACGGAGGCGGGCGACATCGAAATCGGTATCGCGCCCGACTTTCATCTTGATCTCGGTGAAGCCGCGTGCGACGTATGCCGCTGCATCGCGGGCGTTTTCCTGCGGGTCCGCGATGAACAGATAGCCATTGAAACGAACCGTCGGCTGATAGATACCGCCGAGCAACTGCGCGACGGGTGTACCGAGGGCTTTGCCTTGAATATCGAGCAATGCCATCTCTATCCCGGCGATGCCATACAACCCGATCTCCGGCCAGTTGATACTGTATTCCTCTAATTGATGCGTGATGAACTCGGACCGCATCGGGTCTTGCCCCATCAGAAACGGGTGAAACTCCTGCTCCAGCACCGTACGGATCACGGGGATTGTTGGCCCGACCGCCTCTCCAAGCCCGGTGATGCCTTCGTCGGTTTCCATCTCGATGATGCATCCCGGCGCGGAGAGGCGTGTGCCGCCGCTGAACTTGCTCGGCTTGATAAGGGGGATTTCTGTCGGTGTGACCGTCATAGCGGTGATTTTCACGCGGCTCTCACTCCGTTCGCGTCGCAGAAGTGGTCGGTCATGCATACAGATTCTGTCTTCGCTCCCGACCGCCCAATCTCTCGCACCTTTGCCGATATCGCAAGCCTACCCGTCGCGCTGTGCGTTGGCAAGTAGGCACAAAAACGCCGTGACCGAAAAGATCACGGCATTCGATACCGATGCGGCTACCGCGTATCGAGCGGTAGAGTGCGGCGGTTGCCCAAGACCGCAAGGGTCTCCGATTTGCCTTCCACCACGCGGAATGCGGGGAGGACGCGCTCCGGCATATCGTTCGCCATACCGGGGACCGTAGCGAGGAATGCCCGCAGTTCGTCCGCATCTGGCATGCGGGCGGTGCCGCTTACGACCCCCTGCGCGACCCGCTCGGTGCCGTGCATCCCAAGGAGGATGCACGGCACCGGCGCACCGGGCAACCCATCGCACGAGAGCACATCGCCAATGACATACACACCTTTTGGCTCCGGCATTTCTACCCGGTGTGCACGAAGGCGGTCGAGCGTCCAGATCATTTCGCGGAGCAGTGCGCTTCCGCGATCCGTGTGCGAAACCGCTACTTGTTGTGCGGTGGCACGCGGCACACGTGCCGCCGCCGATGCCGCACGCGGGCGATGTGCGGGGCGCGGCGCGGCGACACGCGGCGCAGGCGCAGGTTCTTGCGCCCGCTGCACTGCCTGCGCGGATTGCCACGCGGCGGCAAACTCCGGGTCGCGCAAGGCACGGGTAGACTTCGCAACGGTATCAATGGTCGTTGCCACGCCCCGTACGACATGAAACCCGTTCCGCAGCACGAGCGTGTCACTCGCGCCTTTGCCGAGCAGCGAATCTACGAGGTTCGTGAGCGGCTGGAACGGCCCGAACAACTGCGCCAGTGTATCTATCATCACCTGCGACTTGCCGGAGCGGGCCGAAAGTTTGGCGTCCACCGCCATCCCGGCGTCGGCACCATTATCCGGCCCGCCGACCAATACGCCGAGCACGACCACATCGGGGTTCGTCATCCCGCGCCAGTTGTACCATCCCGCAAACGTCTCATCTTCCGCGAGACCGAGTACATGCGAGACGCGCAATGCTTCGTGCGTGGCGACGGGGATCGTCTTGCCGATTAGGGCGCGAAGCCCCGCGATCACTTCCAGTTCCCACTTTGCCGATGCTTGAGCAATTGCGGCGTGTTCGCTCGGTGAGCGCGTCGGTTGGGGACGCAGATACGAGGGGGCAGAAGAGGAGCGGGAACTAAATGGACGGGGGGAAGGGTATCGAGAACGGAACGAGCGCATACTACCTCAAAACGACCGCGCGTTGAACCGCACGGAATACAATCAATCTCCAACGAGTATCCCATATGGCGGGGCAAAACACAAGTTGGTATGCAGTGTGCGCGGCAGACGCCGACCTGCCACGCACACGACGCGGAGAATATTAGCCCGCGTTTTCGTCGAGATAGCGCATCGCCGCGCCGATCATCGTTTCTACGCCAACGGCCAAGGCACGCTCGTCGAAGTCAAACTTCGGGTGATGATGTCCCCAGATTTGCCCCGTCGCCTCGTTTTTGGAGCCAACAAAGAAGTAACACGACGGCACACGCCGCGTGAACTCAGAATAATCCTCGCTCGGCATCCAGCGCGGGCCGTCTAACACATTGGCTGCGCCCACTGCATCGGTGGCTGCCTCGCGCACGATAGCCGCCATGTGCGCGTCATTCGTAACGGGCGGGCCGCCCCGGAAGTATTCAATCTCCGCTGTTGCCCGCAACCCCTCCGCCAGATGTTTGACGATCTGCGGGAACCGCTCTGCGACATAGTCCCCGACTTCCATATCGAAAAAGCGGCAGGTGCCACTGAACGTGGCGGTGTCCGCGATAATATTTGCGGCGGTGGTGCCGGCGTGGAATGTCCCCTGCGTGACGACGACGGGTTTGAGCGGGTCAATTTCGCGGGCAACAAGCGTCTGCAACTGTGTGATGATCTCCGCCCCGATAAGGAGCGCATCCACAGTGGTATGCGGCATCGCGCCATGCCCGCCCTTGCCCTGAATCTTCACGCGGTAGCCGTGTACACCGCTCATGCACGGCCCGCTGATAACGGTCACCGTGTTGATCGGGGTCTCCTGCAACAGATGCAGCCCGATAGACGCATCCACATGCGGGTTTTCCATGATGCCGTCTTCCATCATGGCACGCGCCCCGCCGCCGCCCTCCTCGGCGGGCTGGAAGCAGAAGACGATTGTCCCCGCGATCTCGGCGCGGCGGCGGGCAAGCAGGCGGGCGGTCGTGAGCAAGATGCTCGTGTGTCCGTCGTGTCCACAGGCGTGCATCTTGCCCGGTATTTGTGAGGCAAAAGGTACGCCCGTCTCTTCCTCGACGGGCAACGCGTCCATGTCGGCGCGGATGAGCAGCGTCTTACCCGGTCGCGCCCCGCGCAGGATGCCTTTGACCCCCGTACGCCCGACGCCCTCGATCACTTCATCCAGCCCGATAGCACGCAATCGTTCTGCAACAATTCCCGCCGTGCGCGTCACCTCGAACCCGACTTCCGGGTGCTGATGGAGGTCTCGCCGCGTGGCGATCAGTTCTGGTTCCCATTCCGCCACTTCGTCATGAATCGTCATCGTCGCTGCCATGATGCCCCCTGTATCGAGATGAGCCGCCGAAGCCGCCAAGAACAACGCATGATGAGAGCATAAGAGGAAAATGAAAAATGGGGAAGCATTGCGCTCCCCCAATACAAAGATGCAAATGGCAAACGCGGTTGCGGCGCCACTTTTGGGAGCGATATTCCCCGCAGCGGTTGACGACCAATACAAAGATGCAAATGGCAAACGCGGTTGCGGCGGTTATCCTTTGATGTCGAGGTCGCCGAGGTGTTGCTGCTTGATGATCTCCTCATCGAGCGCACGCTGCACGCCGTCGGGATCGTCCCGGTAACAGGCGAGATGAAAGGTCGCGGCGACAAGCGGGCTTGTCGGGTCGCCGGGGCGCATCGGCTCGATCAGATTGAGGTACTCCGCGCTGCCGATTTCGTCTCCGCACAAACAGCAGCGTTCCAGCGGCAGGAGGTCGTCAAGGTCGTCCGCGTCGTCGCCGACTACCGCGCCGATCAGCGAGGCGAGTTCGTCTTCTCCGAGGGCATCGGCGCAGTACGCATGTGCAATGATATGCCCGATGGGGTTGCCGTTGTCGTCCTCGGCGGTGATGTCCACATATTCCACGTCAGGAGCGATCTCTCTGCCGCAGATGTCGCAGCGCACGCGGATTTCTGGCACAAACACATCATCATCCATGACCGTAGTGTACCACCGGATACGTTGACAGCGGGACGCATGGGCGGCTACGCTCCCACCACGAGTACGCCGCGATTCCGGCAACATACACACAACACTAAAGGGGGCGGCGCGTGACGGACGATGTACGAATCGGCGTAATTGGTGGCAGCGGTTTGTATGCGATGCCGGGGCTGACCGATACTGAGACCCGCCTCGTCCCCACCCCCTACGGCGATCCGAGCGACGCCCTCACGATTGGCACGCTGGAAGGGCGGCGGGTAGCATTCCTGCCGCGTCACGGTGTCGGGCATCGCATCATGCCCACGCATCTGCCGTCCCGCGCCAATATCTACGCACTCAAATCGCTCGGCGTCCGCACGATCATTGCGGTGTCGGCGGTCGGCAGCCTGCGGGAGGATTTCGCGCCGCTCCATCTCGCCGTCCCCGACCAGATGTACGACCGGACGACCTCGCGCCCGCGCACCTTTTTCGATACGCCGGGGATGGTCGGGCATGTCGGCATGGCAGAGCCATTTTCCGAGCCGCTGCGCCACTTGCTGGTCGCGGGGAGCGATGCAGTCGGCGCGACCGTCCACGACGGCGGCACCTATGTATGCATCGAGGGGCCACGCTTCTCCACGAAAGCAGAGAGCCGCCTCTATCGGCAGTGGGGTATGGACATCATAGGGATGACCGCCATGCCGGAGGCGCAACTGGCGCGGGAAGCCGAAATCGGCTACGCCGTGCTTGCCCTTGTGACCGACTACGATGTCTGGCATGAGAGCGAAGAAGCAGTGTCGGCGGACCTCGTGGTGCAGAATCTCTTGCAGAACGTGCAGACGGCGCAGGATGTGCTGCGCTACGTTGTGCCGCGCCTCGATCTCGATGGCGACCCCGACTGCACCAATGCCCTCGCGGGCGCACTGATGACCGACCCCGCTCGCGTCCCGCCGGAGGTGCGGCAACGGCTCGGCATCATCGCGGACAAGTATCTGCCGCGATGATGCCGAGCCGCATACCGGAGAACAGCAGTCTCCCCGCGTGTTACCGGCGGTCAGTCGGGTGGAGCGTGGGATGCCGCACCGTCGCTACCTGTCGCCAGTAGCGGCGGTTCGCCCGCAGGCGGGCAGCCTCGCTCTGGAGGCGTGCAAGTGCTTTGTATTCCTCCACCTCGCTCCGCTCCGGCGTCTCCTGTGTGTAGCCGTGCATTTCGGCCATTTCCATGTCAGCAAACCTCCTGTGTCGCCGCGCGGGCCGTTCGGCGGCATGTGTCGCCCCGTCCTCCGCGCTCTGTCAATGTGAACCGTGCCCCCGCGTCGTCGCACACGCGATCTGGCGGCGTTATATCGTGAGGATTTTCACAACCCTCACATGTAGTGTACCCCCGCCCTGTGGGATCGTCTATCGTTGCCACACCGAGATGGGTGCAGGGTATTCGTGCAGATGTACGAACGCGCCTTGCGTTGTGGGGACGGCGGCAAGGCGCGTTCGTGGTATAACTTCGATGATGTGGCTGCGGCGAGGAAATGTGCGAGTGAAGATATGACGACAACAGCGAGACCAACAACCATTCACCGGGGAGCCACACAGGGGCGTGTGCGCCGCACCGAACTGCAACTACTCTTTCTCCCCTCGGTCTTCGCGCTTCTCGGCGTGCTAATGCTCGTTGCGGTTCGGACGGGCGAAGTCCGCTGGGGTTGGGCAGACATCAGTGTCGGCACCGCATTTGTCGCGCTCATGTACGGGGTGTCGGTCGTCTTCTCGGTCGCCCGGTTCGTGGGGGACGAAGTGCTTTTCCCT
>JBBRMX010000234.1:0-5725 GCA_038230615.1 Thermomicrobiales bacterium | reverse complement strand
TGCAAATCGGCGCGAACTTCGCCAATGACCTCTTCGACTTCCGGCGCGGCGCGGATACTGCCGACCGCCTCGGCCCGATACGGGTGACGGCGGCGGGTCTGCTCACGCCCCCGCAAGTGCGGAACGGCATGATTGCGGTCTTCGCGGCGGCGACGCTCGTGGGCGTCTATCTCGTTGCGGTAGGCGGGTGGGCGGTGGTGCTGATCGGCGTCGCGAGCATCCTCGCTGCCCTCGCGTACACCGGCGGGCCGTTCCCGTTCGGCTATTACGGGTTTGGTGAGGTCTTTACCTTTCTCTTTTTCGGCGTGGCGGCGGTCTGCGGCACCTATTATGTGCAGGCAGGGCAGTTCGCGCCGCTCGCGTGGGGCGCGGCGGTGCCGATGGGGTTGCTCGCCGCGAACATCATCATCGTGAATAACTTGCGCGACATCGAGACTGACCGCGCCGCGCACAAGCGCACGGTGGCGGTTCGTATCGGGCGGCGCGGCACACAGGTGGAGTATTGCACGCTGCTCGTGCTGGCGTATCTTGTGCCGCCGGTGCTGTGGGCGGCGGGCGTGGCGTCAGGATGGGGGCTGCTGGCGATCCTCTCGCTGCCCCTCGCCCGCCCGCTCGTGCGGGGCATCCTGCGGGAGCGCGGGCGCGTACTCAATGGCGTCCTCGCCGGGACTGCGCGGCTGGAACTCGCCTACGGGGTGCTGTTCGCGGTGGGGCTGGCGGTGGGGCGGCTCGGCGGTTGATCCGACGCGGACGGACGCCCCCGCCCGTAATGCGCCGAGCGACCCGACAACGATCAGCCCAATGCCCGTCAGCGCGACGATCATCATCGCGCCCGGTCGCACCCCGATTGCATTGACCTCCGATGGCGCGGTGGAATAGCGCGATGCAGCCATCAGCAGCAGCGTCCCCGGCAATTGCCGCACATCGAGTGCGATCAAGGCGAGTGTCGCCGCTGCCCCGCTGAGTGCCAGCAGCGGTAGCCATCGCCGCCCCGCCCCCGCCGCCAAAAGCGCACAGACCGCCGTTGCCACTGCTGCGACCACCAGCGGCGTCGCCAACCCGCGATGCAGATACGCCCACACCGCCATGCTGTAGCGGTTCGTGAAATCCGCCAGCGCATCGCCGGTATAGGAATCCTCGAACTGGTAATCGTTGAGTGTTACCTCGATGCGCTCGACATGATGCCATCCTGCGAGAAAGAGCGACGCAATAAGCAGTACGCCGCCCGCTGCTGCTACCCATTGCCCTACCACCGCCCCCTGCGACGGCGCGACAACCCACGGCACCGCACCGGGCGGCGGGGGCAACGGGGGCAACGGTTCCGCACGAGGGGGGGCGATGAGCGGGGTCGGGACACTATCGCGGGGGGCGTTCATTGCGCCGGCATATGCGCGAGAATCTGGCTGCGCCGCCCGCCGAAGAACGCCACAAGCATCCCGATGACGACGACCGCCGCGCCGATGCACAACCCGATCATACCGTAGCCCGGTTGCGGCGCGACCGCTTCCAGCGGCGGAATCGGCGTTGTGCCGTTCGTGACGGAGAGGGCGCGGTGCCGGATCAGTTCGTCAATGCGGAGGAGATCGAGCAGTGCCAGCGAGGGCGTTGCAATGGCAGCAAGCCCCGCCAACCCGACGAGCAGCCGCCAGCGGTACACCGTGACCATGCTCATCAGGGCGAACGCCTCTGCCATGAGCGCGAGGGTAACGACGGCAACGGTGCGCGGTTCGCGGCGCGTGCTTGCCCATCCGACCGCGCCTAGTTCTTTCATGTCGCGCAGCACGAACCGCGCCGAGAAGAAGGAATTGTTGTTCGTGTTGCCGCCGCCTTGTGCGCTCAAACCGGGGCTGTTCGGGGCTTGCGGGGGTTGCGGCACGATGATGTCTTTCACCTGTAGCCACGGCGTCACGAACAGCGCGGCGACGAGCAGAATGCCGCCAATCGCGGCGAGCGTGACGCCGAATCGTACGGCGGGCACCACGGCGGTGCGCGGCGGCGGCGGCGGCAATGCCCGCAACTGCTTCATATCTACCGGCACGAGGAGCGATTGCGGCGGTTCGGGGTCGAGGTATGCGGCGGTTGTCGTCACGGCGGCAGGTATAGGCGGGAGAGAGTGCGGTGCGGCATTCATAGCGTTGCCCCCGTATGTGTCAGAATGTGTCAGACGACGAGATGGTCATATACCCGTTCTAAGGATATATCACTTCGCACGGTTTCGAGCGATTGCACCGTGAGGCTGGCGACGGACGCGCCGATCCCGACCGCCTCATCTATCGGGAAGCGGTTCATCAGCCCGCAGATGATGCCTGCGGTCATCGCGCTGCCCGCGCCGCCCGCATCAATCATTTCGGTCTGAATCGCGGGGACATAGCCCGTTCCCTCGCCCGTCGCATACACTGCGCCACCACCACCGAGCGTGATGACGACGATGCCGATATTCCACTCGCGCAGTGCGAGGGCGGCAGCGTGGGCATCCTCGACACTTTCGATATGGCAGCCGAGGACTTCCTCCGCCTCCGCGATATTCGGCGTAAAGAGCGCGGTGCCGGGGAGATACGGCACAATGCGGCGGATAAGCGGCAGCGAGACTGGCTCGATACACACTGGCACGCGCCGCGCATCGCAGAGCCGCCGTGCCGCCCGGATCGTGCGACCCGGCAGGTTGGCATCGAGCACGACCATGCCCGCGTCCCACAATGCATATCGCGCCCGCCGCACGACACGGGGCGTGATGTGTCGCACCACCGCCATATCGTCAATACCCATCAGCAGATCGCCCTCCGGCGTCTGGATGCCGAGATACGCGCCAGTGCGGGCGTCCGGTACGGCGAACACATAGCGCGTGTTCACACCCGCCGCCCGCGTGCGCTCGGTCACGATGTCGCCCAAGAGGTCATCCGCGACGGCGGCGAGCAGGGCGGTATCCACATCGAGGCGGGCAAGATTCTCGGCGATATTGCGTGCGACACCGCCCGCGCTGACATTGAGTTGCCCCGCGTTGGACGAGCCTTCGTAGACGCGGTCGGCGGTGACGCGCCCGCGCACATCCAGCACTGCCGCGCCGATCACCATGACCGACGGCACTGTCGCAGGTGTCGCATCGTCCGGCGCGGTGCCAGTGATGGGGATCGCTGCCGCACCTTCGTCTATCCAGTCCGCCCAGCGCGTCCCTCGTCGCACGATCTCTCCCTTCGGAGAGGACTGAGTGCTGCGGGCTGAAGACTGCGTTTTCCGTTCCATCAATCGTGATTCGTATGGAGTAGCACGATAGATGGAGCGAATCACACAGCCTCAGTTAGCCTTCCTCAGTCCTCAGTCCTTCCTTATTGCTTCTGGCCGCCGCGACCACCACGGCGGCGGCGGCGGCGTGCCTGTTCGTCGGCGGTCTCGCCTGTGCCCTGCTGCTGCTCCGGTGCGGGCGATGCTGCCGCGTCGCCGGACGGGGCAGGTACGGGGCGGGGCGGTCCGGCAGATTCGCGCCCCGGCGGTCGGTTGCCCTCGCCGCGCATTGTGGGACCGCCCGCATCGGGGCGTGTGCCGCTCCGGTCGGTGCGCTCGAAACGTTCCGGGCGCGGCGGCGATTCCGGCTCCTGCGGGGCGCGGTCGCGCTGCGTGATGCGCGGCGGTCGCTCGCGCAGATTCTCGCGGGCGGCAATGGCGGGGTCCGGCACGGCGGTTGCGAAGCGGTCGGGGATCGCGGGCGGTTCGACGATCACTTCTTCGCCCTGCCACTGACGGTCGGTGGGATCGCCGATTTCCACATCGGTGACGCCGCCTGCATCGAGCACGACGCGTACCGACTGCTTGAGCACCTGCACGGAGATCACGCGCCCCTCGCCCTCTGGCGTGCCGAGCCGTTGCCCGATGCGCGGCAGATTGCGCCGCAACGCGACATAGGTATCGTATTCGTACGAGAGGCAGCAGAGCAACCGACCGCACACACCGCTGATCTTCGCGGGGTTGAGGGGCAAATCCTGCTCTTTCGCCAGTTTGATGCTCGTCGGGGGGTAGTCGGGCAGCCATGTCGCGCAGCAGAGCGTCAGCCCGCACCGCCCGACGCCGCCGAGCAGCCGCGCCTCGTCCCGCGCCCCGACTTGCCGCAGATCAATGCGGGCGCGGAACTCCGACGCCAATTCCCGCACCAGCGTACGGAAATCTACACGGCTCTCGCTGGTGAAATAGAAGGTCAGGCGGGTGGCATCGAACGAATATTCCGCCTTGACGAGTTTCATCGGCAATCGCGCCCGCTGGACTTTCTCGCCGCAGGTCTGCATCGCGCGGGCTGCTTCGTCGCCCAGTTTTTCCATCCGCACCAGTTCGTCGGGGCGCACGAGACGCACGACGGGCTGCAGGGCATCGCCGAGGCGGTTCATCACGACCTGATGCCGCCCGACGAAGACTTTCGCGGCATCGCGCCCGCGTGGGGTCTCCACCACGACCCATTCCCCCACTTTCGGGTCAAGGTCCACGGGGTCGAAGTAGTAGAGTTTGCCGCTGTCGGGGAAGCGGGCGGCGATCACGGCGCGGGTATCGCCCTGCCCGCCCGTTGCTTCGAGGTCTTCGCGGCTCATGTGGGTGGAGGTGTCTATCGTGTCGCGGGAGGTGCCGCCCGCCGCGCCCGGTGTCGCGCTGGCATCGGCGTCGTCGGTGTCGGATTCCCAATCGTCCGGGAGTTGCGGCACATGGTCACGGTCGCCCGCGTAGCCCGCCTTCATCAGGGCGCGATGGACATTTTCGCGGTCCCCCTCAGTCATCGAGGAGACGGGACAACTGTGGCAATCGCCGCAACTGTCCGCGCCATCTGCGCTTTTATGCCCGCAACCGCCGCCGGAGGTGCCGCCGTGTGAGCCGCACGAGCCGCCGCCGCACCGCTTCTTGCGGTAGGCTTCGGGCGCGACGGGTGTCCAAGTATCGCCGGTGCGCGTTGTGCGCGAGAGTTTCATTGTTGCCACGTAATCACCATTGCTTCTAATGTGAGGCGGGGGTTGACATTCCGTTCAAGGCGCACCATCGCTTCTTCTGTCCCGGCGAGTGCGGCGCGAAGTTGCCCGAGCGGGCGACGCGCCAGTGCATCGAGACGGTTCCGGTGTGCCTGATGGGTAACGAGTTCCCCCTGCCCCGCTGCGAGTAATACCGCGTCGCGCCAGCAGCCGAGCCATGTATCGAGTTGGAGCCGCGCGGCGACACGCTCATCGCCGCCCGCCCGCCAGCCTTTTTCCACCGCATCTATCGCCTTGAAGGGCGCGATGCCCCCGTCGGCGATGGCGGAGAGGAATGTGTCTACTGCCTGTGTCCGCGTCGTTGCGGCGTCAGGGTCGGCAAGCAGCGTCAGTGCTTCCCCCGGTCTGCCCCCGGAAAGGGCGGCGATTTCGGTCGCGGTGCGTTCGTCCGCGCCATGCTCTTCCACAAGCCAGCGTGTGACCGCCGCACGGGGTTGGGCATGGAGCGCGACGACCTGACAACGGCTGCGAACCGTCGGGAGCACCGCCTCGACACCGGGCGCGACGAGGAGAAAGAGCACATACGGCGGCGGCTCCTCCAGCACCTTGAGCAATGCGGAGACCGACGACTCGTTGAGTGCCTCCGCCTCCTCGATGAGGTAGACCCGCCTGCGCCCTTCGTTGGGCCGCTGATACGCCTCGTCTTTGAGGTCGCGGATCGTCTCGATGGTGATGCTGGCATTGCGCGTGCCTTTGCGCTCCGATTCCGCCGCCTGTGATTCGAG
>JBBRMX010000233.1:0-5761 GCA_038230615.1 Thermomicrobiales bacterium | reverse complement strand
CCTCGGCGCGAACGACGGCGGCGACGAACGGCGCGTGACGGCGTATCTGCTCGCATATGCCCGCTGTCCCGTGCTAGTCGTGCCACCGCCGCGCCCGATGTGAACGGCAGTCTGCCGGAGGCGTACGGGGTTTCGTCGCGCACCACGCGCACAGGCTATTGCGGGCGTTGGTGGTCTTGCGGGATGACAAGATGAAGCGGTCCCGCGTCCGGGGCGTCGTCCGGCTCCACGAATTGCAGTTTACCGCGTACATCGCGCTCGACCCACGGCACAGGCCAGCCATTGTTCATTTCGGTCAGCCGCCGCAATTGTTCGCCGAGAGGCGGCACATCGTACTGGGCACGTTCCTCGTCGGTCACCGCGGGGTCAACGGTGTACATCGCGTAGCCATGCGCCCCGATGCGAACATACTGCGTGCCATATTGCTGCCGCTCCCCGATGGTAACGAGCCAGCGATCCATCGTGGCGGCGAACAGCCAGCGTGCCGTGCGGTTGCCGCGTTTCATCGCTGCATCCGCGAAATCGTGGGCGCGGCGGAATTCCTCTTTTGTTGTGCCGTGCTGCAAAAGATATGCGGCGAAGTAGTAATCGTCCCCGCTCACCAATGCGCCGTCTGCGACGAGTTGTTCCAGCCGTTGCCGCCGTCCGAGGTCCCGCGCCGCGAGATCGGGCGCGGCGAGCGTCCCCGCAGCTACCGCACGGCGGTCTGTCTGATCCCCCTCGAATAGGGCGCGGAGTTCGTTGTGTGATGTATCGAGCATCGCGGGTACTATCCATTTCGGTACGAGTTCAGAGCAACGTAGAAGCAAGTATACTCCTCGGCATCGGGAATCCTTACAACTCTTCTGCGGAGCAACCAACATGTCGCATCAACTGGACTCTCCAGCCAGCCGTGGCTTCCGTCCGGCATGTGATCGGGTTGAGCACCGGAGCCGTGATCGAGTGTTACTGTACAAACGTTTGGCTATCCCAAGGAAATGATTGGCTTCGATCATCTCATAACGAAACGGGCGTGTTGATAAAGCCAACCCCTGTCACTCTGGCGTAGACCACGCCGACGCTGCTGTACCGAGTGTGCAGCGTCGGCGCGGTCTGTGAGAGTGTCAGATGTTCGGGTGTATCGCCTGCAATGCCGCCACGAGTTCCGCACGCGGCACGGCGCGTTGCTCCCGCGTAGCGAGATCGCGCACCTGCACGACCCCCACCGCACGCTCGTCCGACCCCGCGATGAGCGCGGTCGGGATTCCCTTGCGCTGAGCGTAGTTGAATTGGTCGAGCAATTTGCGCTTCGGATCAAGGGCAATCTCGGTGCGGATGCCCGCCGCCCGGAGTTCCGCCGCCAGTGCCAGCGACGGCAACGGGTCATCGTTTGTCAGGATCGCCACCAGCACCTCGGCGGAACCGTCTATCGCGCCGGACATGTTGCGCTCTTCCATCACCACCAGAATGCGTTCCAGCCCGACCGAAATACCCGTAGCCGGCAAATCTCGCCCGCCAAGCGCACCAATCAGCCCGTCGTACCTCCCCCCGCCGCCGAGCGACCCGACACCGCCCTCCGGCACGTACGTCTCGTAGACCGGGCCAGTATAGTAATCCAGCCCGCGTGCGAGGGCAGGGAACAGCACCGCCTTGCCCTCCGGCACACCCATCGCGGCGGCATACGCAAAGAGTTGTGCGAGGTCGTCCAAAGCAGCCATCGCAGGTGGGATGTCCGCTAACCGCTGCCGCAATTGCGCCAACACTTCATCCGTCGAGCCGCTGACCGAAATGAGATCAAGCACGCGGTCTGCGGCATCGGCAGCAATGCCCCGTTCTGCGAGTTCGCGTTTTACGACGTCCGCACCGATTTTGTCGAGTTTGTCTATCGCCCGGATGAGCGTGATCGCGCTTTCGTCCGGTAGCCCCGCGTACGGTGCCAGCGCAGCAAGTACGGCACGGTGATTGACGCGCACCGCATACTCCGTGAACCCAAGCCCCGACAGCACCGCGTTATAGACGGCGACCCCTTCAGCATCGGCAAGCACGCTCTTTGTGCCGACAATATCCGCGTCGCACTGCCAGAACTCGCGGAATCGCCCCTTCTGTGGACGATCCGCACGCCAGACCGGACCCATGTGATACCGCTTGAAGGGCAACACCAAGTCGTTTGCGTGCATCGCCACGACGCGGGCGAGCGGAATCGTGAGATCGTAACGCATCCCGACGGTGCGCCCGCCGTGATCCTCGAAGCGGTAGAGCAGTTTTTCGTCCTGCCCGATCTTGCCTTGCAAAACCTCGATTGCTTCCAGTGTCGGGGTATCGAGCGGCTCGTAGCCAAACCGTTCGAAGGTCTCGCGCAGCAACCCCGTCACTCGCTGTCGCACACGCATCTGCGCCGGGAGAAAATCGCGGAAGCCGCTCAGCACGCGGGCGCGGGGTGCGGGGGGCGCACCCATATTTGTCGTTGTCATGTATTGATCACCTCGTGGAAATACTCAATCACCATCGCCGCTGGCTGCCGTGGCCGGTACGGAGACCGGCCCGGTATGGCGGGCATCCTCGCGGCTGCGTGTGAGGTCGCGCAGGTATCGCTCAGTCGGCAAGAGGAACGAGACTGCAATCGTGGCGACGACGATGATGACTTGAAAGCGCATTGCCGCGACGATACCGTACACATCGGCAATCGCGCCCATCACCGGCACGCCAATCGCGCCCGTCACGAAGCCGAGACCGAGAATCAGCCCGCTGGCAAGCCCTGCCCGCCCCGTCATCAGTTGCTGCGCCATTACGAGCATCAGCGGGCCGGTGCTGGCGGCGAGCAGCCCGATCAATGCCCCCGTCACGAACCCGATAGGGCCGGTAAATGCGGTAAAAAGCAGGATCGTCGGCACCGTCAGCACCAGTGCGCCGACGATCACCGTCCGCCGCCCGAAGCGATCCGCCAGCGTGCCGGAGCCTATCGAACCGAGCGCACTCGCCAGCACAATCGTCGTCGCCAGCGGGCCGTAAAACGACGCCGAATAGCCGAGCGATTTGTACCATGTCGGCACGAACGCCTCGATACCGAGCACGGTCCACGAACGCGACATCATCACACCGATCACCGCCAACATGGGCAGCACCGGCACGGGCGGCGGCTTGATCGCCATGCCGTTTGCGAGTTTCGCGGGGCGACGCAGCGCGATTTTCCGCATCTGCACGAGCAGCAACACCGCCCCGATAATACCGGGAAAGAACATCAATGCCGTGCCGCGTAGCCCGAATGTGCTGAACAGCACCGCCCCCACGAGCGGGCCGAGCGCGACCCCGACCGTACCGCCTGTGACGTAGACACTCATCGCGGTGTTGCGCTGCTTTTCGGGGATGACCGCGCTGGCGTTCATCGCGCCCATCGGGTGGAATGCCCCGGAGCCAAGCCCCGCCGCCCCCGCAAGGGCAAGCAACACCGGAAAGGTCGGCGCAAACCCGATCAGCGCGAAGACCGTCGCCGTCCAGATCAAGGCAACACCGACGAAGCGCGTGCCGTACCGATCTGCTAGCCAGCCGAAAAGCGGTTGCGAGATGCTCGCCACGCCGCTGTATGCCAGCGTCACCAGCCCGACCGTGCGGAGGTCGAGGGTAAATGTATCGCGCAGGAGCGGAAAGAGCACCGGGAGCAAACCGACGTAGCAATCCACCGTGAAATGCCCGTACATCAGCGTCATCAGCGGGCGGTTGCGGAAGATAGCGAACCGGTCAGCCATCGCGGAAGCCCCCAGCGGCACGAATGCAGAAGCGCAAAGTCACGCGCCGCCTATCCCGGCACGCATCGCCATTGTCGCACGCACGACGGGAAAGGGGTAGGGCAACGCGGCGCAGCAGCACGACCGAAACGAGGAGAGGTAGACGAAATAGTGTGGTTCAGCCGGCAATTGTGCCATGTCAGGCGTAGGTGAATGCACCCGTCTTTGTCACGCTCTGCTCGCCGACGGTCAGCACAACCTCTGCCCCGGAATCCTTCTCACGGTCGTTCCTCTTTCCCTACCAGTCCTGCCCCTGCGCCGGGGCACCGTTTGCAATATAGCATTTTGTCACAATGTTCACTATAAATAGTCACAACTTTTCCTATATCAAAAACGAAAACCCTCCCTGAATACAATCAGGGAGGCTTCGCGGGCAATCGTGCAATGCAGTTAGCCCAGCAGCGTACTCAATTTCACGAACGTTGCGGGGCGGGTGACGGCGACGGGCGCATCGTCATAGGTGAAATCCATCGCAAAGGCAAATGTGGCGGTATCGCCGCTGTCGGTATACGTCCCGTTGATGGTGAGGCGTCGCGGCTGCATATCTGCTTTGCCCTGCCAGAGATCAACCGTCAGCGGCACGGGCTTGTCGTTCCCCACCAAACCGGCGATGTCTACCATCACACGCTGATGCACCGACAATGTGCCGTTGACCGTCTCGTCCGCAAGGGTTTCGATCTTGCCGACCTTGACTTGTTGCAGGAGGGAAGCGAGGTCGCGCAGTTGCGCGACCTCGCTTCCCGATCCGCGCATGTTCGTGTTCAGCACATTCTGGTCAATCAGCACCCATGCCGCCGTATCACCGATGCCAAACTCGGCAGGGACATAGACATACAACTCGTTATTAACGCTGATAATATCGATCGGCGGAACCGGCGTCCCCGCGAGCACACTTCCACCGAGCGTGAGCCGCATACGGAGGTTGCCCTGCATACTCACATCGCCGTTGAGCGCGATAGTGAGATCGTCCCCCGTCGCGGTGATGCTCCCCTTCGCCACGAAGTGGGCGGTCTGCGCGGTGCGGGCATCACCCATCATCGCCAGCATCGGGGCAATTACTGGCGGGGGTGCGCCGAGGCGTGTGATGATATTTGCGGCAGGCACCGGGTCTGCCGCCCCGACGGTAAGAGGGGCTGCCAGCAGCAGCAGCAGGATCGTCAGTATCGCCGTTTGTGCCATAGACCACCGTGTACGTCGCATTCGTTGCCCCTTCCTTGTTACATTCCTATTGCAGAGAGAAGACGCGCAGATGCGACCAGATGTTCCCGCCAGATTTCGGTACCGATCAGTACGCATTGCGGTCACGGAAGACAAGCAGCATCGTCTTGGCGACGATTTTGAGATCGAAGAGCAGCGACCAATTTTCGACATAATACAGGTCGTAGCGGGTGCGCTCCTCGATACTCGTGTTGCCGCGCAACCCATTGACCACCGCCCATCCCGTCAGTCCTGCTTTTTCGGCGTGGCGGCGAGCATAGCGCGGGATAGACTGCTGGAATTTCTCCACGAAAAATGGGCGTTCCGGTCTCGGTCCGACGACGCTCATCTCGCCCAAAAGCACATTGATGAACTGTGGGAACTCGTCCAGCGAGTACCGGCGCATGAATGCACCGATACGCGTGCGGCGAGGATCATCGTGCGTCGCCCAGACAGGGCCACTCTCGCGCTCCGCGTCCTCGCACATCGTGCGAAATTTGATACAGCCGAACGGTCTACCGTCCTGCCCCACCCGCTCTTGCACGAGAAAGACCGGGCCGGACGACGATAGTTTGACGAGGATCGCCAGCGTAAGCATCAGCGGCGAACTGACGACGAGAGCAACCGACGACACCACAAGGTCGAAAATCCGCTTCAGGATACGGTTCCAGCCGCGCAGGGCGACCGCCCGCACCTGCACCATGGGCAACCCGCCGAGATCGCCGATGCTCAGTTCGTTGTTCGTGATGAGTTGGAAGGTATCGGGGTAGATCGTGATATTCACGGGGTCTTCGATACAGCGG
>JBBRMX010000232.1:0-5865 GCA_038230615.1 Thermomicrobiales bacterium | reverse complement strand
TTAGACAGCGATGCATAACGCAATGATCGAGTCGTTTATCGTGCGTGGCTTCGGCACACGAATGAAGGTCATCGCATGGTGACCGCATCATCGGGGCGCGGCGCGGCATCCTCGATATTGCCCGTCTGCGTGCCGCACCGGATGCCGCGCCCTACCCCGATCTTGCTACCTATCTCGTAGACCACCGCGACTGGCTCCGTCGCTATTCCTATTAAACGTGCCCGGTTACGCCTTTCCGCACACCTTCCCAGCAACAGGGCGGCAACGATACCGCACCGGACGAGATACGGGTGTCACCCTTCGCCGCGCCGGGGTGGGATAGCGATAGGTGTCCCCATCGCAGGTATGGTGGTGGCTGCGGGCGGGCGAACAGGTGGCTGTGGCTGCGGCGTTTGCCCCACACTTTGCGTCGGCGCCGGTGTACGTGTGGGCGGCACCACCAGAATGTCGGTATAAACGTATCCACCTGCTGCGGTGGTGCCGGGATAACCGGGGTTTGTTACCGTCACATCCACCGGCCCGAGGGCGTGCGGCGTGGTCGTAATGAAAATCTCGGTGCCGTCCGCGCTGACCGACCGTATCGGCTGCTGCACTCCGTCGAAGGTGACGATCACATTGGCGCGGAAGGCCGCGCCGAAAATGCGGACCCGCGAACCGCCTTCCGGTGCGCCGATTGGCTGCTGGATGCCGCCAATTATCGGGAGTACTTGTCCCGATGGGTGCGGGCGTGTGCCGGGTTCTTGCGCGGCATCGCTCTGTGTCGTCGGGAAACTGGCATAGACCGTGCCGAGACCCCCCGCAACGCACTGCGCGTACTGCGACGCGAGCACGGGCGCAACCGATGGCAGCGTCGGCGTTGTCGCGTCCGGGTTGCCGAAGTTAAAGGCGTTCGTCATGTCGCCCACCAGATTGCGCCGCCATGTGGTCAGGTTCGGCACAGGCGTACCGAAGCGCGTTTCGAGGAAGCGCAGTAACGACGTGTGATCGAACAGGTCCGACGACACCAACCCGCCCCGCGAAAACGGCGAAATGACGATCATCGGCAAACGGAACCCCAGACCAATCGGGCCGAGGATCGGCGGCGTGCCGAGATCGGATGGCGACGGCACCGCCGTCTGCGGCGAGGTAATGTACTCGCCGGGGGTGCCGGGGGGCGCGACGGGCGGCACGACGTGATCGAAGAAGCCGCCGGGATCGTCCCACGTCAGGAAAATCGCGGTCTTCGCGTAGAGGGCGGGATTGCCCAGCACGGCATTGATAGCGGTCTGTACATCGTATTCTCCCGCGCCGGGAGGGGCGGGTGGGTGTTCCGAATTCGCGGCGGAGGTGAGCAACCACGAAACCTGTGGCAGTGTTCCCGCTGCGCAATCCGCCACAAAGTTTTCTGGGAAGGTATACCCGAAGGCATTCGCGTAGCGCGTCGGCGATGCCGTGCCGAGTTGATATTGCTGGAAGAAATAGAGCATATTCGTGAGCGCGGTCGCGTCTGGCGATTGATAGGTTTTCCACGAGATGCCGTGTTCGTCCAGCACTTCGGGCATCGTTTTGTACGAGAGAATGCCTCGCACCGCCGCCCGGTTCGTCGCCGTGTTGATGACCGGGCCGCCGTTCTTGCCGTCCGGGTCTACGCTCGCCGCCATCAAGTAGAGGCGGTTCGGGTCGGACTGCCCGATGAGCGAAGCGTGGTAGTGGTCGCACAGCGTATAGGAATCCGCGAGGGCGTGATAAAACGGCAAGTCGTCTTTGGTGTAATAGCCCATCACGACGGGGCCTTTCGCGCTGTTGCCCGCATTAATCTGCGACTGCATAAAGCCGTCCATCTTGCCGTTGTTGTAGTTGGTGTGGTTCGTTACCCATCCGTGATCGGGGTCGGAGACGCACGCCCCGCCTGTAAGCGTCCCGGTTTCGAGGCGGAACGGGAGGCGGTAGCCGGGGTAATTGCCGCCAACACTCGTCGGGTCCGGCTGGTGAAAGATCGTCTGCCCGTTCGCTTGCTGCAAGACGGCGGGGTCGCTGTATCCCCGTGCGCCTTTGAATGTACCGAAATAATGGTCGAACGAACGGTTCTCCTGCACAATAAACAGGACATGCTCGATATCGGACAATTTGCCCGCCGCCGCTGCCCCGACATTTGCCTGCCGAAAGTGATTCATGTACCACTCGTACGAAAATGCGCCTGCGGTGACGCCCGCCCCAACTTTCAGAGCCTGTCGGCGTGTCAGCGTGCGTTTCGGCGTTTCAGTGTTCATGATTCTCCCTCGATTCAGCATTGGCGCAGGAAACACGATACTCGACAATAAATATGCAATGCTTGCAAACTATATGCGCGATATGTGATCGTGCCGTGTGTGCGCTGTAAGCATTTGGAATAAAGTAGGTTTGTGACGAGCGGTAATCATGGCAATATGTAGCGTTGCGGGATGTAGGAAAGGGAGAGTGTATGCCGAGTCCGGTTGCATGGTGCGATGCGCCCGCATTGTTGCTCATTGCGGGCGCGGCGGGGACGGGCAAGAGCACGCTCGCCGGTGCGCTCCGCGACGCACGCGCTCTTCCGGTAATCGCGCTCGATGATGTGCTTGCGAGTGGTGGCATGTTCCTGCCGCCTGATCCGCGCGGCGTCGTCTATGCG
This sequence comes from Thermomicrobiales bacterium, assembly GCA_038230615.1. Classification (GTDB taxonomy): domain Bacteria; phylum Chloroflexota; class Chloroflexia; order Thermomicrobiales; family JALYUS01; genus JBBRMX01. Next base: position 3,236 of record JBBRMX010000232.1, on the reverse strand, counting down.
GCGGAATTGCTGCTTTTGCGTCTCGCGGCGCGACAACTGGCGACGGGACAATCGGTGATTGTGGACACTGTCGCAGGGGCATTGGGGTTGCGGTCTGCGTGGCGACGGTTGGCACGGCAATACCGGGCGCGGTTCGTGCCGGTGGTCTGTATCTGCACCGATGGCGCGGTCCATCGGGCACACATTGTGGCGCGGGGGCGCGGTACGGTGGCGTCCGCCGCTGACCCGGCGCGTGCAGTCGCGCTGCTCCGTGCGGCATACGCACCGTGGTATGGGCGGGGCGTTGTCGCGGACGCGCTCGATGCCCCCGATGTGCATGTACGGCATGTGCTGGCTGTATTGGATGCGATGCCTGCGCCGCGCCGCGCGTACACACGACAGTGGCGCGGCATCTATCGCCGCGCCCCTGTCGTTGTTTCGTGATGCTGCTAGAACTGCTTCGCCTGATCGGGACGGGTGGCGATCATCAGATATTCGCGGTCGCTCTCCCACACGACCGCAGGGTTCTCGAACCCCTGCGCCGTCAGCATCGCGGTCAGGGTGCCGATCCCGATACGGCGGGCAGCGGGCGGCCCCTGCGTGCTTTCGTCTTTGAATTCGATCACTGCCACGCTGCCCCCGTGCCGCAGTACATGGAACATCTGCGCCACCATATGCGCGGGCGGCTCAATCTCGTGCAGCACGAACGCGATCAGGCAGCAATCGAGGCTGCCCTCCGGCATCGGCAGGTCGTGGCTGAGGTCTACATGCATCACGCGCACCGTCGGCGGCAGATTTTTCGACCCCGCGACGCGGATCATTTCCTCGCTGCCGTCCAGTGCGAAGACGCGCCCCGTCGGTCCGACCGCCTTCGCCAGTTCGACGGTGAACACCCCCGTACCGCTGCCGAGGTCGGCGACGTGCATACCGGGATGCAAACCCAAGCGGGCGATCATCTCTGGCGGGTTGAGCCGCGCCATGCGTTCCGGCGATTCCAGCCGCTCCCATTTTGTGGTGTCAAAAACGTGGCTCCGGTCGTCCTGCGTGTCTGCCATGCTATTCTTCCCTCCGGTATTCGACGCCTGAATCTGCCGGGGTCAACCCGAAACGGTGCGCGAGTGCGTTGTCGTCCCGAAACGATGTCCATTGCGGGCGTATCCCGCCTTCCGTGAGGAGTTCCATCAGGCGATGCACGCAGACAGTTGCATAGCCGCGGCGGCGTGCGGCGGGGTCGGTGTGCGCTCCGACTTCCGCATACGGCGGCGCAATCGTCCATGTCGCCGCAACCGAGACAAGCCGCCCCTCGTGTTCCACGCCGACCGCGCTTCCCTCTGCCAGCAGTGCTGCAGCACTCCCGAACATACCCGTGAGCCACTCGCCCCCTCCCGCAAGCAGCGCGGTAAGGGCATGAGCATCGTCCGGCGTGAGCGTGCGCGGCGAGAGATGCGCGGTATCGAGCGGCGTCAGGCTCCACCCGTCGCCTGCCGCGAGAATCGTCACGGGCGCGGCATCCTCGCCGAGCATCGTCCCCGCAACGAGATGCGCGGCTGCACGGTCAGAGACCCAGATGCGCGTCACCGCCGGTTCCTCCGCCAGAAAATCGAGCAACGCGGTGGGGTTGCCGAGTGGCACGAAATACGCGCCGCTCTCCCAGAGGATCGCTACTGCCTGCGGGCGGGCGATGTCGTCTACTTGCACCGCTGCCCGCTCCGAATGCAGCAAGAACCGCGCCGCGGTATGCCACGGGCGCGGCTCGATACGGGCAAGGAGTGTCGCAAATCGGTCCGGCGGGTACGGTTGCATCGGGCGGCATTCTCCTCATCACAGCGGGACACACAATACACGCATCATAGCAGACAGGAAGGGCGATATTTCCCTCCTTCGGGTATAGTACGCGGGACAGACGAACGGACGATTGATCGGGAGGGGAACGCATGTCACTGGGTCTGACAATGGAAGAAATCCAGCTACTCATCGCAGAGGCGGGCGAAAACACGCCCGACATTGGACCGGATGGCGACGAGATGGGCGACCCGGAATACGTCACGGCGTATCTGCTCAATATTATCATCCCGCTCATCCGTGCGAACAATCAGCGGATCGAGTTGCAACTCTCTGCCCTCGGCATCACCGTGCCGACGCTCGAACAACTGCGCGAGGCGATAGCGCAGCAGGCAGCATCGAACGGGTCTGTCGCACCAGAATAAACGACTAGTGGACACGCGCGTTTCGCTGATCCTATCGGGGTCGCCCTGCGTGGACGCCGTTACGGGCATCGCATGACATGAACGATGCTGCGCTACTCTGCCGGACGTTGGTGCATTGGCATCGCGGCAGTAGTGGAATCGGCGGGGTCAATATATGTGTGCTCCGCGCCTCGGAGACGCCGCAACACTTCCGGTATGCGCTGCTCGTGTCCGGGATGCAAGGAATCGGGGAGTGCATCCTGCGGGAAGAAGCGGGCGTCGAGCATCTCGATGCCCGCGACGGGCGTGAACGTGTCGCACTCCACACGGAAGACGATATTCAGCAGGTGTGTCCGTGCCTGCGATCCCCACAACCGCCCATCGAAGACACCGAGCAGGTGCGCTGCACGCCCCCGCAACCCGGCTTCCTCCCAGAGTTCGCGCAGTACCGACTCCGCGAGCGTCTGCCCGATCTCTGCCAACCCTCCCGGCATTGCCCACCGCTCGTTGTCTCGCCGCCGGACAAGTAACAGCGCACCCGCCGGATCGGTGACGGCGGCATCTACACCGATAGCGGGCGAGGCGCGATGCCACGGCTCCGCGAAGAACTCTCCCTGCATCGCCTCCGGGGTCGTGCCATCTGCGAGCGCGGCGATATCGGCGGCGAGTGCCATGATGCGGTGCGCCCGCTCCACTTCGTAGATGTTGCCCGCGAAGGTGTTGCCGACGGTCGCCATGCCGCGCATCTCGTCGGCGATGAGGTAGAGTGCCTGCCGCATGTCGGTCATCGCTTCCTCCTTCGCCCGCCTTCGCGCACGGTACAACCGGACACACGAAAAAGGGAGCGATGGCATCCACCCTCCCCGTTCGTGCCGTACGCCATGCGCGGGCGGGTTTAGCCCTGCCGCTGCTTGTGCTTCGGGTTGCGCTTGTTGATGACATACACGACGCCCTTGCGACGCACAATGATGTCGTCCGGGCTGCGCTTCTTGACGGATGCTGAAACCTTCATAGCCGTTCCTTCCGAGATTGCGTACGCGCTACCGCCTTCGCGGTGCAATCCGTAGTGTC
>JBBRMX010000231.1:0-5874 GCA_038230615.1 Thermomicrobiales bacterium | reverse complement strand
CCGTCAGCGGCGAACAGGTCTACCTTGCGCCGACTGCCGCCGCCACCGCCACCGCCGCCAAAGCGACCGCCACCGCCACCGCCGCCGAAACGACCGCCACCGCCGCCGCCGCCGAAACGACAGCCACCGCCACCCCCGCCGCCAAAGCGACCGCCGCCTTCCCTGCAAACGACGACTTCGACGCTGCCGCCGCCACGGAATCCGCCGCCGCCTTCGCTGCCGCCACCGCTACGGAACCCGCCACCGCCACCGCCGCCACCCATCGGGCGCGGGGGACGGCTATCGGACGGTGCATTCTGCTGATTGTCTGCCATTACGTTATTCCTCCCGGATGCGCCGTACTAGAACGGCACCTCGTCCATATCTTCTGAGCCAAATGTTTCTTCGGGGCGCGATGCGGGGCGTTGGGGGCGGGCATTGCCGCCGCCATTGCCCTGCGGTGCTTGCCGCTGTTGCGGGCGGGGGGCGGGGTCTGCATCCCAATCATCGGTGCCGCTCCCGCCGCCGGTGTCTTCGCGGCGGTCGAGCAGTGTGAGGTCGTTCGCCACGATGTCGTACGACGTGCGCTCGACGCCCGCATTGTCGGTGTACTTGCGGGACTGAATGCGCCCTTCGATGTACACCTTGCTGCCTTTGCGAAGGTACTGCGATGCGGTCTCCGCGAGGCGTTCCCACGCGACGATGCGATGCCACTCGGTCTCGTCCTGCCAGTTGCCGCCCGCATCTTTGCGGCTGCGGCTCGTGGCGAGCGAGAAGTTTGCGACTGCTTGTCCGCTCGGCGTGTACCGCACTTCGGGGTCACGCCCAACATTGCCAATCAGCATCACTTTGTTCACCGAACGGGCCATCGCGCACATCCTTTCTCTAGTCTCTGTCGCCCGACACGCGTGCGGGCACTCCGCGGGTTTGCTCTTTTGCGGGTTACTCTTCTTCGACTTCTGGGGTTTCTGCAGTGGGCGGGGTTGCGGTGTCTACGCCGCTGGGATCAGCGGGGGCGGTATCGGGATCAAGCGTTGCTACGGGTGCGGCGTCCGGTGCGGTATCAGTCGTCTCAGCGTTCGTGCCGTTCGCTTCGGCTTCCGCCTGTGCGGCTTGGGCGGCGAGTTCCTTCTTGCTCAGTTTCTTCGGCTTGGGCGGTTCGTAGCTCGTGATGAGGTGACGGATCACCTGCGCGTCGAGCTTGAGATCGCGCTCCATGTCGTTGATGCCTTCCGGGGGAAGGTTGAGGTGATAGAGGGCGTAAAAGCCGTCGCGGTATTTCAGGATCTCATACGCCAGCCGTCGCCGCCCCCATGGGGACGTGGTGACGAGTTCCGTCACTTCGCCACCGGCAGTGGTGACATAGCCGGAGACGCGCTCCAGCGAAGCGGGCATCTGGTCTTCCGGAATATCCGGGGCAAAGACCGCCATCATTTCGTACGTACGCACCGTTCCTCCCTTTCCGTGGAGTAAATCGCCTCAGCAGAGTATCATCGTGGCGGTGCAAGCCACGCGCCGTCTGAGGCGGAAAGGCATCACACCGGGAGCCACACGGCCCCGGAACGAACATTCTACGAGCGGCGAACGGATGTGTCAATCACTAGCCGCGCGGCGACGAGATGCGATAGGGCGTGGCGACGGTACTGTCTCTCCAATCGCTGCCCGCCGCGTTGACCGGAAATGCCCGCAACGGCGATAGTCCCGTAGCAATAGTCGGGCTGGTCGTTGCCCGCCGTGCGCTGTGCTAAACTACGCGCAGAAGTGTGCGGATTGTACGCGGACGAAGGAGCAAGCGGAGCCATGCCGAAGGTCAATTTTTCGCACGAAGGGGTCGTGGTCGAGGTGCCGTACGGCGCGAACCTCCGCAAGACCGCGCTGGACAACGGGGTAGACATCTACGGCTTCCCGTTCAATCTGGCAAACTGCCGGGGACACGGCTTGTGCGGCACCTGCAAAGTCGCAGTGGACCCGGAATTCAATGTCAGCGACCGCACAAACGCCGAGATTCGCAAACTCAAAGCCGCACCGTTGCGCCTCGCGTGCCAGTGCAGCGTTGAAGGCGATATCGAATGCATCTCGCAAATCCCGGTGGTCGCGGAGCGTAGTGTACAGGATGTGGCATGCTATATCATCGTCAGCCCGACCCGCCGCGAGATCGTGCAAGTCGTGGAAGAAGGCAAAGGCGTACAGCGTAATGTCTTCCTCGACATTGATGATGCCGAGACCGTCGCCCGCGAGATCGCAGCCCTCTATCCGGACGGCGAATGGGAATTGCGTGGCTTCGATGACCCGCTGACGACGCAGGAGTTCTCGTTCTCGTACAACCCCTTGCGCTATCTGCGCCCGACGCGGGGAATGCTGGCAGACGGCATGGGCAACCTGCTCGCGGAACCCGCCGGAACCGCCCCCGCATTGCAGCCCCGCATGATCGGCGACGGCACGCGGCTTTAATGCCGTGATACGGGGCTTGATCCCCGCACTAAACCTCTCTCCCGCAACGCGGAGGAGAGGTTTTTCTTTTCATCTTTTGGTCAGCCGCGTTTACATTGCCCGCGTGGGTGGGGTGCGGACGCGCACGCCGTCTTCACGCAGGCGGCTGCGAACCCAGCGGTCAATGCGCTCTTTCGTCACGATGCCGCGCACGGTGCCGGTGCCGTCTACCACCGCAACGGTGCGTTGCCCCGTCTCGTCGAGCAGTTTCAGCCCGTCGAAGAGCGTCATGCCGGGAGTGAGAACGAGACGCGGCAATTGTTCGATGGGCGTCATCGCCGTGCCGACCGTCGTTTCCATCCAGAGTGTACGCGGCACGCGGCGTACATTGGTGTCTAGATCGAGGATACCGATCATCTCGCCATTGCGCCCGACAGGTCGCGGCCCACTCAGGCGGTCGGACAGAAACACATCCACTACTTCACCGACGAATTTATCTGGTGCCAAGAGCGGGCCGGGACCGGTGACTGTCTCGATGGGAAGATGGCGGCTCGTCTCGCGCCACAGCACTTGGAGGAAGGCGATGCGCCCCGCCCGCCCGATGGCGTAGCCAAGCAGCGCGACCCACACCCCCGCAGCGGGCGCGACAAACAGCGCAGTAACGCCCAGTGCAAGCAGCACCCACGAGGAAAACTGCCCATACGCAGCGGCGAAGCGCGTTCCCGCAACGAGGTCGTCGGTGAGATACCATGCGGCGGCGCGGACGATGCGCCCGCCGTCCAGCGGGAACGCGGGGAGCGCATTCAGCCCGAACAACACGCCATTGATCGCTGCCAGCGCAAGCACAACTGCGTAGATCGCGCCGCCGCTCTCGCGCAGCAGCAACGCGGCAATGCCCGCGACCGCACCGATGGCGGCACTCGTGCCAAGCCCTGCGAGAGCGATGAGGCATTCATCAGTCGGGGTGCCGCGCTCGGCGGCGATCTCCGTCGCGCCGCCCAATACCGAGAGCCGCACTTCGCGCACTGGAATACCGCGCTGTGTTGACGCTGCAACATGCGCCAATTCGTGCGTCGCCATCGAAGCGAGATAGAACACGCCGATGACCGCCCCGATGATCGCGCCGACAACCGGCAACGCACCCTGCCGTCCCGCCGCAACCCATCCGACGAACGGCAGTGCGAGCAGCAGTACCGTATCCCACCCAATACGGACCGGGACACCGTAGATACCGCGCACGGCAAATGCCCCGCCGCGTGCCGACGGGGCAAACAGAAACGAGCGGAAGGGAAGGCTAGAGCCGCTGGTAATCTTCGAGATCGAGCACGAAGACCGTCGCGGCAGCAGTCTGAATCGGGGCGTTGTTTTCACCCGCCTGCCGCGACCGCGCCTGCCCACGGATGAGATCGAGCACCGTGTCCACTTGCTCATCCTGCACGCCGATCATGATAGTGGTATTGCCCCGGCGCAAAAAACCGCCGGTGCTAGCAAGACGAGTGGCGCGGTATTCGGCTTCGAGCAGCGCATCCACGACGTTATCGGCGTCTTCATTCTGGACGACGGCGATAATCAGTTTCACTCGTGGTGCCTCCTCGTGTGCAGGGAACCGCTCCCCGCCGTGCAGCCCATCATAGCCACCGGACGCCACAAAGTCAATCGGGGGGCGGTGCATGTTTGGTCGCCGGTATCGCCGCCCCACCGCTTGCCCGACGTTTACGCCCCCCGAACCGCGCCGCCCGTGCTATACTGTGCGTTCGGGTGTGGCACGCGCCACGCTCCGTTCGACTGTGCGACCGCACCGGCGGGGGCTGAATTATGACGACAACCACTCCAATCATGCCGCTTTGGGCACCAACGACCGAACCTGCGCCCGCCAGTGGCGATGAATACGACGAGGCGAAGAAGTATTTCATCTGGACGATTGGCTGCCAGATGAATGTAGCGGAATCGGCGCAGATGGCGGCGGCGTTTCAGCACGCGGGTCTGCGCGAGGCACGCACCGAGGCGGACGCGGATGTAATCGTGCTCAATTCGTGCGTCGTGCGGCAGGCGTCCGAGGACAAAGTGCGCGGCAAGATCGGTTCCCTCTACCGTCTCAAGCGGCTCAAGCCCGACCTCAAAATCGCCCTCACGGGGTGCATGGCGACCAAGCACGAAGACGAGTTAATGCGCCAGTATCCCGTACTCGATCTCGTCTTCGAGCCGTCCGCACTCGACGAACTGGGGCGCATCCTGCCGGAGATGGACGATGATCTCCTCGCCTTGCCGCATTATTACCTTCCCGAAAACACCGCTGCCTCGGTGACGGCGTTCGTGCCGATTATCATGGGCTGCAACAAGGTGTGCTCGTACTGCATCGTGCCGTATCGCCGCGGCAAGGAACGCAGCCGCCCGATTGCCGATTTGCAGCGCGAAGTGGCGGAACTCGCGGCGCGGGGCGTGCGCGAAGTGACGCTCTTGGGGCAGATCGTAGATCGTTACGGCTACGATTTCAAAGACGGCACCGATCTCGCGGACCTCTTCGAGGCGATCCACGATACGCCGGGGCTTGATCGTATCCGCTTCCTCACATCGCACCCCGCGTATATGTCGGAGCGTATTATCCGGGCGGTCGCCGATATGCCAAAGGTCTGTGAACACATCAACCTCCCGGTGCAGGCAGGCGACGATGAAGTACTGCGCCGAATGCGCCGTAATTACGCCGCGAATGACTACCGGCGGCAGATCGCGCAAATCCGCGAGATTATGCCGGACACCACGATTGCCACCGACATCATCGTCGGCTTCTGCGGCGAGACGGACGCGCAGTTTGCCCACACCCTCGAACTGCTGGAAGACGTGCACTGCGATGTGACGCATGTAGCGATGTACTCCCCGCGTGCCGGTACTGCCTCTGCACGCTGGGAGGACGATGTACCGCGCGAGACGAAACTCGCCCGCCATCAGGCGGTGGAGCGGTTGCAGGAGCGCATCTCGACCGCGCACAACGAACGCCTCTTGGGGCAGGAGATGGAAGTGCTCGTGGACGGGCAGGGCGACGGACGCTGGCGCGGGCGCACGCGGGGCAACAAACTCGTCTTCTTCGAGGACACGGTAGACCGCCTCGGTCAGATGGTGCATGTGCGCGTTACGCGTACCTCGCCGTGGTTTCTCACGGGTGAACTCGCTCGCATCGAGGGTGTGCCGGTCGTGTCACCCGCTGGGGTCGGCGTATGAGCGAACCGACCGTGCCTGCCGCCGGGACCGATACACGCACGCACGAGACGAGCGCACGCGATCACGAAGCCCGCGCTGCCGCAGAAGTCCGCACCGTGCGCGTGGCAATTGTCACGGTCAGCGACACGCGCACGCCGGAGACCGACACGAGCGGGCGCATCCTCACGGAGCAACTGACCGCAGATGGGCATCAGATCGTCTTCTACGGCATCGTGCGGGACGAACCGGCGCAGATCGAACGTGCGCTTG
>JBBRMX010000230.1:0-5882 GCA_038230615.1 Thermomicrobiales bacterium | reverse complement strand
GGTTGTGCATCAGTGTCGCCGCGAGCGAGAGCCGCCGTTTCATCCCGCCGGAGAGGTCGTCCGCACGGCGGTTGTGCGCCTCTGCGAGGTCCACGAATTCCAGCAGGGCATCGCTGCGCCGCTTCGATTCCCAGAATGGGATGCCGTATACCGACGCGGCGAAGCGCAGCGTCTCTGCTGCTGTAAGGGTGGGATAGAGGACGAAATCCTGCGGCATATACCCGATGCGCTCGCGGTCAGTGCGGCGCAACTTGAGTGGGTCGCGCCCGAACAGGCGCACCGTGCCGCCCGTCGCTTTGAGCATACCGAGCATTAATTTGATTGTGGTGCTTTTGCCGCTACCGCTCGGCCCGATCACACCGAGGATCGTGCCGTGCGGCACATCAAATGTCAGCCCGTGCAGTACCTCGGTTTTGCCGAACTGCACTTTCGCGCCGTCGAATACTGCGACGGGCGGGACATTTCCACTCGTATCGGGGCGGCGCATTGACGGTTGTGGCGGGACACGCTGTGCGGCGTCGGGCGGCGCGGTAGCAATCGGCGGTGTGGCACTCATAGCGGTAAAACTCCCTCCCACCCACGGGGACGCCCAGCGCATCCCCTTACGATCAAGAGATAAAGCATGTTGTGTGCCAGTAGGAATGAGAAAGTAACGAGTAGCAAGATACACATGCCGCTCAATAATCGTGGGGCATTACCAATGCCCCACCACTGTATCACGAACTCATACTCGTATCTTGTTGTTCGTTGCTTCCCCTATTGCCCTTTCGCGGTAATGCGGTAGAGAGTGCCGGTGGAATCGTCGGTGATGTACAACGCACCATCTTTGCCGATGGTCACACCGACGGGGCGGCCCCAGACTTTGCCGGGATCGTCCGCGTTGCCGGGGAGCCAGCCAAAGGCGAAATCTTCCGGCGTGCCGGGGACGCCGTTCACCAGCGGTACCCGCACCACCTTGTATCCCGTCTTCACGGTGCGGTTCCACGAGCCGTGGAACGCGAGATAGATGCTGTCTTTATACTGCTGCGGCGCGGCAAACTGGTCGCCGAAGGCGATACCCAAGACGGCGGAATGCGCCTGTAATGCGACAGAGTCGGGCGGGACATCCGCGCAACGGGCAGCATCTTTATATTCCGGGTTCGGCGTCGGACCGTTGTAGCAGTACGGCCAGCCATAAAATGTGCCGTCTGAAACGGTGCGCAGATCGTCCGGGGGGATGTCGTCGCCGATGCTGTCGCGCCCGTTCACCGTTACCCACATCTGACCGGTGCCAGGTTGGAAGGCAACGCCAACGGCATTCCGTAGCCCCGTCGCGTACAACCGCCCGTTTGTTCCGTCGGGGTCATAGACATTGATCGCGGCGCGGCGCGGGTCTTTCTCCTCGCAGAGATTGCACGACGAGCCGACCGAGACATACAGTTTGCCGTCCGGTCCGAAGACGACGGTGCGTGTCCAGTGACCGCCCGTGGGAAGGTTTCCCACGACAACTTCCTTGTTCCCCTGCGCTGTCATCGCGTTGTTTGGGGCGGGGAAGCGCACGACTTCGTTCGTCTCCCCGACATAGACCCAGTCCTGATAAAATGCGATGCTGGATGGCTGATTGAGGTTGCTGGCGAAAACTTGCGTGCGATCCGCAACGCCGTCGTTGTTGTCGTCCGGCAGGATGAGGATGCGCCCGTTCGCATCTGCAACGAACAACATGCCATCGGTCGGGCGCACCGCCATGAAGCGTGCGCCGCCGAGTTTGGTCGCGTAAATATTGACATCGAAGCCCGACGGGAGCATGAGCGTGCCACCCGGCACCTGATGCGGCTCCGGCGATCCGGTGGGTGCGGCGGGCGCGGCACGCAGCGCGGGGTTTGGTGTCGGTGCGGCTGTATTGTTTGGGCGCGGCGTCGGGGCAACGGTGCGCGTCGCAGCGGCGGCAATCGTCGTGATGCCCGGTGTGGTGGCGGCAGTTGCGGGGCGGGTGGTGGCGCTCGGGGTCGCGGTCGGCGCGGCGGCAACAGCAGATTGGGCAGGAGCGGTCGCGGTGGGCTGTACGTTGGTCGCCGCTGCGGTTGGCAAATCGTTGCCTGTCGGGGCGATGCCTTGCGGCCCGATGGGGGCGGTCGCGGTGGCGGGGCGGTTCGCGGCGGCAACTGCGGTTGCGGTGCCGTTCGGGACGCGGTTGACGCCTGCGGTGGCGGTCGGGATCGTCGTTGGGTCTGCGCCCCCGCAGGCGGCGAGCAGCATCGTTGCCCCGGTGAACGCAGCGGCGATAGCATGAAAGAGGGGGCGATGTCGCATCGGCGGGTCTCCTGTCTGGGTGTCGCACCTGTTTCGTATGATACCGCGCTCCTGCACGATTGGTGTAACAACGAGCGTGCTACGATACGCCCAACAGATCGTGTGGGCAGGCAATAGGGGAGGCGCAACGATGGCAACACGAACCGCAGAAGCAATTGTCGTCGGGGGCGGGGTGAACGGGACAAGCACCGCATTCCATCTCGCGGAGCGCGGCGTCCATGTCGTACTGCTCGACCGGGGCGAGATTGCGGGGGCGAGTACGGGCAAATCGGGCGGGCTGGTGCGGATGCATTACACCAACCCCCACGAAGCCCGTCTCGCCAACGAAAGCCTGCCGTATTTCACCGACTGGCGGCGACGTATCGGCGTCGGCGACCCCGGCTTCTCGCGTACTGGCTTCGTCCAGACCGTCACGCCCCAGAATGTGGATGCGCTGCGGGCGAATGTGCGGATGTTGCAGAGCGTCGGCGTCAATACGTGCGTCGTGAACCGCGATGATGTGCGAAAACTCGCGCCGTATGCCGATGTGGACGACCAAACCGCCTGTGCCTACGAACCGGACAGCGGCTGTGCGATGCCGGGGCAGACGGCGCAGGGGTTTGCGGAGGCGGCAACCCGCTTTGGCGCGGAGATCGTCACGGGGAGCGCGGTGACGGCGTTGCGGGTTGCGGGCGGGCGCGTCGTCGGCATCTCCACCGAGACTGACGAATGGAGTGCGTCGCTCGTGATCGTCTGCGCGGGGGTGTGGAGCGTGCCGCTTTTCCGCGCGGTCGGGGTGGAATTGCCCATCGTGCCGCACCGTACGCAGGTTGTGCTGTTCCGGCGGCAAGGCAATCTGCCGGAGGGCGCGGGCGGGCATATGGTCTTCATTGACGCTGCCCTCGGCTCGTATTTCCGCCCGTACGGTGAGACAGAAACCCTCATCGGCGTACGGCAGCGCAGCCGTGCCGTCGCGTCCGCCGACGAGTACACCGAATCGGCGGATGCCGACATCATCGCGGACAGCAAGCAGACGCTGGCGCGGCGCGTCCCCGATATGGAAGGTGCGGCGGTGACGCGGCACTGGGCGGGTATCCTCGATATGACGCCGGACACCTGCCCGATTCTGGAATCGCACCTCGGCGCACAGGGGCTGTTTCTGGCGGCGGGGTTTAGCGGTAGCGGCTTCAAGAGCGGGCCGTACGTCGGCAAACTGATGGCGGATTGGGCGGCAACCGACGAACAGCCCGAAGACGCTGCCCCCTTCGACCTCGCCCGCTTCGCGGAGGGCCGCCCGATTGTGCCGGAACATCCGTACGTTTCCGACAGCGGCGCGGCGGTCGTCTCTGTCCCGCATTGAAGCAGCGATTCTCTCGTTTCGGATTTCGTTGCACGGAGGTGGAGAGATGGCGGTGAATCTTGCGTTCGATCATTACTACGATTTTGCAGAGATGGAGGCGGCAATTGACGCGCTGGCGGCGGCGTACCCGCAACTCGTCACGCGGCACGACATCGGCGCAAGCGTGCAGGGGCGTGCGATCATCCTCGTCGAACTGACGAACGCCGACACCGGCGCGGGCGACACGAAGCCGGGGTATTACATTGACGGCTGTATTCATGCCGAGGAACTGACCGCCTCGATGGTGCCGCTCCACACGATCTACACCCTTTGCACACAGCACGGCAGCGATCCCGACATCACCGAACTGCTCGACACCCAAGTGGTGTATATCATCCCACGGCTCAACCCGGACGGCGCGGAACTCGCCCTGAAGACGCCGTACTACTGGTGCGGCAACGGGCGATACACACCCGGCGATGTCTATACGGGCGGTTTGCTGCCACAGGATTTGAACGGTGACGGCATTATCACGCAGATGCGTGTGCCGGACCCGCTGGGTGAATGGAAGATCAGCACCAAAGACCCGCACCTGATGGTGCAACGCGCCCCTGATGAACGCGGCGGCGCGTATTATCGCCTCCTGCCCGAAGGCGCGCTGCCGGATTTCGACGGCGCGGAAATTCGCATTCCGAAACCGACCGACGGCAACCTGAACCGCAATTATCCTTCTAATTTCCTCCCCGACCCGTTCCAGTACGGCGCGGGTCCATACCCGCTCTCCGAACCGGAGACGCGGGCGGTCGTGGAGTGGGTCGTAGCGCACCCGAATATTCACGGTGCGCTGGCATATCACACCCATAGCGGCGTGCTGCTGCGCCCCTACTTGAACAAGCCCGATTCCGCCTTCCCGAAAGGCGATCTTGGTCTGTATCTCGCGGTCGGCGCGATGGGGACGGAGGAGACGGGCTATCCCGTCATCTCGGTGTATGAGGATTTCACCGACGACAAAACCACTCCGCGCACCGGCAGTTTCAGCGAATGGGCGTACGAGGAAAAAGGCATCCTCACCTTCGGTACCGAACTGTGGGACCCATATACGGCGGCGGGGCTGACCAAACCGGGCTTCTACCCACTGCGGGCGTGGGGCGAGGACGACTACATCGCCCTCCTCGCGTGGGCGGACGCGCACGCCGCCACGATTCAGAAGCCGCCTGCGTATGTGGACTGGGCGACGATGATGCACCCGCAACTCGGCGAAGTAGAAGTGGGTGGCTGGAACAACATCTGGTTTTTCCGCAACCCTCCGGGAGATTTGCTCGAAGCGGAGTGCGTCAAAAACACCCGATTTTCGGTGCGTGCGGCACTTTGTGCGCCGCGTGTCGGGTTCGCGCTGGTGCTCGTCGAGCCGCTGGGCGCGGATTTGCATCGCGTCACGGTGGTGGTCGAGAACGCGGGCTACTTGCCCACCAATGTTACGCGGCAGGCGATGCTCATGCACGTCGCGCCGCCTGTCACCGTCTCACTCGCGGTTGCGGGTGGCACGCTCGAGCTGAACGACGCCGTGCAGACCTTGGGGCATCTCGCGGGACGGAGCGAGCGGCGCACTGCTTATTCGCCGTGGGCAGACGAGTGGGGAACGCCGCGCAAACAGGCGCAGTGGCTCGTACGCGGCGGCGCGGAGACGGTGCTGACACTCACCGCCGGGACGCCCCGCGCCGGAACCGTGACGACGACGATCACGCTGGATAGCGATGCATAACGCAATGATCGAGTCGTTTATCGTGCGTGGCTTCGGCATACGAATGAAGGTCATCGCGTGGTGACCGCATCATCGGGGCGCGGCGCGGCATCCTCGATATTGCCCGTCTGCGTGCCGTACCGGATGCCGCGCCCTACCCCGATCTTGCTACCTATCTCGTAGACCACCGCGACTGGCTCCGTCTTTATCCCTATTAAACCTACCCGCGACGGGCGACAACGATGCCGAAACGGACGATATACGGTGTTACCCTTCGCCGCGCCGGGGCGGAACGGGGTAGGGCGTGCTCACGGCGGGTACAGCGGTGGCTGCGGGCGGGCGAACAGGTGGCTGTGGCTGCGGCGTTTGCCCCGCACTTGTCGTCGGTGCCACTGTACGTGTGGGCGGTACCGCAAGAATGTCGGTATAAACGTATCCACCTGCTGCGGTGGTGCCGGGATAACCGGGGTTTGTTACCGTCACATCCACCGGCCCGAGGGCGTGCGGCGTGGTCGTAATGAAAATCTCGGTGCC
>JBBRMX010000229.1:0-5898 GCA_038230615.1 Thermomicrobiales bacterium | reverse complement strand
CTTGATAACCTGAGCGTGCACAAGGATAAGCGGGTGGTGCCGCTGATCGCGGGGGCGGGGTGCCGGTTGGTCTACCTGCCCGCCTACTCGCCCGACTTCACGCCGATCGAGCAGGCATTCAGCAAGATCAAGACGTACCTGCGCCGGGCGGAAGCACGCACACGCGCGGGGCTGGAAGCGGCGATCACGACGGCGTTGACGACGGTGACGGCAACGGATGCGACCGGCTGGTTCACCGCCTGCGGTTATCCACCGCCATCGGCTCAATCACTGTGAAAGCCGCTGTAATAACTGGCGGAATGCACCACGTTACGCTTCTCCTCCGCTGAGCGGGGGAGAAGCGTTTTGTTTCGCACATCGGCTTGCACACAGGGGGGGCGGGGCGTATCGTTGTGCGTGTGGCACAATGCAAGGAGCACTCCCGATGGCAGACCGCCCCCCCTTTTCTCCCGATACTGATGCTGATGACCGCCCGTTCCGCGCCGATCTACGCGAGACGGATTTTCTGCTCGACCCGCGTGAACGGGCGCGGATCGCACGCGCGGTGCGGAAGGCGAAATTGATGCAGGCGGTCGTGGGGTTCTGGCTGCTGGCGTCGCCGTTGGTGATCGTGCCGCTGCTCTTTCATTGGTCGGTGCCGTGGATTGCGGCGGTCGTGGTGGGCATGGTGGGGGCGGTCGCGGGGTACGCGCTGCCGACGAATATTCCCCAACCCCGTGCTATGCCGCCGGGAGGCATCGCGTATGGTGTGTATGACCCACGCGGCCCGCACGGGCCACGGTCGTAATACGGCGTGTCGGGCACGCACCGGAACATGCTCGCCCCGCCCATGCTACGGCGCAACACGATTGGTTCACGGGTTCGCGTGGCATCGCTCTTGACAGCCTCTGTGGATTGCGTCGGTTTGACGCACGCGGACGGCGGGATTACCATGCGGGGGAACGCCCATACGTTATGTCATGAGTGCAGGGGCGGTCTCTCCGTGGTGACTATTCAAGAAAGCGAACATTCCTATGGCAACAGCAACCGGCACCCCAACCACGAACGGCGCGGGGCGCGACTATAAACTTCTGCTCGCGTCCGCAGTGGCGGTGGGGGCAGTCGCGGTATGGGCGAATGTGAAAGGGCGCGAATTCGCCAAGACGGGCGAACTGCCGCCGATGATTAACTGGGGACGCGCCCGCTCCTTGGCTCTCTCGCTGAACCGCGAGGATGATGTGGCGATTTTCCCGGAGCGCGTGCTCACGCAGTACCGCGAGATGGTCGCGCAATGTGTGCCGCTGATCGCGGACTATATGGGCGCAACGCTGCCGAACGCGATGGAGCAGATTTTCGTCTTTAGCCGGGCAGATTGGGTAGAGGCGAATATCCGGGCGTTTCAGGATTTGTTCACGCCGCTGGAGAGCCTGAACACGGCGCGAAACCTGCATAGCCCCGCCACTGCCGCTCTCGTGAGCGGCATGAACCAGACGGTGCTTTCGGCGGAAGTGGGGCTGTTGCTCGGCTATCTCGCCAAGCGCGTCTTGGGGCAGTACGATCTTGCGCTGCTCGGCAAGGAGCCGGTAGACGGCGGCGGCAAATTGTATTTTGTGGAGCCGAATATCCGGTGGGCGACCGAGACAATGGCGGTAGACGCGCACGATTTCCGGCTCTGGCTGGCGTTGCACGAGACGACGCACGCATTTGAGTTCGAGGCGTTCCCGTGGGTGCGCCCGTACTTCAACTCGCTGCTGGAGCGATACATCTCGCTCGTGACGAACGATCTGAAGGCGTTGCAGGGGGGCGTGCGTGTCCTGATCGAACGAATACAAGCGGGGCGCGACGGCAAGAAGAGCCTGATGGAAATGGTGATGACGCCGGAGCAGCAAAGCCTGTTCGATGAGATGCAAGCCCTGATGAGTGTGGTGGAAGGGTATTCCAACCACGTCATGAATGCGGTGGGCAAGCAGGTGTTGCCAAATATTGCCACGATGCAGAAGGCATTCGAGGCGCGTTCCAAGCAGCGCACGCAGTCGGAGACACTGTTCATCCGGCTGACTGGCTTGGAGATGAAGATGGAGCAGTATCGCCTCGGTGAGCAATTCATTGATGCCGTAGTGCGGGAACGCGACCATGCATTCGCGCTGCACGTCTGGCAGGCACCGGAAAATCTGCCGACGCTCGCGGAGTTGCGGAACCCGACGCAATGGATCGCACGGATTGATGCGCTGAAAGCCGCAGTCCCGGCGGGATAGATGATTCGAGGACAATGGGGGGTAGGTGAAAACTTGCCCCACCGAGGAAGGAACCGCAGCGATGGCACAGAATGTGAACCCGTACGAGCGGCTGATGGATGTCCATAAGGACCTGTACACGCCGGAAGAAATTGACGAATTGTTCGATGATGTCTCGCTGCATATGGTGCAGCACGCAGTCTTCGCGGGGGACCTCCCGGCGATACGCGACGGCGATTCCATCGTCGCGATTCATCGTGCGGACTTCCTGCGCTGGCTGCGCGAGAGCGGGAAATACTAGCAGGGGGTCGTGCGTCGTTCGTTGTCTTTGAAGTGAGAATGTGGTGCTCCGCTGTGCATCGGGGCATTCTCGCACGACAGATGACAGATGACAGACGATTTCGCGCAGCGTGGGGAACGGAGACGGGATGGGCGGGCAAGGACGCGGGGGAGACGAGACGACGCAATGGCGCGGGCAAGCCCCGTCGCCCGTTCAGACTGACCCCGAAACCTTCGCCGCAACCTTTCGCGCTGCCGCCCCCGCGCTGCACGATTTTCTGGCGCGGTTATCGGGGCGCGTAGACCTCGCAGACGCATTACTGCGGCAAACTGCATCATCGGCGGCGATGGCGGCGGCGGGGTCGGCGCAGTGGCCATCGGCACGGGCGTGGCTTTTTTCGCGTGCGCTCACCGTGGTGCCGACCGATGGCGGCGGGACGAACGCCGATCTTGCATCGTTCATCGCGCTCGACTATGCGAATCTCCCGCCGACCGGGGCGGAGAGCGGCGTAGGCGAGATGGCGCGGGCGGTCTGGCGGTCGGTCGGGACGCTGCCGCGCGACGAACACGCCCTGCTGCATCTCCATATCCGTGAGGCGATGGTGGCGGGGGAGGCGGCGAGCGTCCTCGGGCTGACTGAGCGGGAAGCGGCGGACCGCCTCGCACGGTTGATACCCGCCGTGGAGCGGGCGGCGCGTGCGCTCTTTTTGATCCGGTTCGGGCGGGGGCGTGACCCCGGCTTGGACGACCTGCTACGGAACCTGAATGTGAACCGCCTCACTGCGGAGGCGCGTGCATCCATCGAGGAATACGCCGCGACTTCGCGCACCGCCAAAGCATTTCTCGCTGATGTGCCGCCGCCGCTGGCGGTGTATGCCGCCTTGCGTGTACTCGCGCCGCCGAGCGGGTTGGTAAATGCCGCCGCCGCCGCCGCGTTGCCGTGGCTTGCCAGTGCCTCCGCGACGACGGTACAGCCCGTAATTCCGGCAGATGCGACAACCGCGCTCCCCGACTATGGCTACGGGCAAGCGGAAACGACCGCCGCTCCACAGATTGAGCCGCGTGGATACGGCGCGTACGGGCAACCGCCCCCGCCACCCCCGGCAGAGATTTCCGGCACGCAGATGCTCGATATTCCCGTGCGGCAACGGGTCGTACGGGAAGAAGCCGTATTTGTGCCGCGCCCCCGCCCCGCCGCGACGCGATCCGCTGCGCCCGTCGCGCTGCTGCTCGCTCTGGGCGGTGCGTTGGTGTTGATCGTCGGCGCACTGGTCGTGTTCGTCGTACGCGGGGACACGGGCACCTCTACTGCTGTTGCCCGTGCCACCGCCACACTCGGTGGTGGCGGCACGAGTACAGTGCAGCCGTCGCCCACACTTGCCGCATCGCCTATCGCGCCCGCGCTGCTGACCGCAACCGCGTTAGCGACACAGTATGTCAGCACGCCGACCTCGCTTCCGTCCCCGACGCCCGGACCGCTCGCGCCGATCACGTCTGGCAGCGTGACGACGGGGAGCGCGACCGCCGGGGCAGCAACGCCGAGCGTGAACACGCCAAGTGCGAACACGCCGGTGACGGGCATACCGTCGAACCCCGGCATCGGCGCGACGGCGAGCGCGGCGGGGCAGGGGATTGCGACGGTTGCGCCTTTGCCGCCCTTCATGATCCCGCCCGTGCCTGCCGCGCCACCTGCCCGTGTCACGCAAGCCCCTAATGAGACCCCGACGCCCCGCGTTACCGCTGCGCCGACCTTTATCGCGCCGACCGCTACGAAGGAGAGCGCGCCAACAACCGCGCCGACTGCCGCGATACCGACTGCCCGCGCGACGGCGACGAGTGGCGGCGCGGCTCCCACGACGGTACTGCCCACTGCTGCCCCGACGACGGGCGCGACAAGCGGCAAGGTGACGGCGAACAAGGGGAGTCTCGCCCTCGGGAGCGGCAAGACGAGCGACGCGGTGACGCTCTCGAACGGCGGCGTATCGCCCGCGAACTACACCGCGTCCGCAAATGTGACGTGGCTGATCGTCTCGCCTGCCAGCGGCACCATCGCGGCGGGCGGGACAGCCCCATTGACCGTGACCGTGAACGCGCAGGGGCTGACGAGCGGCTCATACAGCGGCACGGTGACAATTCAGACACCGACAGGGGCGCAGACGGTGACAGTGACATTCAATGTCGCGGCGGTCGCGCCTGCATGACCGAGATGCGCCGCACTGCGACCGCCGAGAAAGACCGCGACTTCTATCGCGTCTTACAAGTGGACGCCGCCGCCGAGCCGGAAGTGGTTGAGGCGGCGTACCGGCGGTTGGCGCGGAAATATCATCCCGATGTGCAGCAGACCGACATTGCCGATACGACCGAGCGGATGATGCTTCTCAATGCGGCGTACACGACGCTGCGCGACCCTGCCCGCCGCGATGCCTACGACCGCGAACGGGCGATGCGCCGCTTTGCCTCGTCCACCGCGACGCAGGCTGCGCTGCGCCCCGACACGCGCCTTGCCGCAAGACCGGTGCGCCGCATGAGTCGCCGTCGCACTGCTGCCGGGTTGCTCGGCGGGGTAATGATGATGGCGGGCGGGGGGGCATTGGGGCTGCTCGCGTTCGCGGAGTACGGGCGCGATGCGGCACAGGCAATTGCCGCCGTGCCACCGCAGGAGACCGTGAATGCGGTTGCCCGCCGTTCGCGCCTCGTCTTCGGGCCGGAGAGCGGCGCACTGCGCTACAGCACGACGACGGGCATTACGGCGGTGGAACTGATGCCCGCCCGCATCAACGAGCGCAACATCGTTGCGGAGGCACGGACCTTTCCGCCGTACGCTGTGGGCGATGGGCGATGGGACTGCGGGTTTATCTTCCGCAGCCGCGATCCGGCGAACCAGTATCGCTTCATTCTCACCTCGGAGGGGCGGTGGTATCTCGATCTCTGGGAGAATAGCACGACGACTACAATCAGCACAGGTAATAGTGCGCCTATCGTGACGGACCCGAAAGGGTTCAATGATCTGCGGCTGCTCGTGGAGGGCGACCGTGCCCTTGTCTACCTCAACAATGCCTTCCTCACCGCGCTCGATGTATCGCGGGGAGTAGAGCGGGGTGATGTCGCCCTCGCCACCGCGCTGTATCGGGGCGATGCGGTGCCGGGGCGGTCGCTGCGGTACGAGCAGTTCTCGGTGCTGGCGGTGGAAGACGCGCCGCGTTAGAATCGTGCCATGACCGCGAAGCCGACCAAAACCAACGCGATGCGTGCGCTCGATGCCCGCAATATCCCGTACGAAGCCTCGGTCTTCTCGGACGCGATCCGCTCGGCAGACGCCGTGGCCGCGACGCTCGGCGTGCCGGAAGCGGAAGTATTCAAGACGCTCGTCGTACTGCCGGAGACGGCAGGTGGGAAGGCGATGCTG
>JBBRMX010000228.1:0-5911 GCA_038230615.1 Thermomicrobiales bacterium | reverse complement strand
GTTTGCGACGAGATGCGCCTTTGCGACGAGCGCGAGATGGTCACCTTGCGCGGTCTCATCGAGCACCTCGGTGATCCACGATGCCGATACCATCTGCGGTTCTCGTACTCCGATATCGCGGGGCGGGGATTCCGCATTTTCTTCCGCCGCACCGAAGAACCAGAGCAGATCGCCGTGATAGGTCGCGGGGAACTTCTCCGGTACATAGCGGTTGCCCCACCGCGCATATCGCTCGGTATAGATGCGGTTCGCCGCCGCGATGTCGTCCTCCGCCGCCAGTGCCGCCGAGACCGCATCGCGCAGTGCCGTGGCGAATGCGGCGTGCGGCGCGTCGGGCGCATGGCGACAGATGCCATAGATGAGTGCCTGACAGAGCCAGTACGAGATGCGGAAGCGCGGCGGGTTTGTCCCCCCTGCGAACGGCTGCCACCACTCATGCGAGGGAACCCCGTGGTTGTCTGTGACCACATCGGGCCGCCATTGCCGCCACAGGAGCGGACGTACTCGCGCTTCGCCATAGGGCGTGTCAGGGTTATTGAAATGCTGCGCGAACTCGACGCTCACCGCGTTGTATCGCGCCGCATGGTGCTTCCATGTCGGATGTTCCGCCATCAGGCGGGCATGGAGCGCGGTGCCGTCCGGGTTCTCATCGGGAATGAAAATGACATTGACCCGGTCGAGCAGCGGCGAGATTTCCGGGTCCGTCGCCAATTGCTCCGCGAAGCGCAATGCCGCAGTAGTGCTGGCGACCTCGTTCGCGTGGTGCCGTGCGACGATGAGATGCGTCGGCTTCATCGCGGCGAGTTTGGTGCGCGAGCGGATCATGGCAGTATCCGGCTTGACGACCTCGATTGCCGCCATCGGTCTGCCGCGATACGACGTGCCAACCTCGCGCACCGTCACTGCCTCGAAGCCGCCCACATACTCCAGCAGCCCCGGCAAATTCGCGCCCGTTACCACCTCGTCCATTGCCACGCCCGTTGCGCGGGGCGGCGCGGGCGGCAATGGTTCCGATTCCGGCGTCTGCTCGTAACGGATGAGCGAGACAACCGCACGCGGCAACTCCCCCGGCGCGACATGGACGAGCGGCACGATCTGCCCCGGTTCCTCCCACGGCTCGCCCGCGTACTGGATGCCGAGGGCACGAATCGCGTCGAGGGCGTTGAAGTAAATATCCTCTGCAAGCCCTTCGGCGGGCGATTCGCGCTCCTCGCGCACGCCTAGTGCGTATTCCGGTTCGCTCACCCACACTTCCACCCGCAGTTCGTCGAAGAATGGCTGCGTAGCGGCGGTTGGGTTGCCGCTATTCAACGCAAGAATGTATTCCTGCAGAGCCTTCAATGCGGTCTGTTGCCAGAAATCCCAAAACTGCTCCAAGTCTGGGGCGACGTGATCTGAGACACTATGTCCGTTGTTGGAATATTCCCCGTGCATGATCGTCACGCCGCCCGTATTCACGCTCACCATCTCGGCGGTGGTCGTCAGGAGATACGGACGCTCGTAGGTGTGTGGGTTGAATACCCATTCACCCAGCATTTCCCCTTGTGCATCGCGTGCGCGTGCATGATAGAGTCCCCGGTCTGACTCACCGAGCGTGAGGTGCACATGTTCCAGCGGCAAACCGAGCATCGGCGCGATGATCTCGTCCGCAGGCCAGCATTCCTGCAACCAACGGATAGGCATATCGAGCGATGCGCGCCCCTCATGTACTGACGACTCCTGCGGTTTGCAGAGCACATCGAGCGTTGCCAGCCCCGCGAGACATTTCGCGGCAGGTGCGACGACTTCTTCAAGCCAGGCTCGCCCCGCATGGTAGACCGGCAGCACCGTCACCGCGCTTCCGGACGGGAAGAGCGGCAGGAGCGCATCGCGCAATGTTGCGCGTATTTCCGGCGGTTCGCTGATCTGTACCGTGACAGTGCAGGGTGTGTCTGCATCGGGCGGCGACTGCTGAAGCAGCGTCTGCATCGCTTCGAGCGCGGCATCGTACTCGCTCTGCCCCTGCCACGTGTATGACCACAGTACCGTCTCCTCCGGTTGTGGCTCGGTATAGGCAGCAAAGGGCGCGGCGGGCGGTTGCTCGGCAACGAGGGTGCGGACGAGGGCGGCGGTCTTGCCCGATGTCGCGCCGCCGATCTGTATATTCGGCAGGTATTTGCCGCTGTGACCGTAAACCGCGATGCCGCCATCTACCGGATCGAGCGCGGCGGTCTCAATACAGACGGGTAGCAGGCGGTCAAAGAGGTGCGGCGAGGGAAGCGGCATCTCGGTGAGGGGCAACACGAGCGGCACCGTCAGCCCTGTGGTCTCCACACCGAGGCGAGCGGCGAGGTCTACTACCGCCCGCCATACTTCGGGCGTCTCCCCCTCCGCAACCCAGATGGTGCAGCGGGTGTCGTCGGGAATGCGGTCGCCATCAGTATCCGTAAGCAAGCCGGGGAAGCGGTCAGCGTCGCCTTCCTGCATCCACAAGTCCGCACGGGTGGCGGCGACGCGCTCCCAGTCCGCTTCGATATGCGTCGGGCGGGGAAATTGCGCGGCGACGATACGCCATTCCGTCGCGGCGGGAAGCATGCCGCTGGCGAGGGCGCGGAGCATCGCGGCGCGTCCGTCCGCATCCGCACCGCGTACCGTGAGGCAATCGCCTGCAAGCGCGATCTGTCCCGTCCCGGCGGGCAATGCCACATCGTCGGCGGTGTCGAGCACGAGCATCGTGCCACCCCCTGCATCGTCCGCGTCCGCATCCACGACGAGTGGCGGCGAAAATCCCGTGACATGCAGACCGAGGACGGCGGCGAAATCCGCGAGTGCGCACCATTCCCACGCAGTCGCGCCGATGGGCGTGCGGATACGGAGGGCGATGTCATCCGCGTAGCCGTCGGCGTTAGTATCTGCCAGCGCACCGCCGATAGTCAGGAGATCGGAAAGGTAGTGCATTGTCTCGCCTAACCCCGTCGTTCGTTTGAAGAAAAGCATGGTGCGAATCGGGGCGCGATACTCATTATAGACCGAAGCAGCGTGGAGCGCGGCAGCCGTCTCGCCCTTCTGCTCCTCGTTCCGCGTCCGTTCCGCATGTTGCCCCGCGTAGTGCCAGCCCCGCATGTACTCCACCTTCCGCATGACACTGCGCCTCGACACCGCGCATTGTGACGGGGCGCGGAGGCGTTCGCAAGAGATCGGGCGCGATGCGCGGGGTGTCGTGCTATCATTGCCCCCGGTCGAAATCGAGCGAAAATCGTGCAAGGAGTAGCACCCATGGCAACCACCCGTCTGGAACACGTCGGCATCGTCGCACCGCCCGCAACGGTGGACGCAACGCAGCACTTTTACGAGACCGTCTTCGGCTGGCACGTCATCAAGAAGATTCCCGGTGCAATGTTCTTGGGCGACGGTGAAGGCGGGCGCATCGAACTGCTCATCAGCGATGCGCCGGTACTCAACGGCCCGAACCATCTCGCGTTCGTGGTTGATCTCGCGGCGTTCGACGCAACCCACGCCCAGATCATCAGCGCAGGTGGTACCGCCGATGGCGCACCGATGCTGAACCCCACGGGCGACCGCCTCTTTTTCTTCACTGATCCTTCCGGCAATCGCGCCCAGATTGTCGGTCGCGAAACCGCCCTCGGCGCGTAAGAAAAGAACTCGAACGAGGGTAGCCACAAAGACGCCAAGACACCAGAAATACACAAAGAGTGTCTTGGCGTTCTTGGCATCTTCGCGGCTACGTTTCCTCCCCGCATTTTCCCGGTGGCAAAAGTATGGAAGGAGCAGGGCATGCGGACGGAATCGCGGGCGTTTTTGCAGCGGCTGCTAGAGACGCCGGGACCGAGCGGCTTCGAGGCACCGGCGGCACGGGTATGGCGCGAGTACGCTGCCCATCATGCCGCCGAGGTGCGTGTGGACATCAACGGCAACAGCATCGCCCGGTTACACGCCGATGCCACCGGGCCGCGTGTGCTGATCGCGGGGCATATTGACGAAATCGGGCTGCTCATTACGCACATCAACGGCGATGGGACACTCTCCTTTCGCGCCATCGGCGGGTGGGACGATCAGATTCTCACGGGGCAGCGCATCGGCATTGTCACCGCCACCGGATTGACGCTGGGCGTCATCGGGCGTGCGCCGTCACATTCGCTCAAGGGCGATGCGCGCACCCGCGCCGCCGAGATCGAAGACCTCTTTATTGACATCGGCGCGGACGATGCCGCCAGTGCCGCCGAGCGCGTCTCCCCCGGCGACCCGGCGGTTATCGCGCAGCCCATCGTCATGCTGACGGACGACCGCATCACGTCGCGTGCCTTGGACAACCGTGCGGGCGCGTGGGTGGCGGCGGAGACATTGCGTCTCTTGTGCGAGGGCGATGCGCCATATGCCGATGTTTACGCGGTAGCGACCGTGGGTGAGGAGATCGGCGGCTTTCGCGGGGCGCGAACAGCAGCGGAGGCGATCCAGCCGGACATCGCCATCGCGCTCGATGTGACCTTTGCGACTGACCGACCGGGGGGCGACGAGCACGAAAGCGGGGCGCATCCGCTCGGCAGCGGTCCCGCCATCGCACGCGGCGGGGCGATGAATGTGCCGCTCTGTGACCATCTTATCGCTACCGCACGGCGCGAACACATCCCGTACACACTGGAAATCCTACCGCGCAGCACCGGCACCGATGCAGACGGTATCGTCGTTGCCGCGGGCGGCTCGGCGGTGGCAGTGGTTTCGTTTCCCACCCGTTATATGCACTCCCCGAACGAGGTCTGCTCACTCGCCGACATCGAACAGAGCGCGGCACTGCTCGCCGCCGCTATCCGTGCCATCACACCGGAAACCGATTTCACGCCGCGCTGATGCTTCACGACTGCGTGTGGTATGCTCGTCGCATTGCCCGAACAGTCACATACAAGGAGGGACACCGTGAACCTGTGGACATACCTTGCGGCGATTGATTACACACGCGAGTTCCAGATTCTGCTCACGGCGGTAGTGTACGCGCTCGTCGGTATCCTGCTGCTGATGATCGGCTACCTCGCCTTCGATGCCCTCACCCCGACAAAGATGAACGACAAAATCTTCAAAGAAGGCAATGTCGCCGTCGCTATCGTGCTCGGTTTCTTCCTGCTCGGTCTCGCTATCGTCATCCACGGCGCATTCAGTATCTGAGTACGGGCGAAGGGCTGAGAGAGGGAAGATACCGCGATTACAGTATCTCAGCCCTCGTCTCACCTCTCGACCCTTCGTCCCCAATTTCTTATCCTCGGATCAGATGCGGTAGCGGGCGATTTTCTCGGCGTCAGGCTGGACGCCGATGCCGGGAGCGGTGGGGGCAACGAGGTTGCCGTCCGCATCTACCCGCAGCGGTTCCTCCAGATACCATTGAAAATCGTCGGCGGTCATCCCCGGCGGTTCGCATAGCACTTCGAAAAATGTGCCGTTCGGGATGGCGCACG
The DNA here is from genome assembly GCA_038230615.1 of Thermomicrobiales bacterium. Classification (GTDB taxonomy): domain Bacteria; phylum Chloroflexota; class Chloroflexia; order Thermomicrobiales; family JALYUS01; genus JBBRMX01. Next base: position 467 of record JBBRMX010000228.1, on the reverse strand, counting down.
CGAGATGCAGATGCGCCGCGATCCCAAGCCCGCCCCCACCGTGGTGCGGCGCAACACGCTTGTGATGCATCTCGGCGTGTCCTGCGATCTTCCGCAGGCTGCTCATCGTCTCCGATACCAGTGCTTCCGGCTGGATGATGTCGTACACATCGTCCTCGATCATCGTGCGGAACTCGTGCAGCCCCCGGTTATTCTCGCCCCCCGCGATCAGCAAATCTACGGAGGCGCAGAGCCGCCGCAATCCGTCAAAATCGTAGCGGTCGAGCGGTTCTTCGAGCCAGTAGACGCCGAGTTTTTCCAGCTCCCGCGCCGTCTGCACCGCCCGTTCATACGTCCACACCGGTCCTTCTTCGGGTTGCGGCGTGCCGGGCTGCTGCGCCTGATTCGCGTCCACGAGAATGGTGAACTCGTCGCCCACCGCCCGCCGCACCGCCTCCACCTGCGCGATGTCCTCTGCAATCGTCCAC
>JBBRMX010000227.1:0-5960 GCA_038230615.1 Thermomicrobiales bacterium | reverse complement strand
GAGCCAGAGCGTGCAAATGAACCACGGATTACCGGGGACAATCTCCACATCGTGCCGTACCTGATGGTAATAGTCGTCGTAATACCGTGCGACACCCCCGATGGGCGTCTTCACCCACAAATCGCGCTCTACCGCCTGCATCATCGCCACAATCGCGGGGTCATCAGGCGCGAACATCTCAAAGACGAACAATGCCGCTTGGCTCGCGTCGAGGGTCGTGTCGCGGTGGATGACGCCCTGCTCGTCGGTCGTGACCATGCGGACGAACCGCCCACGGTCGGGGTCAATCATGTGCTCCCGTACAGCGTCCTTGATCTCGGCAGCAGCGGTGCGGTACGCAACAGAGCGGTCGCGCTCGTTGAAAAGGTCGGTGAAGTTCGCCGCCGCCATTAGCCCCGCGTAGACCGTCGCCACACCGAACGCCGTCACGCCGTACCGTTCCTCCCAGAGATCGTACGACGGTTGGGGCAGTCCGGTGACGGTATCGCGGTAAATCACCATAAAATCTGCCGCCGTCTTGATCAGCCGCCGGTAAATCGTCGAGATGAACTCCAAGTCACGGTGGTTACGGAAGTGATGCCACAAGCCCGCCAACACCAGCCCCGTGCTGTCTTCCTGAATCGGCAGTTGCATCCGCCCGTTCGCGTCCGCCCACGGGTGCCACGACGACGCCAGCCGCCCACGCGGGGTATATTTGTGCAAAAAATACCCGTTTTTGTCGAGAATGTCCGCCGCGAACTGATAGAACCGCCGCGAGAGATGCCCGAAGCCCGCGCTGTCGAGCGACATGCTCACTAATGCGCCGTCACGCGGCCAGACATACGAATACGTATCTGCGCTGTCGGTTGTGATGTCGCTGTCGTTCGCCGCCACGATTGCGCCGCCCGCGTCCACCTGTGTGCGGATCGTCAAGAGGCTGCGCTTGTAAATGCGCTGGAGTCGCGTGGGCAAGGTACCGTAATCGGTGTCCTCCTTGGTCACCCACGACCGCCAGTAGTCGCGGGTTCGCTTCATGAAGGTCTCCGGGCCGCGCCGTACCGCCTCGCCGTGCAGTTCGCTGATGTCGTCGTACGAGGTCCCCGCAAGCAGCCAGTGAATGAAGACGGTGCTGCCGTTCGCGGGGACAGCGGGCTGATGCAGGGCAATTGTGCCGTCTATCGCCCCCTGCGCGATCAAGTTCCGACCGAGCACGCCGTCTTCCGCGTCGCGCCATGTCCCTTCCGCGCCGCGCAATTCCTTGACGCCCGTCGCCCACGAGTTGATACCCGGCACGCCGTTTGCCGCCCCACCAGAGAGGAAGTAGCGGTCATCCTTGTAGAAAACCAATGCATCGGTTACGGGATCGAAATAGACAGTGTCCCCGACCTCGTTGCCGCTAATGTGGAAATCATAATGAAAAAAGAGCCGCACTTCCCGCGCACGCTCGGCGTGGTTCGTCACATGAAAGCGGCGCAGCATGAGCGGGCGGTGGAAGTCCACAATGTCCTGCGCGAAGACCGTCACGCCGAGGCGTTCGCTGACAAGCGACACTTCGGTCATCAGCGTATCGGGGCTGTAGTCCATCCGCCGCTGCCAGTCATTATCCGTGAACCACGCAAATTGCCCGTCCACCCATAGCCCGGTGCGGCACGGATGCCCCATCGTGTGGTTTTCCTGCCCAACATTGGGGTAAAAAATGTCGCGGATGTCGTAGCGTAGGTCGAAATTAATCAGCAACCGCCCGTTGCCTATTGGAAGATCACGCGGCATCCTGCCCTTACCCTTTCCCTGCACTACTTCCTTGCACCACTACTCTGAAGTATGTACTAAGAGATGCGTGCAAGTCAGTAATTATTGACGACAGCCTCAATTATTCACAAGGAGAAATAACGCGCTCACACCGGAAACTGCAACACGAACAGTATGATGCGGAAGCCAACAGCCGCATACACCGAGCGCGACCGCCAGCGAATCCACGCGCTCAGCAACCCGACGATCAACGCAATCAGACAAATGATGAGGATATTGGACAGATTGGTCGCCCGCACCGTGGCATCTCCGGCGGGCGCGACATCCGGCACGAGCAGTAGAATGAGGTTGGCGATAATCGTTCCCGCGCCGAGCAGCACGCCCGTAATCAGCGCGGCACGCACCGGCAACACCCGTGCTTCCAGCCCCCGCTGCAAGTAGCCGACCAGAATCGCCGCGCTCACGACCCTGCCGAGAATCGGCAACAGGAACGCGAACGGCACGAGATACAATGCCGCCACCCCGCGTGCCGCCACCACCGAAAATGCCGCCACCCCGACAAGAAAGACCGCCCCGGCGATGATATAGAACGACGCCGTGACCCATCCATTACGGCGCGGGCGACCGCTGCGGTAAAATCCCGCCTGCCGCCGCTCCCATAGATCGCGCAGTGAGGACAGACGCAGATCGTATGCGGGTTCGTGGAATGCTGCACGCCACGCCAGCGGCAACATCGCCAGCCCCAACATCCCCACCGCAAGGAACGACACCGCATACGTCGCGGTGCTTACCGTGTCGCTGAACCCCGCCCGTTGCGCCACGACCAGCACGACCGACGGCACCCACCCGACGATGGCATACATCGCCACGGCATTGAGGACGAGCGACCGCAGCGGGATATGCAACTCCGGGCGCGGTTCGTCTGCGATAATCTCCGGTCCATAGTCGGATGCGGCGGGCGCGGCGGGGTTGGCTGCGTCGTCCTGCATCGCCGTCATCGCCGCAATAGTGCGTGGCACCGCAGGCGGGCGATTTACTGCCCGTTCCGCCGCCGGAATCACCTTCCGCGCCCCGGCACGGCTGCGCCGCTCGGATACCGGCACATCGTCGGGCGCGTCCACTGCACCAATCACATCAATCGCGTCATTCGCGGCATCGGCAGCAGGAGCGGCAGGCAGCGGCGGCATTGCTTCCGCTGCGTCGGTCGCGTCGGTTGGCTCCGTTTTCGCGGCGGGGCGAGCGGGCATTTCCGGTGCGAGTGCGGCGAAGGGCGTTGGGGTCGCGTCGGTCTTGTCGGGATCGCGGCGGGATGGCACGGATACTCCTTCGTTCGTGGTGAAATGTATTCTCAATCGTACCATAGGCACCGCGCGAAACGGGGGCACAGGGCGCATCGGTTCCCGCCGTCCTTGCCAACCTGCATCCGCCGTCGCTATCATGCCGGAAGCGACGCACGATACACCCGCACGGAAAGGAAGACCGACGATGGCGCAGAGCGCGTTCCCCCTCGTCTTTGACGGACACAACGATACCCTGCTCGACATGCCCGGAAAAGGGCGAGACTTCTTCGAGCGCAGCGACAAGGGGCATATTGACCTGCCGCGCGCGAAAGAGGGTGGGCTTGGCGGCGGCTTCTTCGCGTGCTTCGTGCCGAGCAAACGCCCCACGAATATTGACACGAATGACCCCGAAGCGATGATGAAGTTGTTCGGCGACCCCGCCTTCCGCCCTCCGACGCCGGAATACGACGAGTCCGCCCGCGTCGTCATGCGGATGGCGGCGCACCTTTTCCGCATCGAGGAGCAATCCGGCGGGCAGGTGAAGATCGTTCGCACCGCCGACGAACTCGCGCACGCATTAGCGAACGATGTCTTCGCCGCCATCCTCCATTTCGAGGGCGCGGAGGCGATTGACGCCGATCTCAATGCCCTCACCGTCTGGTACAAGGCGGGGTTACGTTCCCTCGGTCCCGTCTGGAGCCGCCCGACGATCTTTGCGGAGGGCGTGCCGTTCAAGTTCGGGCAGACGCCGGACACCGGACCCGGTCTCACCGATGCGGGGCGTGCGCTGGTGCGCGAGTGTAACCGCCTCGGTATTATGCTCGACCTCTCGCACATGAACGAAAAAGGCTTCTGGGACATCGCCGCGCTCACCGACGCGCCGCTCGTAGCGACCCACTCCAATGCGTGGACGCTCGCCAACAGCCCCCGCAATCTCACCGACAAGCAACTTGCCGCGATCAAGGAATCCGATGGCATGGTCGGCGTCAATTACAATGTCGGCTTCCTCACGGCAGACGGCAACAACGACCCCGCGATGCCCTTGGAGACGATGGTACGCCATTTCGATTACCTCGTGGAGCATCTCGGCATTGATCGCGTCGGCTTCGGCTCTGACTACGACGGCGCGACGATGCCGCAGGAGATCAGCGATGTTTCCAAGCTCGGCAATCTCGTACAGGCGTTGAAAGACCACGGCTACGACGACGCCAGCCTCCGCAAACTGGCGCACGAAAACTGGATTCGCGTGCTGCGGAAGACGTGGAAATAGTCTTGCCCCGGTACGGCGCACGCGGTATAGTTGCGCGGTCGAAAAGGCGGGACCGGTTTCGGTAAGCCCGGTCGCCCCCGATGTGGACACACGGGGGTACCTGTTCAGCGCGGCAGCGCGAGAACCCATGACACGGCGCAGGCGATGGTCGCGTGCGTCCGATCATGGCTCGCTGCCGCGTTTTTGTGTGCGCCGTGCAGCGTGCCTCCATCCGAAGGGGGGTTTCTCACATGCGCCTGAACCATCTCAATCTATGCGTGGACGATCTCGACGCCGCGAGCGATTTCTTCCGGCAGATATTCGATTTTCGCCTGCTCGACCGGAAAGGCGATGCGCTCGTCATCCTCTCGGACGGCGACGGCTTTACCCTCGTGCTGAGCAACGCGCAGGCGTTCGGCGGCGAGATACCGACGCGCTACCCCGCACCCTTTCACGTCGGTTTCCACACCGCAACGCCCGCGCAAGTGGACGACATATACCGCCGCCTTCTTGCGGCAGGCGTCCCCGTCCCCCGCGCCCCCGGCACGATCCGGGAGGGCTACGGCGTGTATTTCACCGCCCTGAACGGCATCCTATTCGAGGTGGCGCATCTCGGCTGAACATGTGCGCCTGCTACTGTGCGTCTGCCGCGACGGGTTGCGCGGCGGGCGCAGCGCGATCTGTCCCGCGTGGGAGCGCAAAGACGAGGAAAAAATCGAGCAGCAACAACCCAACGATCACCGCAAGGAGCACCGCAAAGGCGCGGGCGTAATCGCGGGCGTTGGCGAGCGTGAGCGCGTCCGCAATCGTCGCCCGCACTGCGGGGTCGGCGGGGTGCAGTGCGGGCGCAGCACATCCGGCGGTGAGCACCCCCGGATCGCGGGCGCGGGCGCGTTCCGCCACGCACACCCCGAAACGGTCGGTCGTGGCGGAAACATCTACCGCGGCGGCGGGATTTGCGGTGAGTTGCGCCCGCAACGCCGGGGCAATCTCCGCGCCGATCTGCCCCGCACCACTGCCGAGCGTGCTGAAGAAGACCAGACCGAGCAGCGCGACCCCGACCGCCCCGGAAAGTTGCTGGGTCGTCACGAAGATGCCGGACGCCGCGCCCGCATCGTCGCTCTTGATACGCGACAGCACCGTGCCGATCAGCGGCGGCGAGACCCACCCCGCCCCGAACCCCTGCACGAAGAGCGGTAGATAGAGTTCCGGGCCGTGCAGCGTCCCGCCGATTCGCCACAGTACCACCGCTGCGCTCCCCAGCCCGATCGCCTTCAGCAGCAATCCCAGATTGAGAAGGCGGCTGCCGAGGCGCGGGATAAGCCGCGCTGTGAACGACGACGCGACCAGAAAGCCGAGCGCGTCCGGCACAAACGTACTGCCCGCCTGCAACGGCGAGAAATGCAGCCCGATCTGCAAATAGAGCGCGAGACCGAGAAAATACCCCGCATTCGTGCCATAGAACAGCAGCGTCACGAATAACCCAACCGTGAATGTCCGGTTGCGGAACAGCCGCAATTCCAAAAGCGGCGAACCGCCCCGCGCTGACATGTTGCGCTCGAACACGACGAACCCCGCCAGCACCGGCACTGATGCCGCGAGGCAGAGCCACGCCCACCACGGCCAGCCGCTATCCCGCCCGACCACGAGCGGAAAAGTGAACAAAAACAGCCCCGCCGAGAGGATCGCCACGCCGCCGGGAT
>JBBRMX010000226.1:0-5969 GCA_038230615.1 Thermomicrobiales bacterium | reverse complement strand
GCGATTTTGTGCGTGCAGCAAAGTCCGAAACCATCAGGCGTGGATACCCTCCGAATGGCGGGGTGTTGCCCCGCCGAACGAGTGCGGCACAATGCCCCAGATGGGTCTCGTGCGGGACGCGATCCCGTGCCATACTGGTGATCGGCACGTGAACGTCGCAACGTGCGGTCGTTCAGCACACAATCGGGGTAACGGAGATGACAGGCATCGCGGCGGGCGTACGGTTCATTATTGCGGACGATCTGCCACATGTTCGCATCAGTATGCGGGCAATGCTCACCGCGCTGCTCGGCGCGAACGTCGTCGGGGAGGCAGGGTCGGCGGCGGACCTGATCGCGCTCTTGCCACACACGGCGGCGGACATCATCATCGTAGACCGCGATATTCGCGGGCTGGACGATCCGGCGGCGGTGGAGGAGATCAAGCGGCTTGCGCCGCACAGCCGCATCGTGCTGGTGACGGTCTTCGAGCGGGGCGGGTTGCGCTATTGCCCGCTCGACGCCGACTTGACGATTTCCAAGTCCCACGGCCCCGAACAATGGCTGGCGATGATGGAGCAACTGATTACGTCGCAGCCGCCCGGTGTCATTACGCTCACGATTGAGAAGGAGCGCGGGCAGTTTGTGCGGCATCTCGCGGAGCGGAAGCACGCATGGCGCGACGAATGTCACGCCCGCCACCGCGCAAAACGCCTCGCGCACATCGCGCAGTGGCGAGAGCGGCACGCCCCCACGCACACGCACGACAGCGTGAACAAAGACTGACACGCCCCGACTGTCTCGCTCCATGCCTCTCCCCTGCCAGTGGGAGAGGCTTTTTCTTCGTGCGGGACGACGCGGGGCGGGAGGCGCAGTCTGTTATGCTGACCGACACACGAGGCAGGAGACGATGAGGAATGGGGGCGCGAGATGGAGCCGGTACGGGTAGGGATCATCGGGTACGGGGCAATCGGGCGGGCGGTGTGTGCGGCGGCACAGGGCGCGGACGATCTCGCGGTAGTCGGCGTCTTCGTGCGTGATCCGGCGAAGTATGCCGCCGATGCGGGCGACAATGCACCGCCGCTCGTCGGGTCGCTCGATGCGCTGCTCGCCACGAAACCAGTCGTCGTCGTCGAGGCGTGCGGACATGCGGGGCTGCGCGAGCATTGCCCTGCGGTGTTGCGGGCGGGGTGCGATGTGCTGCTGCTCAGCGTCGGGGTGTTTGCAGTGCCGGGGGTGCCGGAGGCGATCAGCGCGGCGGCGCGGGCGGGCGGGGCGCAGGCGCGGGTAGCGTCCGGCGCAATTGGTGCGCTGGACGCCATCGCTTCGGCAGCGGTCGGCGGGCTGGATCGCGTGACGCACACGACGCGCAAACCTGCCCATACCCTGCTCCCTGCCGCCGAAGCCGCCGCGCTGACCGAGGCCGTCGAAGTCTTTCGCGGGTCGGCACGGGAGGGGGCATTGCGCTTCCCGGAGAGTATCAATGTCGCGGCGGCGGTCTCGCTTGCCGGTGTCGGGCTGGATCGCACCGAGGTCGTCGTGCTGGCGGACCCGGCAGCGACGCGCAATATGCACACCGTTGTCGCGGAAGGGGCATTCGGGCGGTTGCAGTTCGAGATCGCGGGCATTCCGAGCGCAGCAAACCCGCGCACCGGGCGGCTCGTGGCGATGAGCGTCCTTCATGCGTTGCGCCAACGCCGCGCCGCGCTGGTCGTTGGCTGAGCGAGTTTTGCGGTCATTCCCCCTTGTATGTGGGCGAAAAACAAGATACGCGAACCGATGAGCGACACTCATTCCACGCCGTGCCTTGTTGTCACGAGGGTGTGGACAACGGTGGATAAGGTTGAAAAGTGGCGAAAACTGTGCCGTACGGTCACGGCGTCCGTGCATAAGGGGGTCTGCAGCGCAGACGGTTATACAGGACGCACGACGCCCGGCTGCTCCCCGCCTCCGGTTGCGCGAAGCCGCCGGGTGGAGTAGGATAGGAGCGGCAGCACGCCATGCGCGTGACCTGTCCGCCGCAGCACGCTTCCCCCACATGTCCGGGAGCCCGCGAGGTTGCGGGTTCGATATCGTATGCACCACCGCTCCGGCGGCACGGCGTCTTGCCGTGCGCCGTGTGTAGCGGTGAGGCAATGCGGCACGGGCGGCGATTGCGCTTCCACGGGGCCGCGAAAGGATTACCTGTTTTGTCGTTTTCTTCCCTCCCCCTCTCGCCCGCGACGCTCGCGGCATTGCAGCGCATGAATATCTCCGAGCCAACCCCCATTCAGGAACAATCGCTCCCGCTCCTTTTACAGGGGCGCGATCTTGTCGGGCAGGCACGCACCGGCTCCGGTAAAACCCTCGCCTTTTCGATCCCGCTGGTGGAGCGCATTGACCCGAAACGGCGTGCGGTGCAAGCAGTGGTACTCGTGCCGACCCGCGAACTGGCACAGCAGGTCGCGGAGGTCGTCGAGACCCTCGCCCGTGAGCATCAAATGCGGGTCGTGACGATCTTCGGCGGGCGGGCGATGGGACCGCAAATCTCCGCCGTCAGCGCGGGACCGCAAATCATCATCGGTACACCGGGGCGGGTGCTGGACTTGCTCAAGCAGGGCGTGATGAAATTCGATGCGGTTTCGTATGCCGTGCTGGACGAATCAGACGAAATGCTGGATCGCGGCTTCGCGCCGGATGTCGAGCGCATTTTGGGATTTATGCCCAAGGCGCGGCAGACGGTACTGCTCTCCGCGACGGTGCCGGAGTGGGTGCGCGGCACCGCCTCGAAGTACCTGAACAACCCCGCAACGGTGCAAATTGACACCCGCCCGGAAGATGTGCCGAAGATCGAGCATGTCATCTACGAAGTCCCCGAAGGCAAGAAATTGCCCGCTCTCCGCACGCTGCTCGACAGCCGCGAGGATTTGCACGAGAGTGTGCTAATCTTCGGGCGCACCAAACACGGCGTGAAGAAACTGGCGCGGCAACTCGTCGCACTGGGCTACCCGGCGGCAGCGTTGCAGGGCAACCTCTCGCAGAATGCCCGCGATAAGGTGATGGCGGATTTCCGCAGTGGCGCGGTGCCGATTTTGCTGGCGACGAATGTCGCTGCCCGTGGGCTGGATGTCGAGCATATCGGCATCGTCATCAACTTTGAATTGCCGGAGACGACCGAACTGCTGACGCACCGCGTCGGACGCACCGGGCGCATGGGACGCGAGGGCGACGCCGTAACGCTGCTCTCGCCCTCCGACGAAGATAAATGGCGGCAACTGGCGCGGTTGCTGAAGGTGCGGATTCCGCGCACGGCGTGGCAGGGCGCATTGCCCGAAACCCCCGCCGACGTGGACGCCTTCCCGCTCTATCCGAAGCCGGAACGCCCCGCCCATCGCGCTGAGCGTCCCGTGGCTGCCGCCGCAGGACGTAGCGACCGCGCACCGCGCCGCGAACCGGCAGCACGTCCCGACCGTAACGACCGTAACGACCGCACCGAGCGGTTGCAGCCCGCCGCACGGCAGCCGCAATCGCAGCCGCGCACGCCGGATCGCGCCCCGCGCCGCGAGCAGGCGGAGCGTCCCGCTGCTGCCCCGGCACGTCAACCCCGGCAGCCGTTGCAGACCGAACGTTTCGCGCCGCGCCCCGGTGCGCCGGACCCGAACCGCTTCCGGTTCACCGCCTCCACTGCCACCGAGGAGCCGCCGGTACGGACACCGGAACGCGGCGACGACCCCGGCATGGAGACTGCGCCCGGTCTGCTCCCGCCGATGCTGAGTAGCCAAGTGGAGGCATTGCTGTCGCGCTACCAGACGAGCGGCACGGTGGCGACCCCGCACGATGTGCCGCTGACCCGGCACGGGCCTGTTCGCACCCCGCGCCGCACCGAAATCGCCGACGCCGACGCCGCGCCGGACGAACGCCCCGAATTGCCCCGCAGCGAGCGCGGACGCACCTTCGAGCGCACTCGCCCCGCCGCGCCTGCTCACGCTGCTGCCCCCGATGGTGACGCGACGACCGGCACGATCACGCGGCTCGTGAAGGCGCGAGGCTTCGGCTTCATCAAGGACGAAGGCGGCACGGAGCGGTTTTTCCACCGCAACGATGTGAGCGGCATCTCGTTCGATGAACTGCGCGTGGCGCAACCTGTCCGCTTTGTTGCGGAGCAAGGGACGGAGCCGGACGGCCCCCGCCCCCGTGCCGTCGCGGTCGAGCCGACCGACGTGTAGCCGTTTTCCGACACGAAGATGCCCCCTCCCGAAATAGGGAGGGGGCATCTTCGTGTCCGGGGGAATGTACCGCCGCACTACTCCCCGTCGCGCACGTCGTGGATCGGGTCGCCGAGGGCGATTTCGCCGCCGGAGAGAATGTCTACGCGTAAGCCGCCGCGCCCGGTCATGGCGCGGTTAATCCCCGCGATGCCGGTGAGTTCCTCGATGTAGCCGCAGGGCGGGCATTCCTTCTTGCCGACAACTTCCACCGCCCCGATGCGGAACCGCTTGCCGTACAGCCCGTCCAACAAGACGCCGCGTGTGACGATATTGCGGCGGCACTCGGTCTGCGTCATTGCGACGCCGTACTCGCGCTCGATTACCTCCAGCGATTCGGCGGCGATCAGCGTCATCTCCCGATGCCCCGGTATCGGGGAATAATGCCCGATGCCCGCCGCGTAGCGGTCGCCCGCGATCCCTTTGCCGGGGATCACGCGGACGGTTTGCTGCGGCTCCATCGGTGCACCCGCCGCCGCTGTGATGAACAATCCCTCGACACGTCCGCTTTCCATCTGACCTCCGCAACGACAACGACGACAACGACGACAACGGGACACCACGATACCGACTGGCTACTTCCCCGCCGCCCGCGCCCGCCGGATTTGGTCGGCGTGCATCGCGGCGTGCTCGACATAGGTACGTAGCCAATGTTCGACGGAGTATATGCCGCTCTCGCTGTGGATGCCGCTGCGCTGCCAGTCGGCTTCCGTAAGGAGCGCGATGATCTGCGCGGTGGATTCTCGCGCCCACCGGAACGCCTGTAACGATGCCTCCGGCGGTCGTTCGTAGTGCAGCCGGGCGGCGTATTCGTCCTGATCGTAGTTCATCAGGAGCGGCGCGTCCTCTGCTAGCACGCGCCGGATACGAACCGCCGAGGTCATCTCGCTGTCCGCGAGGTGATGCGCGACCTGCCGGGGCGACCACTCCCCCGGTGCCTCGGTCGCGTCCCATTCCGCCGCCGTGATGCCGTCCAGTGCGTCCATCACGAGACCATACCCGTCTGCATACTGCCGGATCAATGCGTGCCGTTCTGCGGTCTCCATCGTATTTCCTCCCCTTCCGGTCATGCCGTCCATACCGTGACGATGCCCGCGATCAGCACAATTGTATACGCGACGATGCGAAATGTGCGCGGCGGGATGCGCCCGCCCACATGGGTGCCAATCGCATTCGCCAGCAGTGCGCCGGGAATCCAGCAGGCTATCGGGACCAATGCCCCGACGACGAACGCCCCGCGCACCCGGAGCAACACCAGCGCAATCGCATTCGACGCGAGCACAAAGACCGCGAGTTCCGCCTGAAATGCGCGTGGATGCACCCGGTCCCGCGCCAGCAGGATCGCCGGAGGCACGCCGCTGATCGAAGTCGTCGCGCCCAAAATACCGCCGAGAAATCCCGCGATCACCGGCGCACCGGGGATGGGTGGCGATGGAGGGCGACGCGCATTCCACATCAGGGCAAGCACTGCCACGATTACCGCGATGCCCGCCCCCCGCTTGAGGGTATGCGCGTCCACACGGATCAGCAGCAGCGTACCGATCCACAACCCCGGCACACTGCCCGCAATGAGCAACCACGCACGGCGCGGCTGCACAAACGCTCGCAACCGCGCCGCCGTTCCGATCCGCGTTACCATGCTGATCGCGAGGTTTGCCGTCACAACGAACGGCAACGGGATACCGAGCAACAGCAGCACCGGTGTCGCCACGACATTTGACCCGAATCCCGTAATCCCCCCGACGAG
>JBBRMX010000225.1:0-5985 GCA_038230615.1 Thermomicrobiales bacterium | reverse complement strand
GTCGAAGGTGCGGCGGCGGTCGCGGTCGCGGCATATCGCCAGATGGCGGATTCCTTCGCCGGTCGCACCGTCGTAATCGTGCTGTGCGGCGGTAATGTCAGCCTCGACACATTGCGAGGCGTCGTCGGATAGGTTGGGACTGCCGGGGGGCAGAATGTATCGAATCCCATCAGGTCGCGGGGGCGAGACCGTGACGGACCGCATAGACGGCTGCCTGCGTGCGGTCTTCCAACCCCAGTTTGCCGAGAATATTGGCGACATGCCCCTTGACCGTCGTCTCGCTAACGGAGAGGGCGCGGGCAATCTGTTTGTTGCTCTGCCCTTCCGCAAGCAGGGCGATTACCTGCCGCTCGCGCTCGGTCAGGGGCGATGCGTCGTCGGGAACGGGACGGGTGCGGGTCGCCATACCGAGCAGTAGTTTCGCCGCTTCGGGGTGCAATTGCGGCTCCCCGCGTGATGCGCCGCGCACCGCCCGTGCGAGATCGTCCATCTCGACATCCTTGAGCAGAAATCCGACCGCGCCCGCTTGAATCGCCTCCGCGATGCGCTCGTCTTCGAGAAAGGTCGTGAGTACGAGCACATAGGTGGGCAGATTTGCCGCCCGAATCGCGCGGGTCGCCTCGATGCCGGTCATTTCGGGCATGATGAGGTCCATCAGCACCACATCGGGGGCGAGAGCGCGGACTTGCGCGACGGCTTCGCGCCCATTCTGTGCTTCGCCGACGAGTTCCATATCGGGCTGCGCGAGCAAGAACATTCGCAAGCCCTGCCGCACGACGCTGTGGTCGTCCGCGACAAGCACGCGGATCGTCGGGGTGCCGGTTGGGGTCATGCATCATCTCCTTCGATTGGGGGGCGCGGCACAGCGATCCGCACCGTCACAGTGGTGCCGCCGCCCAGTGCGCTCGTGAGGGTAAGGACACCGCCGCTGCGTGCGACGCGCTCCCGCATCCCCGATAGCCCCAGATGCCCCGCTTGCACCCGCTGGCCTGCGGGGTCGAATCCCGTGCCATCGTCCTGTATGGTGAGCGTCACTAGCGACGGTTCGTCATGCGGCTCATGCAGATGCACCGCGACGGTGCGGGCGTGGGCATGTTTGAGCGCATTATTGACCGCTTCGGTCGCAACGCGAAAGAGCGTTTCTTCCACGGGTAACGGAAGCCGCTCCTCGCAGCCCTCGCAGACGAAGGTGATGAGCGGGCCGTCGCGCCGTTGCAGGGCGGCGAGATGTTTCGTGAGGGCCTCGACGAGCCCGTCGTCCTCCAGTGCAACCGGGCGCAACTGAAAGAGCAATGCCCGCATCTCCGCGAGGGCTTCTTTGGAGAGCCGCCGCAACTCATCGAGGCTCCGCAGCGCATCGTCGCGCTGCGTGTCAATCAGGGCGGGGATAACCTGCGCTAAGAGACTGATCGAGAAGAGCGACTGCGTCACGCTATCGTGCAGATCGCGGGCGAGGCGGTTGCGCTCTTCCAGCGCGGCGACTTGCTGCGCCTGCTCGTACAATTGGGTATTGTGCATCGCAACGGCGGCATGATCGGCGAAGGTAGCGAGCAGTTGCATCTCGCTCGCGGTCGGGGCGATGGGGTGGTCGAACAGCAAAATCATCGTCGCCGTCTTCTCGTTCTGATACCCGAAAGGCAGCGCGATCAAGGCCTCGATGCCCGCTTTATTCCACCGGACGAGCATATCGGGGCGTAGCCACACCATCGCCGGCATCTCCGCACGGTTCCGCACGATCATCGGTTCCCCCGCTTTGAGGGCTTGGATAATCGGTCCTTCGCGGAAGATCGGCGCACGGTGCAACCCGCTCTGGGGGAAGCCATACATCGCCCGCCCGACGAGTATTTCGCCGCTCTCGTCCAGTTCCGCGAGGGCGGCGGCATTCGCTCCCGCGAGATGGGCTGCCTGTTCGACAATCGTTTGCAGCACCTCGGCGCGGTCGAGCGAGGCATTGACCCGCGCCGCGCTTTCGTGCAGGGCGGTCGCCTCGGTGAGTTGCCGCTGCGTCGCGGCGGTCAGCCTGCTGTTTCGCACGGTGATCGCCGCACCGTCCGCGACCGCCATCAGCAGGCGCATCGTATCCGGCGGCGGCTCGACTGGCTCCGCCAGATAGCATGTCAGCACGCCAATCGTCTCTCCTTGCGCGATGAGCGGCACCGCCAGCATGCTCTCCCATCGGTCGTCCTGCCCGATATGCCACCCGTGCAGGGTTGTATCCGCGACATATGCCGGGTGAGCAGGCGTCGCCCGATAATGCGCCGCCCCATCGTGGAACGCGAGCATAGTAGGAGACTGCACCGGTGTGTCACCGTCGCCGCGGTCGTCAGTCTCTGCGATGAGGCGATCCACCACGGCGATATAGCCGTCGGGTAGCCCGCAATGCCCCGCCAGCGCGAGCATCCCCGCGACATCGGGCAGAAAGATCGCCGCCGCCTGTACTTTGAGCAGATCAACTGTCTTGCGCGTGATCGCATCGAGCGTCGCATCGAGGGACCCCGCCGAGGTAATGATGCGTGCCATCTGCACGAGCGCGGTCAGTTCGCGTACGCGCTCCTCGCTAGCTTGATAGAGGGTGTCTACCTCCGCGTAGACGCGGGTCTGCACGGTAATGTCCTGTACCGTCGTCCGCACACCACGCACCGTGCCGTCGGGGTCGCGGTCGAGATGCGAGACGCATTGAATATGCCGCAGGTCGGCGTCTACATCGCTCTCGGTGATCCGCACCTCGTCCGCATCTGCGAAATCCGCAGGCGACGGAATGCACCGTGCGAGCGCAGGGATGTCGCGGCGCGATTTCCCGATGAGCGCGGCGGTTTCGGGCAACCCCACGAGCAGCAATGCAGCGGGTGACACGGTGACGATGCAATCTGCTGCATCGGTCACGACAATGCCGGCGCGAGACGGAATCGTGCCGCCGCCGTGTGCGCTGACATCGAGAACGAGCGAACGCAAGAGATTCCGCAGAGCGCGTTCCATCTGAAGATCGGTCACACGGTCGGGAGTCGCGCCGAGATCGCGCAGGGCATCGTCCAGCGTCGCGTGGCTGAATCCCGGTGCCGCAAGCGGCAATTGTTCCGTGATCCGGCGATAAAGTGCATTGCCACCCTGCATCGTCGCTCCTTCGGCGCGGTCGTGCGCGTAAATGTGGGGGTCGGGAGGTCGGTACAGCGCACACCAATATGCTCCCCCTCTATCCTAACACCGCCGCTCCAATCTGAACCGACAACGCACCATGGTACGTGTCTTGAGAGAGGAGAGAACACGAGCGAACGAGTGATGCGCACGGCGGGCGGACACCACGATACGAGAACGGAGGCGGCATATGTGGACGGGCGGGTTGCTCGGCTATTGCATCATCGCGGGGCTGGTGTTTATCGCCGCCGTCGGTGCGCCGTTGCCGGTATCGGGTGCGCTGACAGCGGCGGGCGTGCTTGCGGCTACCGACCGGATGGATTTCCCGCAGTTGTTGCTCGCCGCCGCCCTCGGTGCAATCGGCGGCGATATCGCGGGATACGCACTGGGGCGATTCGGGGTGCGCCGGTTCGCGGCAGGCGCGGTGGCGCGGCGCGACGGAGTGTTCGCCCGCGTCACCGTACTGCTCACCGACTCACGCAGTGTCTCGCGTGCCGCCGCGTGGACGAATGCTATGCTCAGCACGCGCGGCAATATGGGCGCGATGCTGCTCCTGAGCCGCACCGTGCTTGCCGCCTTTGGACCGGTGGTGAATGTCGTCAGCGGGATGCGCCGCTACCCGATTCGCAGTTTCCTCCTCTACGACGTGATCGGCGAGATGATCTGGGCAAGCATGTATATTGGCGTCGGCTATCTCGCAGGCACGCAGGGCAATGACGCCGCCGATGTGCTGACAAACCCGCTCTTTCTCGTGGGAATGGTCGCCATCGGAGTCATGCCGCTCGTCATCTCGGCTCGCATTCGCCCCGCCCCTGCCTCTGTATCCGCCGGAGACTGAAGACTGGCATCGCATCCTCGGCTATATCTTTATAGGGGGCGGGCATGAGTACGGATAAGCCGTGCCAACACAACAACATCGGGTAAACGCACCGCATGTGACCAAATCCACGTCGCACGCGCATAATCGGTGAGATGGTCGAGAGAATACCCGTTCATAGACAGAAAAGCAGCCATGAGAATCCATGCCATCCGTTTATTTCCGTCAGGAAAACAATGATTTGCGGCGAAGCCGTACGCCAACGCCGCCGCTTGGTCAGCAATATCACCGCCATCGTGCTGCATCACATGGATCGGTTTCGCGACGGTCGCGCCGACACATTGCATCAGTTGGTCGTTCGTGACGACATTAGCGGCAGACCGATTGAATTGATCCGCATAAATACGAATGACGCCAGTATCGGTAAGATACTCGACGTCATTGATTACCATGCTCTCTGGGTGATTGTGCAACGGACAGATTAATCCGCAACAGCGTGCAAAGGACTAGACGCAGTTTCTTCGCGTTCCGCCTGTGCGAGCAAGGCGAGGGTTCCCTTGTGCTTCTCCGCGATTTCGCGGGCGATCTCCACCACAGTGCGGGTATCGCCGTCCCGCCGCCCGCGTGGCAGGAGCCGATCAGTCATGTTATCGCTCCTTTTTCTGACGCATTGCATAATTGTCACTACATATCATGGGTGATATGTCATCTCCTATGGGAAGTGTTGCCATGCTGATACTATCATAGTCTAGCAGGTTTACGTACCGCGTCAACATGTCGTCACCTACTGGCGGTACTACTATGTTTGACCTCCCATGCAATCTGCTACACTCGGTACGAGAGATTACGGCAGCAAACAACACGAAGGGGGCGGGATATTATGCAACCCGGCGTACGGCGGCGGCGATGGGTCGCGTGCGGGGCGACTGCCGCGCTTGTGTTTCCGCTGATGATGGCGTGGGCGGCGTTGCCCGCGTCGGCGGCAACGTATTTCGGTGCACCCCCTTTCGAGCAACAGTGGAGGGCGGGCGAGGCAACGACGCCGAACTTCTGGGGGCCGCTCGCCACCGCACGGCAACCGCTACTGGAGCCGTACGAGGAAGGGTCGAGCGGTCCCGCCTGCCCGCCGAACGCGCTGTGTGCACAGGGGATTTTCCCGCATCAGCGACTTGTGCAGTACTTCGATAAGGCACGCATGGAGCGCACGACACCCGCCGGAAGCGTCACGAACGGTCTGCTGACGGTAGAGATGCTCTCCGGGCGCGTGCAGGTAGGCGACACGAAATTCGAGCAACGCGCCCCCGCCCGCGTGCCGGTGGCGGGGGACCCGGACAATGTCTTCCCGACCTATGCCGACCTCGCAACGCAGCAGGCAGCGGTGCCGAACAGCGGCGCAGGCGACCCCGCCGCAACATTGCTCTTGCCGAACGGCGCGACGGCACAGTACGATGCGGCGCGACCCGATCCGCAGGCGGCATTCGCGGCGTACGACAGCGTAACGGGACATCGGGTGCCGCGTGCCTTCGTGCAGTTCCGCGAGAAGGCGGGGACGGCGGCAGTCGGACTTGCCGTGACAGAACCGTTCTGGGCGCAGGTGAAGGTCGCGGGAGCGGCGCAAACCGTGCTCATCCAAGCATTCGAGCGGCGCGTGCTAACCTACACCCCGACCAACCCCGACCCGTACAAGGTGGAGTTCGGCAATATCGGGCAGCATTACTATCAGTGGCGGTACGGCGGCAGTAGCGGCACAATGCTGACGCCGACTGCTGCCCCTGCCACGACGCCGACCATCGCAACGCCCGGTTCGCTCGGATTGCCCGTCGCACCGGCAGGGTTCAGCGTCCGCGCCATCAGCGATTTCGCGGGGGAGGACGGCCCGCCGATTCGCGCTCTGTTCCACCCCAAAACGGGTGTGTTACATGTGATGACGACCACGGGCAACCTCTTTCAGATTGACCGCACGACGGGGGCGCGGCGGCGCATCGTCGCGCTCTACAGCACCGACCCGACGACGCAGGTCTTCTACGGGGCGGATT
>JBBRMX010000224.1:0-5997 GCA_038230615.1 Thermomicrobiales bacterium | reverse complement strand
TTGCATGTTCACTAATTCAAATCCATCAGCGTAACACTCTGCACCACGCCCGGAGTCTCACGCACGAGAATGAGCGTCTGCTTAAACTCTTCTTTCGAGGCGGCTTCGACGCGCACAATCAGGTCGTACAGCCCTGTGACGAGCGACATACCGCGAAAATGCCCGCCAAGCCGCTCTTTTACGCTCTCACAGACCCGCTCGACATTCGCATTGACGCAGACGAGCACATATCCGCGCCAGTGTTCTGCCGGGATGTCGGCGGGCGCGAGCAATGGCTCTGTCGCGGTCGCATCTGCGGTCGCTGCATCGGTGCGGGACGCGCCGTTACCGTCGTCGGGGGCTTCCACATCGGGAACAAAAGTCTCGCGCCGTGTGCGCGTGCCGAACAATTTATCGTAGAGATCGTCGCCCGCCATTGTGTTCCTCCTGCCGCCATCGCTATCATGATGCGGGGCAGTGTAGCATATCCCATCCCGCCGGAACGCGATTGCCCTACGACGCCCGTAGCCCCGGTAATGCCTCCGCGACGATGCGTTCGAGCACCGGCAGTTGCGCGTCGGGTGGCGCATCGAGGATGAACTCATTGACGCCCGCCTCGCGGTACTTGCCGATGCAATCGTGGAAGGCGTCCACCGATTGCCACGGGTCTTGCGGCATCATCGAGGCCCACCCGTAAAGTGATCGCGTGATCGCGTGCGGGTCGCGCCCGATAGCGGCGCATTGCGCGTCCAACATCGCGTTGCGGTGGCGCATCTCGTCCACAGTGCCGAATGAGTTCCATGTGTCGGCATATTCCGCCGCGATACGGAGCATCTTCGGCTGATGCCCGCCAAGCACGAATGGCGGGCGTGGTTTCTGCACCGGCGCGGGACGAAAGAGCGCATCATTGAGTTGATAGTAGGTGCCGTGGTAGGTCGTCTGTTCGTTTCGCAGGAGGCAGTCAATGAGTTCGACTGCCTCGCGGAACATCGCCACACGTTCGCCGGGAGAGGGGAACGGCAGCCCGAACATCTCATGTTCCGGCACATACCACCCCGCGCCGATGCCGAGATCGAGCCGCCCATGCGAAATATGGTCCACGGTTGCCGCCTCTTTCGCCAGCAGCGCGGGATGCCGGAAGGTGTTGCTGCTCACCAGCACACCGACACGGACACGCTCGGTGCGGGCGGCAAGTGCGGCGAGCAGCGTCCACCCCTCGTGATACGGGCCATTGTTGCGGCTCGGCTGCACGAGATGGTCGCAATCCCACAGGCTATCGAAACCTAACGCCTCGTAATACTGCCACCGTTCGACATTCGTGTCGTACGGCATATTCTGGTCGGTGCAGATACCAAACCGGAGCATGGGCGGTCTCCTTCATCGGGTAGCCAGTGCATCGTGAGCGACGGTGCGACGCGATGCATATACATCATTGCATGTTGCTCACGACTACTACCTGCTCTACCCCTTCACATACAGGTCGCACCAGCGCAGCACGCGGGTAAGCAGGTCGCGCTGGTGGGCGCGTTCCTCGATGGCGTGCGGCTGGCGTGGGTAGGCGACGAACTCGGTCGGGACGCCCATGCGATGCAGCGTCGTTGCCCACTCCTGCCCTTGCGCGAAGGGGACACGCTCGTCCGATTGTCCATGCAGAATCAGGGTCGGCGTCGTGACCTGTTTCGCATATTTCATCGCGGAGTGATCCCAGTAGATCGCCGGGTCTTCATGAACGGGTGCGCCGAAGTGCGCTTCCTGCCAGACAGAAATATCCGTCGTGCCGTACATACTGATGAGATTGCACAGCCCCGCGCCAACGATTGCTGCCTTGAAGCGCGTCGTCTGTGATTCCGTCCATGCGGTCATAAAACCACCGTACGACCAGCCGCCGATGCCGGTGCGGTCGGCATCCGCGACGCCTTCCGCGATGGCGTAATCTACGCCGCGCAGGATGTCGTCCATGTCCGCACCTCCCCAATCGCGGTGATTGAGCACCTGAAAGGGGTCGCCCCGCCCCGACGAGCCGCGCGGGTTCGGGAGCAACACCGCGTACCCGTTGGCGCAGAGCAATTGCGCCCACTGCGACCAGCCGACCTTGAAATCTTCCATATACACGCCTGCCGGTCCGCCGTGAACCTGCACAATGAACGGATACGGGCCGTCGCCGTGCAGCGCGGGATCAGGGGTGAGCAGAATCCCCGCGATCTGTCGCCCGTCTGCCGCGTCCCAATGGACAACCCGCGACCGGGCGACGCTGCGTCCATCGAGCCACGCCTGATGATGCGTCAGTTGTGCCAGCGGCCCTGCCAGCGGCCCCGCCCATATTTCCTGTCCATGTGTCATGTCGCTGCGGGCAAGTGCGATCTGCGTACCGGCGGCATCGAGCGAAAAGAGTGTATTCGCGCCACGGTCGCCCGCGCCGGTGGCGGGGAAATGCGCCAGCGGTGCCGAAAGATCGTCATCCGCGACGATATAGCGATGCAGATGCAGTGCGGTGCTATGCAACAGCGCAACGACGAGCGTCTGTCCGTCAGGTAGCCACGCATAGTCGAGTTTGCCCGATTCGTGCGTCGCAAGCCGCGTCGTGGTGGTGCCGCCCGCGAGGTCGTGCAGCATCAACACGCTCGCGCCCTGTGTCGCACGGTCGGGGCGGGCAAAGAAGGCGAGCGTCTTCCCGTCCGGCGACCACGCAGGGTGCGATGGCGTGCCGTATGTCCCCTCGATTTCGTGTATCGTGCCGTCCGCAACCGTAAGGATATAGAGATGCGTCCCGCCGAAGCCCTCCGCCCAGCCCGGTTTCGCGCTGCCGACGAACGCGATCTGCGTGCTGTCCGCAGACCACGCATATCCCCATACATGGAGATCGTCCGGCCCGCATTGCCGCGCTGCGCCCGTCGCGGCGTCCACCAACTGGATATGCGCGTATTTGCGCTGTGTGCCGTAGATATAGGCGTCGTCGCCCTTTTCGTTTTTCGCCTTTTGCGCGTCGGTGTCGGGGCGTTGCTGGATGACCGCAATCGTCGCACCGTCCGGTGACCATGCGGGTTCGCTCAGGTTGCCCGCGAGGTCTCCGAGCCGCTGCGCCTCCCCGCCGCCGTGTGGCAGCACATAGACACCTTGCTCTTTCTCTTTCGCACGGTCGGACAAAAACGCGATGCGCGTGCCGTCCGGCGACCAGCGCGGCGCACCATCGGCACGCGGCCCCGCCGTGATCGGGCGTGGGGGCGCGGAGCCGTCCGCGGCGACTAGCCAAATGGTGGCACGCTTCCCCGGTCCTTCTTTCGCGGCGTCGGTGAGCACATACGCGACGTGCCGACCGTCCGGGCTGATACGCGCATCTGTGGGGTTCTGTTGCATGACATAATCGTCAATCGTAATCGGGGTTCGGTTCGGCACCGGCTGCTCCTTCGTGTAGTTCGCTACGATTCATACCGCGAGTGTAGGCGACGGGATGCGCGATGCCAACAGTACGTACGGCGTGGCGCATCCCCGGTGCATCTCGTATGCCCCGGCATCGGTCAGCGGGGCATCGCATCTGTAAACTGCGGTAGACCCGTCCGATTTCCGCTGGCGATCTTCCTACTGCGCAGTATCGGCATCTTCGATAGCAGCGATGGCGGTATCGTCCGCGACAACGACCACAGGCGAATCGCGGCGCAATGTGCGAGCATAGAGCGCGAGTGCGGGCGAGAGGGCAGCGCCCGCCACGACGATTGCCGCCCGCAGCCCCGCTACCAACCCAATGGCACCGATCACGGGGCCGCCCGCAATCTGCCCGATAGCGTCCGCTTGGCTGCTGATCGAGAAGACGGTGGCGCGGACGCGGCTATCTACATGTTGATTGATCCACGCCGTCTGTAACGGGTCGCTGGCATTGCGGGCGACGCGCACGAGCAGTCCCGCCACCAGCGCGACCGCGAACGACCGCGCCAGACCGAACGCCACGACCCCCACGACGAGCGACGCAGCGAGGGCAAACAGTGCACCCGCTACGGCGCGGTGGCTGTCGGTGTCCACGCGCCGCCGTGCGATTTCAGTCGCGCCCACGCTCAGGACGCGCCCCACAATGCCGATGATGCCGAACCACACGACGGGCTGCAATGCGCCCACGGCGGGGAAGCCGATAGTCGTCAGCCAGTGATCGGTGCTGAGGCGGTCGAAGCCCTCGCTCGCTGCGCCGCCGAATGCGGCGATGCCAAGAATGGTCAGTAGCACCGGGGAACGACGCACCAAACCCGCCCCGGCGCGTGCAGTGTCGCCCATCTGCACCCATGTCGTGCGCTCGCCGCGTGGCGTCGGGGCGAAGCCGGTTTCGGGCATAAACACCACAAGGAAGATGCCGAGTATCACAATCCCCGCGCCGCCGAGAAGGATCGGCAGATTGAGCCGTACCAACCCGAACAACACCCCGAATACGACGCCCGCAACGCCCCCGGCAGATTCCAGTTGCGCCCCCCGGAAGAAGAGTTGTCCGGCGCGGGTCTCGCCCACTTCGTCGGAAATCCATGCCTGTTCCGCACCACTCGTGAAGGTGTAGCCAAGCCCCCAGACGCACTGCGCCGCCAGAATCAGCCCGAAGGTAGGAGCGATACCCTGCATCCCCAAGCCGATCCCAAGCAGAAATATCCCGATGATGATTGAGAGGCGGCGGCTGTACACATCCGCCACGATGCCGGTGGGGATTTCGCACAAGAACGCCGTCGCTTCCAGCGCGGTGCCGACGAGCACGAGTTGGAGCGGGTTGAGGTGTGCATCCTGCACCTGATAGATGAGGTTGACCGTGAATACCATCGTCGAGAAGAGCGAGCGGGCAGCGTGGATCGTTAGATAGATCGTCGCCGCACCGAGTGCGCCGGATTCGTTTCGCGCCATGCACCGTGTCCTTGCGCGTGCGCGGGCAGCACTGTCGCCGCCCGCAAGCGATCAGAAGGGGCGGGGGTCGTGTGGCGCAATGACATGGTAATCTCCTCCAGCGCGAAGCGCGAACTATCGTCACCAGTGGAACGAACAGCGTGGCGTCCGGTTTCGCGTTTCGGCGCACAATCGTCGCGTAACCGCCGTACAATAGGGAAAAGAAAATAGGGAGAGAAAAAGGGGGCGCAATGGGACATACACCCGATACCGACACGGCGGCGCACGCCGATTTTCTTGCCGCACATCCGCTCATCATCGCCGCCAATCGCGGCCCGGTCGAGTGGACGAAGCATGACGACGGCACCGTAACGCACAAACGCGGCAGTGGCGGTGTGGTCACCGCGATGGGCGCACTGGGGCGGTATGTTGATCCCGTCTGGGTGGCGAGTGCCATGACCGATGGCGACCGCGCACAGGCAGCCACGGCAGGCGGTGACCCTGTGACCGTCGAGGATGCGGGCGCACCGCCGCTTCGCATCCATTTCGCCGTTGTGCCGCAGGAGACGTATGATCTCGGCTACAACATCGTGAGCAATGAACTGCTCTGGTTTTTGCAGCACTACCTCTGGGATGCCGCCGAGGAGCCGAATATTGATGCCGCCACATGGCGGGCATGGGACCTCGGCTATGAGATCATGAATCTCACCTTTGCGAACACCGTCGTGCGTGCCGCCGAGCGGCTCGGCACCCTGCAGCCTATCGTGATGTTGCAGGACTATCACCTGTATCTCGTGGCGCGGCTGGTGCGGGAGCGATTGCCGGAGGCGATCATCCAACAATTTGTGCATATTCCGTGGCCGGACAAAGATTACTGGCGGCTCCTACCGCTACGGATGCGCCGCGCCATTTGCGACAGCCTCTTGGCGTGCGATGTCGTCGGCTTCCAGACCGCCGACAGTTGCCACAATTTTATGCACACATGTGGCGCAAATGTCCCCGATGTGGACGAAGACCACGAACATCTTGTTCTGCGGTACGGCGGTCGCACGATCCGCGTGCGGTCGTACCCCATCTCGATAGATGTGCCTGCGGTGCGCGAGGTGGCGCAGAGCGAACGTGTGGTACATTTTCGCACCGCGCTGCGCGATTTCCTCGGCGACTACACGA
>JBBRMX010000223.1:0-6004 GCA_038230615.1 Thermomicrobiales bacterium | reverse complement strand
TGCTGCTCTGTCTCGATCCCGCCCGCCTTGCAGTCTTTCTCGCCGCCTGTGCTGCCGAAGATCAAGCCGCGTGGCACATCGGCAGCGTCGCGGACGGTGCCGGTATGATCGTGCGGTAGCAGTTCGTTTCACAAAAATGCTCCTCCGATTGCGACGGAGGAGCATTTTCTGTTGTGTTCGGGTTACTATTTTGCCCGGATGACTTCGACGGGCGACGCCGCGATATCTTCCGGCTTCCGCACGACCTGCGCCTTGAGCGGGAAATCCGCATCGTTGTCTTTATTCTTCCGCTTACCGAAGGGCTGCGTGACGCGCTGCCAGATGCCGTCCGTCCGGGACGACCCGACCCCAAGCCCCGTCTTCGTGCCGTCCTGCACGCCTGCGAGCCACGCTCGAACCCCTTCGGGATCGGAGAGCAGCCGCGCCATCGCGCCCGTCACGACCGTGCCACCGTACGCCACAATGCCCTTCGGCACCAGCGATGCACCCGGCACAAATCGCACCGCCCGCCGCGCCAGTTCGCGCCAGCCAAGCCCCGCCACAAAAAATGGTGCGGCGTTCGTCAGCGCGGACTGCTGGCTGTCGAGATCGCGCCCGTTGATCGCCGCCAATTGATATGCTAGAAGCATCTGATTGCGCGTCAGGATGACGAAATCTGCCCCCGTCGTTGCAATATTCAGCAGCGGGATTTTCGAGCCGAGGTCCGCCATGATCGCAAATTGCGCGTTCTGCCGCGCTGTCTGCTCGATCAGGTAATCCGACACGATTTTACCGAACCCTGCGAAATTTCGTCCCCACACGACACGCCGGTTCGCAGGTAAGAGCGAGACGAGCCGCTTGCGTACTTCATGTAACATTGTCGGGTCGCCCGCATCGCCGTTGATCGGCATAGTTGGCACACCGGGGTCAGAGCCGACCATCCCGTGCGTTGTGACCGCCAGTGCCGCAGTCTGCTTTTGGTTCGATACCAGCCGCCGCACCGCCCGGTTTTGCAGCGTACTACGGGACGGATCGAGCAGCAGCACCGCATCGTACTGCGACGGTCCCGCCGCAAGTGTGTCGAGATATTCCGGTGTCGTTACCGTCATCGTACGGCGGGCGGCGGCTTCGTCCGGTGTAGTATCGCCCGCCAGCGCGAACGCGAATTGCTGCGCCGCTCGCGCATCATCACCGACGATTAATACGAGCGGCGGGCGAGCGATTTCCTGCCGCAATTCATCCAGTTGTACTGTCCGCAGTAATCCAAGAAAGTTGCGTGTGTGACCCATCACTGCTGCCATGTCGTTTGCTCCCTCGCCATATCTGTCAACCCTATCTCAGTACAATGCACGCACCGTGCCAACACGTCCGCATGTCTATTGTAACTCAGATACGTGTAAGCGATTGACGCGCAGGGCGAATTGGATGCAGAGACAAGGCAGACATGGATGCGCGGTCAGGTGCCGAGGAGATGCGCCTGCACGATTTCGCCCGCCGCGTACTGCCGCTCGCCTTCCGGCAGTGCAACGAGCGCATTCGCCGCGACAAGACCGGAAATATTGCCTGCGCCTTGCCGCAACGCGGTCTCTGCCTCCCATCCGGTCGCGGTGGCGATAAGGCGAGCGCGGAGGAATGTCGGGCGTTCGCCACGATACGCAAACGATGTACGTAGGCGGGCGGGGAGTGTCGAGAGCAATTCCGGCGACTGTCCGAGCATCCGTGCGAATGCGGGGCGGGCGAGCAGATGAAAGGTCACGAATGCCGCGCCGGGATTGCCGGGAAGTGCCAGCATCGGCATCCCTTCCACCATCCCAAAGGCACATGGTTGCCCCGGCTTCATCCAGACGCGGGTAAAGTCCGCCGCACCTGCATCTTCCAGTAAGGGACGCACGACATCGAACAACCCGCGTGACGCCCCGCCACTCGTAATGACGAAATCCGCGCCTCGTGCCGCCGCAATCGCACTCTGCACTGCTGCCGGTTCGTCCCGCACGATACTGAGCGGCATCTGCACGGCCCCGCCCCACTGCGCGACGAGGGCAGCAAGCAGTGGACCATTCGCGTCTGCGATCTCCCCGGCACCCAGTCCCCCCCCCGGCGACACGAGTTCGTTGCCCGTCGAGATCACCACCACCTGCGGACGCCGTACCACCGCCATCCGCGCCACACCGAGAGCGGCGAGTAGCGCGACCGCCGCCGGGTTGATAACGGTGCCTGCGTGCAGCGCAATGCCGCCCGTTGCCAGTTCTTCTCCTACCTGCCGAATATGTGCGCCGATGCGGGCTGGGCGGAAGAATGTGACCGTCGCTCCGCCGCCGTCGTCGGTCTGCTCGACTGGCACAACGGTATCCGCACCAAATGGCACGGGCGCACCCGTCATGATACGGAACGTGTCGCCCGTCTGCATGGGATACGTCGCGCCGTCTCCCGCCGTGACTGTGCCGACAACGCGCAACCGGGTGGGTGCGTCGGGCGACGCATTCACGGTGTCTGCTGCCTGCACTGCGTAGCCGTCCATCGCGCTATGGGCAAACGGTGGCAGAGGCGACGACGCACGGAGGTCGTCCGCCAGCGTGCGTCCTGCCGCGTCCGCGAGCGAGACCTGTTCGGCAGGCAGGCGGGCAACCCGCGCGAGGACGCGACGTTGTGCCTCCGGGAGCGAAATCGGCGCGTCTTCCGGCATTATTTGCTCTTTACTGCGCGGGCTGCGCCTTGAGCGCGTCCATCGCGGTGACGAGTTCGCGAACGGCACCCGCAGACTTCTGCAATGCGCCATATTCGTCCGCTGTGAGATCAATCTGCATAATTTGCTCGATGCCGTTCGCGCCAAGTTTGCACGGCACACCGACGAACAGCCCGTGGATGCCGTACTCGCCTTCCAGCAACACGGACGACGGCATGATGCGTTTCTTGTCGAGCAGAATGCTATCTACCATCGCGCAGACTGACGACGACGGCGCGTAGAACGCACTGCCCGTCTTGAGCAGGTTGACGATCTCCGCGCCGCCGTTCGCGGTGCGCTGCACGAGGGCATCTATCCGCTCTTGCGAGAGCAACGCGGGCAGCGGAATACCGGCGACAGTCGTGTAACGCGGCAGCGGCACCATCGTGTCACCATGCCCGCCGAGGACGAACGCTTGCACATCTTCGACTGAGACATCGAGTTCTTCCGCGATGAAAGCCCGGAAGCGTGCGCTATCCAGTACGCCCGCCTGCCCAAAGATGCGCTCCTTCGGCAGCCCCGCCGCCTCGTATGCGACATGACACATCGCATCGAGCGGGTTCGACACGACAAGCAGAATCGTATCCGGCGATTTCGCCACGACTTGCTTCGTCACGCTGCTGACGATATTCATATTGATCTTCAGGAGATCATCGCGGCTCATCCCCGGCTTGCGGGCGATGCCGGAGGTGATGACGACAATGTCTGACCCCTCGGTCTCATCGTAGCCGTTCGTGCCGGTCAATTTCGTGTCGTACCCCTCGACGGGACCGGATTCGGCGAGGTCAAGCCCCTTGCCCTGCGGCAACCCTTCCACGATATCTACGAGCACGATATCCGCGTAATCGCGCTCCGCGAGCCGCTGCGCCGTCGTGCCGCCGACCATCCCCGCCCCGACTACGGTAATCTTCTTGCGCCCTCTCGCCATCTCACCTGCTCCTTTGTCGTCGCATTGCCACTGTTGGAAGCGCATCGTACCACACGGAAAGAGCCGGTACGCCGATGTACACTCGCCCCTTCGTATGTCCGTGTCATACGCCCATTGTCATTCATGCGCGGGCGAGGCGGGCGAGACGCTGCGCCTCGTTATGGGCGAGGCGGGACGGCTCCGGCAATTTCGTCCGCACCGCAGCGGCGCGGACAATCGCTACCGCTTCATCGAGCGTGATGCGATGCCCGACCGAGACGAAGACTGGCGCGACGTGATGCCGCGTCCGCACCGCCATCCCGACGATCTCGCCCCGATCCATGAGCGGTACCACACTGCCCGCATCCTCACCCAACTCCTCGTATCGCCCGACGAGAATGGATTTCGCGCAGCCGAGCGTCGGCACGCCCGTCACCAAACCGAGGTGACACGCCAGCCCGAAGCGGCGCGGATGTGCCCTCCCCTGCCCATCCGCGAGCAGTACATCCGGCACCTGCGGCAACTGGGCGAGTGCTTCGACGGCGGCGGGAATCTCTCGCCACGAGAGCAACCCCGGTACATACGGATACGTGAGCGGCGCATCACCCGACACGACACACAGCGATTCGAGCGTCGCCGCGTCCACGAGCACCGCAACCGCAATCGCTCGCGCCGTCCCAAGATGCACGTCTACTGCGGCGAGTGTGCGGGGCGGAGCGACAAGCGGTTCCTCGCGTACCTCGGTTGCCCAGAGGCGTTGCCGTGCGATTGCCGCCGTGGGCGATTCGGCGGGGTCGGGGAGATACGCGGAACGGATCGTCAATGGCATCGCGGTACACTCCTTTGTGTGTCGTGATAGCGAACGCAAGAATGCCGCCTAGCCATTCGTCTAGCCCCGTGCTGCCCATCTGACCGATACCGTACGCCGCCACACGGCACTACACTGAATCCACGCGGAGAAAGTGGTTTCCCCGCCCAATCAGTACGGAGGTACACCACATGGCATCTACACCCACCGGCGGCGCATTGCTCGCCCTTTCCGATGATCTCGCGGGCGCGGTCGAGCGGGCGGGCGCATCGGTCGTCGCCGTCAATGCGCGGCAGCGCGTCGGTTCCACCGGCGTCCACTGGCGTCCCGGCATTATCGTTACTGCCGACCATACCATCGAGCGCGAAAGCGATCTTACCGTGACACTTGCGGACGGTGCTACCGCCCCCGCGACTCTCGCAGGGCGCGACCCGAACACCGATCTTGCTGTCCTGCGTATCGAGGGCACGAACGGCACTGCGGCGACCATCGGCACCGGCGCGTCGCTCAAGGTCGGACATATGGCACTCGCCATTGGGCGGGCGGGCGACGGCGTCAGCGCAAGCCTCGGCGTTATTTCGGCACTCGCAGGACCGTGGCACACCGGGCGCGGCGGGCAGATTGACCGCTTCATTCGCGCCGATGTGACTTTCTATCCCGGCTTCTCTGGCGGTCCGCTGGTCAACGCGCAGGGCGAAGTCGTTGGCATCAACACATCGGGCGTCTCGCGCAGCATGGGCTTGACGATCCCGTCCGAGACCGTCAACCGCGTGGTGGATACCCTGCTCACGAAGGGGCGCATCGCACGCGGCTACCTCGGTATCAGTCTCCAGCCCGTCCGGTTGCCGGAGGCTCTCAAGACTGCCCTCGGCACTGATGCGGAGACCGCGCTAATCGTCGTTTCGGCAGAACCCAATAGCCCTGCCGATGCAGCGGGTATGATGATCGGGGATGTGCTCATCTCGCTCGACGGCAAGCCCGTCGCGGAGGCGGAGACGGTGCAGGGGATTTTGGCACCGGAAATGGTCGGTAAGACGATCACGGCACGCATCGCACGCGGCGGCGTCCCGACCGATGTGCAGGTGACGGTGGGCGAACGCCCGCAACGGGAGGGCTAACATGCACGCGATTATCGAACGTACATTGGCGGATGACCTCGCCGCTCTTGCGGAGCAGATTCAACGTAGCACCGTCGTCGTCCGCAGTGGCGGTCCCGGCGGTGGTTCCGGCGTCATCTGGGACGCGGACGGCACGATTATCACCAATGCCCACGTTGTGCGGGGCGAGCAGGCAACGGTTCGCCTCGCTGACGGACGCGAGTTCGTAGGGGCGGTCACGCTGCGTGACGAGCGGCGCGACCTCGCCGCTATTGTCCTTGACGGCGCAGCCGATCTGCCCGCCGCCGTTATCGGTAATTCGGACGCGCTGCGCGTCGGGCAACTCGTTGTCGCAGTCGGCAACCCGCTCGGCGTCGTCGGGGCAGTGACAACAGGGATTATCCACACCTTGAGCGTGACTGAAGACGGTCCGCGCCGCCTCCCGTGGGTACAGGCGGATGTGCGCCTCGCCCCCGGCAATTCGGGCGGCG
>JBBRMX010000222.1:0-6009 GCA_038230615.1 Thermomicrobiales bacterium | reverse complement strand
GCGGTCGAGGGCGGCGTGCGGCAGATCGAATGCACCGTCAATGGCGTCGGGGAGCGGGCAGGCAACACCGCTTTAGAGGAAGTCGTGATGGCACTCCGCACACGCCGCGACGGAATCGGCGCATACGAGACGCGCATCAACGCGGAGCATCTCGTCTCGACCAGCCGCCTCGTATCGCGCTGCTCCTCGATTGTAGTGCAGCCAAACAAGGCGATTGTTGGGCAAAACGCCTTCGCCCACGGCAGCGGCATCCATCAAGACGGCGTCCTCAAGCACCAGCAGACCTACGAAATCATGACGCCGCAATCGGTCGGGTGGGAGCGCAGCGCGATTGTGCTGACGAAGCACAGCGGGCGGCACGGCTTCACGGCACGCCTCGCGCAACTGGGCTATGTTCTCTCGCCGGAGCGGACGCAGCACGCTTATGAGCGATTTATCGCCCTG
Source organism: Thermomicrobiales bacterium (assembly GCA_038230615.1). GTDB lineage: Bacteria > Chloroflexota > Chloroflexia > Thermomicrobiales > JALYUS01 > JBBRMX01. Next base: position 5,565 of record JBBRMX010000222.1, on the reverse strand, counting down.
TGCGACGAGAAAAAGCACGTCAGCGAAGACGACATTATCGCCCTGCTGGACAGCGAACTCGTGCTGCCACCGGGCGGCTATGCGCTGACGAACTGGAACCTGACGACGGGCAGCGAGGGGCAGGCAACCGCCAGCGTCACGATTGCGATTGACGACATCCCGCACACCGCCACCGTGAGCGCGAAAGGCCCCGTGGAAGCACTGTTCGGGGCGATTGACGCCGCGACTGGCACAAACCTGCGCCTCGATGCGTACGTCGTGGATGCCGTGACGAGCGGGATTGACGCGCAGGCGACGGTTCGCGTACGGTTAGCAGGCGACGACGGCAAAATCTACGGCGGGCAAGGGCTGAACACGAACATTCTCGCGGGCAGCGCGGAGGCGTATATCGCGGCAATCGCCCGCGCTACCCGCACCACCCGCTCGGCACATCAAGCAGCACTGGCATAGGTGCAATGAGGAACGGGGAACGGGGAGCGAGTCAATGTACTTGGTACGCGAAGGCGACCGAAGGGAGCATTTCATGGCACGACCGATGACGATGACCGAGAAGATTATCGCCCGCCACGCGGGGTTGGATGAGGTGGCAGCGGGCGATCTGGTGGATGTCAAGGTAGACCTCGTGATGGCGAACGATGTCACCGCACCTATCGCCATCCGCGAGTTCAAGCGCACCGGTCTGGCGCACACCTTCGACCCCAAGAAGGTCGTCATGGTGCCGTCGCACTTCGCTCCCGCGAAAGACCTCTTCGCCGCCCGCAACTGCGAAATTATGCGGACCTTTGCCAGAGAAGAGGGGTGCGTCTACTTCGAGATCGGGCGCGGCGGCATTGAGCATGTCATCCTGCCGGACAAGGGCTTCTGCCGTCCCGGTGATCTTATCATCGGCGCGGACAGCCACACCTGCACCTACGGTGCGCTCAATTGCTTCTCCACAGGCATGGGCAGCACCGACATCGCCGCTGCGATGGCGACGGGCATGACGTGGCTCAAAGTGCCGGAAACGATCAAAGTGATTTACCGTGGCACATTGCCGGAATATGTCGGCGGCAAAGACCTTGTCCTGCGGACTATCGGCGAGATCGGCGACGACGGGGCGCGGTACATGGCAATCGAGTTCACTGGCGACGCCATCCACGATCTCCCCATCGAGGGGCGGCTGACGATGGCGAATATGACGATTGAAGCGGGCGGCAAGAACGGCATCATGCCCTTCGATGAGAAGACCCGCGAATGGCTCAAGGGGCGCACCGATGTCCCGTATGAGCCGGTCGTCGCGGACGACGATGCAGTGTACAGCCGCGTGATCGAGTTCGATTGCTCGACGATGGAGCCGCAGATTGCCGCGCCGTACCTCCCCTCCAATGTCCACGGGCTGAGTGTGCTGGCAGGCACGAAGATCAATCAGGTGGTGATTGGCTCCTGCACCAACGGGCGCATGAGCGATCTGCGGCTGGCAGCAAAGATTCTGGGCGACAACCAGATTGCGGACGGCGTGCGCTGCATCGTCATTCCCGGTTCGCAAGAGGTGTATATCCAAGCGATGCGCGAGGGACTAGCAGAGAAATTCGCAGCGGCGGGGGCGGTCTTCAGCACCGCGACCTGCGGTCCCTGCCTCGGCGGGTACATGGGCGTCGCGGACGAGCAGGATGTGATCGTCTCCACCACGAACCGCAATTTCCGGGGGCGCATGGGGCATGTCGAGGCGCAAGTCTATCTCGCCAACCCCGCCGTGGCGATGGCAGCCGCCATCACGGGACGCATCACCGACCCACGCGAGGTGATGGACTTGGTCCCGGCGTAATCCTGCATCCCTGCCCGCCGTACTTTCGCGGCGAGAAGGGCAGGGTCGAGACAGTCGGAATGAAGCCCCTTCCCTTCGCGGGAGGGGAGAAGGAGGGATAGGTTCTGTGAGCACTGAACTGAACGGGTGGGCGTGGAAATACGGCAACAGCGTGGACACCGATGTCATCATCCCGGCGCGGTATCTGACGGCGAACACTGCCGAGGAACTGGGCAAGCACGCGATGGAAGACCTCGACCCGACCTTCGCCAGCAATGTGAAAAAGGGCGATATTCTCGTCGCAAAGGCGAATTTTGGCTGTGGCTCGTCGCGGGAGCACGCGCCGATGGCGTTGCGTGGCGCAGGCATCTCGTGCGTGATCGCGGAGAATTTCGCCCGTATCTTCTTCCGCAATGCGATCAATATTGGCTTGCCGGTACTGGAATCACCCGAAGCGGCGGCGGGTATCGAGAAGGGCGACGAGGTGCATATTGACCTCGAAACCGGCACGATCTTCAACGCCACCAAGGGCGAGCAATACAAATCGTCTGCATACCCGCCCGCGATCATGGCCCTCATCCGCGAGGGCGGGCTGATTAATTCGATCAAGAACAAGATCGCCGCGCAGAAAGCCGCCGAAGATGCCGCCAAAGATGCCGCTGCCGCGCCCGCCGGGGTGAGCGCATGACCGAGTACAATATTCTCTGTCTTCCCGGCGATGGTATCGGCCCCGATGTGATGGCGGAAGCCTGCAAAGTGTTGGATGCCGTCGGGGAACGGTTCGGGCATCATTTCACCTTTGAGGAGGGGATTGTCGGTGTCTCCGGTATCGAGTCGTACGGCATCGCCATCCGTGATGACGAAATGGCACTCGCCCGTGCCAGCGACAGCATCTTGTTCGGGGCAGTCGGCGGTGCGGTGCAGGATGCCCATGCCACTGTCCGCCCCGAAGACGCGATTTTCCGGCTCCGCAAGGATTTCAACTTCTATGCAAACCTGCGCCCCGTTGTCGCTACCCCCGCGTTGATAGATTCCTCCCCGATCAAGCGGGAATATCTCGAAGGCGTAGACATGATCGTCGTGCGCGAACTGACGGGCGGGCTGTATTACGGCTCCCCGAAAGAACGCCGCACCACCCCCGACGGTATGCGCGAGGCCGTGGACACGCTCTACTACAACGAGACGGAGGTGCGCCGTATCGTGCGCCTCGCATTCGAGCTTGCGGCGGCGCGGCGCGGCAAAGTAACCAGCGTAGACAAAGCAAATGTGCTGATGACTAGCCGCCTCTGGCGCGAAGTGACCGAGGAAGTAGCGAAGGATTTCCCCGCCGTCACGCTGGAACACATCCTCGTAGATAGCGCGGCGATGGCCCTCATCCGCGCCCCGAAATCCTTCGATGTGATCGTGACCGAAAATACATTCGGGGATATTCTCACAGACGAGGCGTCGGTGCTCGCCGGGTCGTTGGGAATGCTGCCCTCCGCATCACTCAATGGCAAACCGCCGGAACGCGCGGGGTCGCCCGCGCTCCGCTTCGGCTTCTACGAGCCGATCCACGGCACCGCGCCGGACATCGCGGGGCGCGGCATCGCCAACCCGCTCGGCATGATCCTCTCGGCGGCGATGATGCTCCGCACCTCATTTGGGCTAGACGATGCGGCGGGCGCGGTAGAATCCGCCGTCAATGCGATGCTCAATAGCGGCATCCGCACACCCGATCTCGGCGGCAAAATCGGCACGACCGAGATCGGCAACCGTGTCGCGGACGGCGTACGGCGGTTCGGGGAATAATTGAGTACGGGAGCACGAGGCAAACGATGACGTGTGTGAAGGTCGGCACCGTGGCACCGGATTTCTCCCTCAAGACCGATACGGGCGCGGAGTGGCGGCTTTCGGAGCAGCGCGGCACGCCGCGCGTGCTTGTGTTTCACCGCCACTTGCAGTGACTGCCCTGTCAGGAACATCTGGCGCAGGTGCGTCAGTCCGCTGAACTCCGCGCAATGGGCGTCGGCGTCGCCGCGCTCTTTTTCAGCCAGCTCAACCGCCTCCCCGCGTATCGCACGCACTTCGACATTCCCGACCGCATCCCGCTCCTTGCCGACGAAGGGCGGATCGTCTACCGCCAGTATGGGATGCGAATCGGCACGCTGCGCGACATTTACAGCCTCGATACGATCAAAAAGTATGCCGAACTGATCCGGGGCGGGCGCAAGATGCAACTCAAAACCGACGAGGACACGCGGCAACTCGGCGGCGATATCGTTATCGGCGCGGACGGGCGCGTGTTGCTCGCAGTCTGCTCCAAGAATCAGGCAGACCGCCCCCCCGTAGGAGCACTCGTCGCAGCGATTCGGGGAGCGTAGATCGGGCAACACCGCCATTTCCCGCGACACGTCAGAAACGGACGCAACAAAAAGCCCCCTCCCGACACGAACGGAGGGGGCTTTTGTACAGAGATGCGGTTAAAAGTGAACGACTACGGTAGTGCCGAGCGGCGCCCACTGGTAGAGCGTGGCGACCTGGTCCACCGGAGAGTTGACGCAACCGTGGCTGCCGTCCAGTTGCGTTCCGGGGCCATACACACTGCGCCACGGCGCACCATGAATCGCGTAGCCGCCCCCCGCAAAGTACATCGTCCACGGCACATTCTTGATGTCGTATTGCGTCGGCAATCCGATGTCCCCGCGCATTCGCTCGCTTTTCACCTTGTGGAATATCTCAAATGTGCCCGTCGGCGTCTCGTTACCCGGCTTCCCGCTCGTCGTCAGGTACGTCAGGAACTGCGTGTTCCCTTCGTACGCAGTCAGTCGCTGCGTGGTCAGGTTCACGTCAATCCACTTCGGCCAGAGGGCGGTGGTATATTCCAGCGCGGAGCCGTTCTTCGGGGCGGGGATCATGCCACCGTTCAGTTTGATAGCGATCTCTTTGCCCAATGTGGAGAGGCGCACCGATTCCGCACCGCCCGCACCGATGACAAGTTCCATCCGCGCCCGCTCGAAGTATTGCACCGTCGTCATCTGGTTCGCATCGCCGACCGTCTCCCGCAGCGGCTCCGAGAGCGGGTAGCCGAAGGTCGTCAGGCTGCCGTTCTGATCCCAGAACTGCGCGAAGGTACCCGCGATACCGTGTCCGACTTCGGGGAAGAAGCGGCGACCCGTGCGGTCGGTACCCCATTCATCGCGGGAGAGCGGGCGAAATGCGCCGTCGCGCCGACCGGCGGCAAGGTCTGCACCGATGCGCCCGAACGCCAACCCGACGGTGGGGGTGTACTCAACGACACCGCGCTCAAAGTACTGCTTGACGCGCCCATTGTCCTTGATTTCTTCGGTGACAGGGTTGCCGAGGCGGTCGAGACCGCCGTTCTCGTGCCAGAACTCGAGGATGTCACCATTGACGTTATGCCCGGTGACGGGAAAGTAAACGATACCGGGACCGTTCGTGGGCAAGCCCGCGCCTACACTCGCTGGCAGCAGCAAACCCGCCAGCACCGCAAGCAGCACCGCGACGACACCCCCGCGCCGCATCCACCGCAGCATTGTGCGCCCGTGTTGCTTCATCGCCACGCCAGCCCCTCCCCTATCCTGCAATCACGAATCGGTTCCGGCGAAGACCGGACTTGACTACTTATACAACGGGCGAATGACCGAGAGGTTGCATATTTCTGACCATTTTCTTGCGAAATACCGTCCCTGCCACAGATACGCACGATACCCGAGGATTGGATGCCCGCATACCCCCCTACACGCATTGTGCTGCCGATAGGCTGCCCACAAATTGACAGG
>JBBRMX010000221.1:0-6022 GCA_038230615.1 Thermomicrobiales bacterium | reverse complement strand
TGTCGGTGAATGTGCCGCCGATGTCCACGCCCACCCGTAACGGTTTCGTCTCCTCAGTCGCCAATGTCTGCTCCTCTGCCTGCTATGCCGCGTGTCGCATCGTTGGGCGGCATCTTAACAGAACGGCGGGCGAATCGCGGACACAAAAAACGCGGCTCTCCGTGGGCCGCGTTCATCGTTCACCCCGACGGGTTAGACGGGATACGTGCGGTGGGGCAGGAAACCGAGATCGCGGAGCGGCCAGAACGAGAGCCACGCCTTGCCGATGATCCGGTCGCTCGTGATTGGGCCGAAGATATGTCCGTCCGAACTGGCATTGCGATTGTCGCCAAGCACGAAATACTGGTCGGGGCCGAGTTGCAGCGGGCGTCCATCGGGCGGGAATGTGTACGCGGGGGGTTGCGCGATGTAATCCTCGTTGAGCGCGATGCCATTCACGAAGACTTTACAAGCAGGCAGGCTGCCCTGCACGGTGGCGCACTCCCCGATGCGGATCGTGTCCCCCGGCAGCCCGATCAACCGCTTAATGTAGGGTTCGCTTGTCTGAACAGGCGGGTCAATCACTACCACATCGCCGCGCTGTGGCGGGTGGAAGAGATACCGCTGGGTGCCGCCGATGTTGAGATGCCAGTACAAAATACGGTTCACCAGCAAGTGCTGGCGATCTTCGAGGCTCGGTACCATGCTGCGCCCGTCCACGAGGACGCTCGGGATAATCTGGCGCATTCCGAAGAAGAGCAGGAGGGCGATCACGAGTGTCTCGACCGTCTCGCGAGTCGCGCTGCGCCTGCGCGGTGGCATACTCTCCGGTTGGGCCGGGGCTGGCTCGGCGGGAGCCGCGCTCTCATCGGTCGCGTGGTGCGAAGCGCGTTCGCTCAATTCCGCCATGCAGTCATTACCCCTTCCGTACCCGCCGTCATTATGCCACCATACAGCATCTCTGCACGGAGGGTACACCCCGCACGCAACGCGGTCAATCGTGGGGCGTTCGTTCGGTGGTATACTCGCCGTTGGCGCGGCAGCGAAGCCGCGATACGCACGATACGAAGCGAGGCGAGTGGCGTGGCAACAGTTGCGGTTCGGGACGCACACACACCGCTCGTGCTGACGATTGATGTCGGGACATCCTCCGCCCGTGCGGTCATCTATGATGCCCACGCCCGCGCTGTCGAGGGATATACCGCGCAGACCGCGCACGATATGGACACCACCGCCGATGGTGGCGTTTTCTGCGATGCTGACGCGCTTATCGAGCGTATCGCATCGGTCATAGACGACATCCTCAAGATCGTGGGCGACCGTGCCGCCGACATCGCTGGGGTTGCGGTAGATACCTTCTGGCACAATGTGGTTGGTGTCGGCACTGACGGTACCGCGATAACCCCGCTCTACACATGGGCGGACACGCGCAGCGCGGACGCCGCGACGAAACTGCGCCAGCGCGTAGACGAGCACGCCGTCCATGACCGCACCGGATGCATGATCCACCCGATGTACCTCCCCGCGAAATTCCTCTGGCTCGCCGAAACCGAGCCGGAGATATTTGGCCGGGCGACTTATTGGATGTCGCTCGCGGAATATCTGACGTTTCGCGTTTCCGGTACGCGGGCGTGTTCGCTTTCGATGGCGTCTGGTTCCGGGTTGCTCAACCTGAACGAAAACCGGTGGGATACCGCCTTGCTCGCGGTACTACCGGTACGCGAGGAACAACTTTCGCCGTTGGTGGATGTGGATGCGCCAGTGCATGGGCTGACACCCGTATATGCTGCGCGGTGGCCCGCCCTTGTCACGGTGCCGTGGTATCCCGCGCTCGGTGACGGCGCGGCGAGCAATGTGGGCAGCGGCGGGGTGGATGCCCGCCGCATCGCCGTCAACGCCGGCACCTCGACTGCAATGCGGCTCGTGCAGGCGTCGGAGACGGTCGCAGTGCCGGACGGTCTGTGGGCATATCGGGTGGATCGCACGCATTTCGTTGTCGGGGGCGCGGAGAGCAATGGCGGCAATGTCTGGGCATGGATTGAAAGCAAACTGCGTGCGGACGACGGATTGCTCGATGCCCTTGCTATGGTGCCACCGGACGGACACGGGCTGACCGTGCTGCCGTTCCTCGCGGGGGAGCGCAGCCCGAACTACAATGCCTATGCGCGGGGAGCGGTCACGGGCATCTCGCTCGATACGACGGTGCCGGAGATCGCACGGGCAATGCTGGAAGCAATTACGTACCGATTGGTGCTGATGCATCGCATCATCGCGGCGGCGTACCCGGAAGCGCGAGAGATCATTATCAGCGGGGCAGCGTTGCTGCACAACCCGCTCTGGATGCAGATGCTCGCCGATGCTCTTGGTTGCCCGATTACGGTCAGCGACGAAGCGGAGGCGACAAGCCGCGGTGCCGCGCTCATTGCGCTCGAACAATTGGGTGCGATAACGGCATGGGATGTGCATCCTATCGAGACGGGACGTACCCTGCTGCCGGATATGGAGACCCACACGATCTATGCGCGGGCAATTGAGCGGCAGGAGCAATTGTATCGCGCGGTGGTGCCGACCCGCTGATTATGCGCGACAATGGTAGCGACGATGCGATGATGGTGGTATCCGGTGGCGCATGGCGTCATGCGCCGGAACGAATGGAGGAGAGCGATGGCGACGAATCCGTTGCAGCAGATCGCACAGCACGGCCAAAGCGTGTGGTACGACAATATCAGCCGCGAGATCATCAATGGCGAGTTGAAGCGGCTCATCGAGGAAGACGGGGTTGTGGGGCAGACCTCTAACCCGAACTTCTTCAAAGAGGCTATCGTCGGGCGCACGGAATACGACGCACAGATGCGTGATCTCGTGCAGCACGGCAAGAGCACCGAGGAAATCTACGAAGTACTGACGACCGAAGATGTGCGGGCGTGCTGCGATATCTTCGCGCCCGTCTTCGCACGGACGAAGGGCGCGGACGGCTATGTCTCTATCGAGGTTTCGCCGCTCTTGGCACACAAGACCGAGGAGACGACCGCAGAAGCCCGCCGTCTCTGGCAGGTTGTGGGTCGCCCGAACCTGATGATAAAAATCCCCGCTGCGCCGGAGAGCATCCCCGCTATCAAGCAGGTGCTCAGCGAGGGGTTGAATGTCAATGTGACGCTCATCTTCTCTATCCCTTCCTATAAAGAGGTTATGAGTGCCTATATCGAGGCACTGGAAGCGCGGGCGTCGCGTGGCGAGGCAATTGACAAGATCGCGTCGGTCGGCTCGTTCTTCGTCAGCCGTGTTGATGTGATGGTAGACAAGATGCTCGAAGTGAAGATCAAATCCACCAACGATGCCGCCGAAAAAGCACGCTTGCAGGCATTGCTCGGCAAGGCAGCGATTGCAAATGCGAAAGAGGCGTATCACGTCTTCCAAGAGACATTCAGCGGCCCGCGTTGGGAGGCATTGGCGGCCAAGGGCGCGAAGGTACAGCGTCCGCTCTGGGCAAGCACCGGTGCGAAGAACCCCGCCTACCGCGATATTCTCTACGCGGAAGAATTGATCGGCCCCGACACTGTGGACACGATGGGGCCGCCGACGATTGCCGCTTTCCGCGATCACGGCGTCGCACGCAACTCGGTTGGGGAAAATTACGCGGGCGCACAGCATGTGCTCGCCGAACTGGAAGCGGTCGGGATCAATATGGAAAAAGTGACGCAGGATTTGCAGGATGCAGGAATCCAGCAGTTCGCGGATTCCTTCGAGGCGATCATCGCGGATGTGAGCAAGAAGCGCGAAGCATTCGCAGCCTCGCCCGTCGCGTAACATCGCATATCGCACAGTGTGGACACGGGGGCGGCGGCAGTCGTCGCCTCGCCCGCTAGATGGGCAACGAAATACGGAAGACGGAAAGGGGAGCGGCTGTGGAACTTGGTTTCCTCGGGCTTGGTCGGATGGGTTTCAATATGGTGCGTCGCCTCCGGTTGGACGACCATCGTGTCGTCGCGTGGAACCGGACCTATTCGGTGACGGAAGAAGTCGCGCAGTATGGCGCAGAGACAGCGCAGACGGTCGAAGAACTGGTCGGCAAACTCGAGCGTCCGCGCACTGTCTGGATCATGGTACCGTCCGGGCAGGTGACGGAAGACCAGATTGACCATCTGATCTCCATCCTCGATCCCGGCGATGTCATCATTGACGGCGGCAACTCGAACTGGAAAGACACGGTGCGCCGCGCCGAGAAGATCAACGCCGCTGGAATGCACTTTATGGACTGTGGCACGTCCGGCGGCATCTGGGGCTTGCAGGTGGGCTACTGCCTGATGATCGGCGGCGAGCAGGAGGTCTTTGACCGCCTCGAACCGATCTTCAAGACGCTCGGCCCGCCGAACGGCTACGGGCTGATGGGATCGCACGGCGCGGGGCATTACGTCAAAATGGTGCATAACGGCATCGAGTACGGCATGTTGCAGGCGTATGGCGAGGGTTTCGCCATCCTTGAGAAGTCGCAGTACTCGCTCGATCTGCACAAGATTTCCACGCTGTGGAATCAAGGCAGCGTTGTGCGCTCGTGGCTGCTCGAACTTGCGGAGCGGGCGTTCGCGGACGATGCCCACCTCGAAGGCATCCGCGGCTACGTGGACGACTCCGGCGAAGGTCGCTGGACGGTCCAAACTGCAATGGAACTCGATGTTCCCGCCCCGATCATCACGCTCTCGCTCCTGCAACGGTTCCGATCACGCGAGAAGGAAGACTTCAGCGATCAGGTCGTAGCAGCATTGCGGAAGCAGTTCGGTGGTCACGCGGTCAAGACAGACTAGATTCGGTACAGAGCGTTGCGTGCTGCGTACTGAGTTATCTGTTCCGTGCGTCGTGATTTCTGTATGCGATCACGATGTACGAAACGAATCGCTCGGTGTGAAGCATTCAACGCTCAGTACTCCCGATTACCGAAGGGAGCAAAGGTGTGGCAGCAGAAACGACGCTCGTGAACCCCCTGCGAGAGGGATTGCGGTTGCAACGGATGCCGGAACCGTGTGTGATGGTGATTTTCGGTGCGTCCGGCGATCTCACGCGCCGCAAACTCGTTCCCGCCCTCTACAATCTCCAGCGTGAGCGGCTGCTGCCCGGTGGGTTCTCGGTCGTTGGGGTTGCACGGCGTCCTATCGGCACGGATGCATTCCGCGAACAGATGAAAAGCGGTATCAACGAGTTCTCCCGCGTGCGCCCTGTGCAGGAAACCCTCTGGGATACGGTGTCGGAGGGGATTTTTTACCATCAAACTGAGTTTCACGATGATGACGGGTACGTGCGCCTGAAAGCACTGCTGGAGCAGATAGATAAGGATCGCGGCACCGCAGGCAACCGCGTCTTCTATCTCGCAACTGCGCCATCGAATTACCCGGAGATCATCAAGCGGCTTGGTGAGCATGGCTTGGCGAATCGCGTCGCCCCCGGCAGCAAAGAGGAAGGACCGTGGGCGCGGATCATCATCGAGAAGCCGTTCGGGCATGACCTCGGCTCGGCGGTCGAACTGAACGAGCAGTTGTCTGAGGTCTTCTCGGAGCGGCAGATATTCCGTATTGATCACTATCTCGGTAAAGAGACGGTGCAGAATATCCTCGTTTTCCGATTTGCGAACAGCATCTTCGAGCCGATCTGGAACCGCCGTTATGTAGACCACGTCCAGATTACTGTGGCGGAGAGTATCGGCGTCGAGGGGCGCGGCGGGTATTACGAGGAATCCGGTGCACTGCGCGACATGGTGCAGAACCACATGCTCCAGTTGATCGCACTCACCTGCATGGAGCCGCCCGTCTCGAACGATGCAACGGGCGTGCGCGACGAGAAAGTGAAACTGCTCCACGCTATCCGCCCGATTCACCCGGAGGACGTAGACAAGTTTACCGTGCGCGGACAGTATGGTGCGGGCGTGACCAACGGCGCGATGATTCCCGGCTACCGCGAAGAAAAAGGCGTGGCACCGGAATCGTCCGTCGAGACATTCGTCGCGCTGAAGTTCTTCATTGACAACTGGCGGTGGGCGGATGTGCCGTTCTAT
>JBBRMX010000220.1:0-6030 GCA_038230615.1 Thermomicrobiales bacterium | reverse complement strand
TTCGCGGTATGTCGCTCGTCACGGGGCTGTACGACCTGATTGTGCGCGTCGAAGCCGCCTCGAAAGAAGAGTTTAAGCAGACACTCATTCTCGTGCGCGAAACCCCCGGCGTGGTGCAGAGTGTTACGCTGATGGATTTGAATTAGTGAACACGCAATCGCCGCCGTGGTTGACGTATCATCTCGTGCCGGTGGACGAATGGGATGCCGCGCCACCCGACGCGCCCTATTTCCCCGCCGCCTTTGCGCGGGAGGGCTTCGTCCATACAACGCACGCGGCGGAAGAAGTCGCAGCAGCGGGCAACCGCTATTACCGCGCCGATCCGCGCCCGCATTATGCCGTGGTGATTGATCTGCGCCGCATTACCGCGCCGTGGCGGTACGACGGCGACGAACGCTTCCCACACATCTACGGCGGGATTGATCGTATCGCTGTCCTCGCCACACCTCCTGCGCCGCGTATGGCAGACGGCATCTTTCTCCCACCGGAATGGGCGGACCCGATGCCGCAGGAGGGCGACCTCATCACCCCAAAGATTGGCGTCAATGCGGCGGTATTCGACGACGCGGGACGTGTCTTGCTCGTGCAGCGCGAGGATAACGGATTGTGGTGCCTACCGAGCGGGCATATGGACTTGGGCGAGACGGTCGAAACGACCGCCGTGCGCGAGACCCGCGAAGAATCTGGCATCGAGATCGCGGTAGACGGCACCACGGGTATCTATTCCGACCCGTGGGACGGGCTGCGGATCGGGCGCGGGCTACGGTATCACATGGTGAATATCGTTGTGCGCGGGCATGTTACGGGTGGTGCACTGCGTCGCTCCGATGAGACACTCGGTGAAGGCTGGTTCGATCCCGATGATCTTCCGCCGCTTGTCCCGTCCCACTATCGCCGCATCGCGGACGCCCGACAGGGTGGTGCACCGATAGTGGCATAGATGCAGTAAAGCATCTTTCCAATTCCCACCCCGACAGCACTACCGGAGGCATTGATGATAGATTTTTCGATGGCGCGGGCAATCGAGCGCACGCGGGACGGGCAACCGCTCGGCGCGGAGACCGTCGCCGCCCTCATCCATGCCTACACACATGACGACCTGCCCGATTATCAGGTTGCAGCGTGGCTGATGGCGATTTTCTGGCGCGGGCTGACAGACGGCGATCTTACCGCGTTGACGGTGGCGATGGCGGAGAGCGGCGCGATACTCGATCTCACCGCCTTCGGCAGCAATGTCGCGGACAAGCATTCCACGGGCGGCGTTGGCGACAAGACCACACTGGTTGTCGCGCCAATTGTCGCGGCGTGCGGCGTGCCGGTGGCGAAAATGAGCGGGCGCGGTCTCGGACACACGGGCGGCACGATAGACAAACTGGAGAGCATTGCGGGGTTCGATGCCGCGCTCTCGGTGGCGCGATTCCGAGAGGTTCTTGGTACGTGCAATCTTGTGCTGGCGGGGCAATCCGCCGACCTCGCCCCCGCTGACGGCAAACTCTACGCCCTGCGCGATGTGACCGGCACCGTCGAGAGCATTCCCTTGATCGCCAGCAGCGTCATGAGCAAGAAACTCGCGATCGGTGCACAGATTATCTTGCTCGATGTAAAGACGGGGCGTGGCGCATTCATCCAACAGGAAACGGGCGCACGTGCACTCGCGGCGGCGATGGTTCGCATCGGCACACTGGCGGGGCGTCGTACTGTCGCGGTACTCTCCGACATGGATCGCCCGCTTGGTCGCGCGATCGGGAATGCGCTGGAAGTGCGCGAGGCGGTCGCCGCATTGCGTGGCGGCGGCCCACCCGACCTACGTGAACTTGCCCTGCACGAAGCTGCAACCCTGCTCGTCATGGCGGGCGTTGCTCCTGACGAACACGCAGGTATGGCGATGGCAACCGGCGCGATCACGAGTGGTGCGGCGTGGGAAAAGTTTGCGCAGGTCGTCGCGGCGCAGGGCGGCGACCGCCGAATGATTGAGGACCCATCGCTGCTGCCCGCCGCCCCGATTGTTCGCACCATTGTCGCGCCTATAAGCGGATACATCGCCGATCTCGACCCGATGCCGCTGGCGAGGGCGGCATGCAGCCTCGGCGCAGGGCGCGAACGCAAAGGCGACCCGATAGACCCTGCCGTCGGCATCGTTCTCCATGCCACACTGGGGGAGTATGTCGCGGCGGGCGCACCCCTTTTCGATCTGCACGCCCGCACGGACGCGCAGGCAGACGCCGAGACTCTTACCGCCCTCGCTGCGTATCGCTTCTCGGCGCAACCCGTCGCGGTGCCGCCACTCATCAAAGAAACGATCATGTGACCGCCGGCCGGACGATGCAGGGTGGTAACTCCGACGCGATGGTGCGATACTCGGCGCGTGGGCATGGCGATACCTCCATCGCCGCAGGAGCAGTTCATCCGCTCCACCTCGGGTGTCCGCATCCCAAACACAACCGAATAGGGCAAGAAGGCGGCGGCGGAGTAATCCCCCGCCGCCTTGCATCGAAATCGTCGGAATAGACCGCCCGCACCGCGCCTTGCAGGTGATGCAAGCGTGAAAGATCGTCGTTATCCCGCACGCCGGAGGATTGCTATGCCCGATTATTCCGACCCCGCCGCACCGCGCACCGGTCTGAACCCCGCCACCGAGCCGGGGCAGCAGATTTATAACCTTATCAACAGCATCGTCGCGCCCCGCCCCATCGCGTGGGTCAGCACCCTGAGCGAGAGCGGCATTGCGAATGTCGCGCCGCACTCGTATTGCATGATCGTCTCATCGCACCCGCCGATCATCGCGTTTTCGTCGAGCGGCACGAAAGACACCCTGCGGAATGTGCGCCACACCCGCGAGTTCGTCTTCAACCATGTCCCCGAATCGCTGATGCAGCAAATGAACCTCACGTCGGCGGACTTCCCACCGAACGAAAGCGAATTCGCGTGGGCGGGCCTCACGCCTGTCCCCGGCGAAATGGTGCGGACGCCCCGCGTCGGGGAATCACCCGCCGCGCTGGAATGCCGCCTCTTGGATATTCAGGAGTGGGGCGACGGACCGTCGCACCTCATCATCGGGGAGGTCGTCCACATCGCGGTAGACCCCGCATTTATGGCGAATGGTCTGCTCGATCTTACGCGCACGCGCCCCGTCGGGCGACTTGCTCGTATCGGCTACAGCCGCACCGCCGAGTTTTACGATGTGCCGCGCCCGACGTACAAGGGGCTGGTAGAATCGGGCGAGACGCCGCAACAATAGATAACCCGCAGGAGGCACCGATGTACGCACTGATCTTTCAGATAGATGTCCATCCCGAACACCGCGACGCTTATATCGTCGAAATCAAAGCCCACGCCGCACGCGCCCTTGCCAGCGAACCCGGCACATTGCGCTTCGATATCATCAACGACGCCGCGAACCCGAACCGCTTCTTCCTCTACGAGGGCTATACCGACGCGGATGCCTTCGCCGCCCATGGCGCAGGCGAGAGCATCAAGATTATCCGCGCGAACACGCCGGGGTTCGTCGCCGCCTCGCAGCCCATCGGGAGGGGCGATGTACTGGGGTAGCGACCAATCGCCCCTGCCTTTTCCTGAGCGGGAGTGGTCCTCCTACTTCGCCCCGCTCGTCACGAAGGTAGAGATGATCGCCTTCTGCGCGACGATATACAGGATGAGCGGCGGCAGGGTCGCAAGGGTTGCTGCTGCCTGTCCTGCATGGGTTGTTCCTTCTATCATATGCATTCCCCGCCCGCTGTCCGTATAGGCGTTACGGGGGACCGCGTTACGAAAGCAGTGATGCAACGCTGATCTTTGCCTACACTGCCGTGTCGCCCTCATCACACAACGGGCAACGGGCAACGCGCGAGGTGGGAGAGGTACCCTCCTGCGTGGTAATAGCAGCAGACTGTGTGGCAGGAGTAACCGCACGGTAATCTGTTGGCGAATGTTCGATGCGAATCGTGTACGCGCTCTCCGCACACCTGCTACACAACCAACAGATCACGTTTGCATCGTATCGCCCGTACATTTCGATCACAAAGTGATGCTACGTTTGCCCCGTTGGGGAGTACACATCGCGCCATGCGATGGAGATGTTGCGTGAGGATAGGGAATTGGCAAGGCAAAATAGTACCATCACCTCGGCGGCACCGACTGCGGCACTCTTGCCACAAGTACGCCCTATCCGCAAACCACGCTTGCGCGAGACGCAAGCAACGCTTATTTCGCTGCTCTACCTGCTGCCGTCGCTTCTCGCGTTCACGGCGTTTGTCTTCTACCCACTCGGTAAATCTATCTGGCTCAGCCTGCATGCCAGCAGCCCGTTTGGTTTCTCGTCCGATGTGTTCGTCGGGTTCGAGCAATACCGCAACGCGCTCACATCGAGCAACTACCGCAACTCCCTCGTCGTCACCGTGCTGTACACGCTCTATACGGTGCCGCTCGGCTTGTTGCTGGCATTGCTCTTGGCGGTGCTGGCGAACCAGCGGCTACGGGGAATTTCGGTCTTTCGCGTGGCGTTCGGCATCACAATTGGCGTCTCCGTTGCGGCGTCATCGGTCATCTTTCTCTTGCTCTACAACCCGTCGGCGGGTGTGCTGAATTACTTTCTTTCGTCGGTCGGGCTACCAAAAGTGCAGTGGTTGACGCAGCCCAGTTCGGCACTGTGGGCAATTGCTATCGGCACGATCTGGATGACGCTCGGCTTCAATTTCATCACCTTACTGAGTGGTTTGCAGGGCATCCCGGAAGAGTTGTACGAAAGCGCACGCATTGACGGCGCAGGCAACCTCCGCATCTTCGCCAATGTCACGCTGCCGCTCCTCTCCCCGACACTCTTTTTTGTCCTCGTCATCTCGACCATCGGCGCATTCCAGAGTTTCGCGCAAATTCACATCCTCACGAAGGGCGGTCCCGTCGGTTCGACCAATGTGGTCGTCTACTCGATCTACCGTGATGCCTTCTTCAATTTCCAGTCCGGCTATGCCTCGGCGCAATCGGTCATCCTCTTTCTGATCGTGCTCGGGCTGACGGTCGTGCAGTTTCGCGCACTGGAAGGCAAGGTGTTTTACCAGTGAGCAAGACACTTCGCAGCCCGCGCCACCTCCTGATGTATGTGCTACTCCTTGCGGTGGCATTCGTCATCCTCTTTCCGCTCCTGTATGCCCTTGGAATCAGTTTCATGACGGCGGACGAGGCGACGAAATACCCGCCGCTCTTTCTCCCCCGCGCCCTGCACTTCGAAAATTATCAGACCGTACTGCGCCGCCTGCCGATCCCGCGGTATCTGCTGAACAGTCTGGTCGTCGCGTCCAGCGTGATGCTGATTCAACTCGTCACCGCGAGCCTCGCCGCGTACGCTTTTGCGATCCGCGAGTTCCGGGGGCGGTCGGTGTTGTTTGCGGTCTTCCTTTCCACGCTGATGATCCCGTGGGAAGTCACCGTAATCCCGAACTACCAGACGATCCAGACCTTTGGCTGGAAAGATACCTACGTCGCATTGATCGCGCCCTTCGTCGCAACAGCGTTCGGCACCTTCCTGCTGCGGCAGTTTTTCCTCTCGCTGCCAAAAGAGTTACATGACGCCGCCACGCTCGATGGCTGCGGCAGCCTACGCTATCTCGTTACTATCGTGGTGCCGCTTTCGCGCCCCGCACTCGGCACACTGGCGGTGTACAGTTTTCTCCAGACGTGGAACCAGTATCTCTGGCCGCTGCTCGTCACCGACAGCAAGGAGATGCGAACCGCGCAAATTGGCATCAGTTTCCTGCAAAACGAGGAAACCGCCTCGTGGAATCTCATCATGGCGGGGGTCGTGCTCATCTTGCTCCCCACCGTGCTGCTCTTGATCGCAGGGCAGCGGCAACTCGTTCGGGGTCTCACTGCCGGGTCCGTCAAGGGGTAATCGCCCGCAAAGGGCAATCGCTCCTTCGCTTCCGGCAGTTTTAGTGTGTGTATGCGGAAAGGGAACAACACGATGCAACGACAGGCAATGTCCCGGCGACGACTGCTGCAATTCGGTCTCGGCGTCTCGGCGAGCGGCGCAGCAGC
>JBBRMX010000219.1:0-6056 GCA_038230615.1 Thermomicrobiales bacterium | reverse complement strand
TCGTCGCTTCGATCATCTCGTGCCTCCCGCCAAATGCAACGCCCCGCCCTCAATGCAGAGGACGGGGCGGAAAAAGCCCGTGGTACCACCTCGCTTCGGATGCCGGGGCATCCCTCGCGTTTGCGCAGTACCGGGCGCATCCCGTAGGTCAGGCTACAATTGTACAGTGCGGCGCACCATACGATGAACGGAACGACTTCGGCGCGGCACCACGGCGGGGTTTGCACCATGCCCCCACTCGCTGACGTGGGCGCGAAACGCCTACTCTTTTCCGTTGCCGCAGTATCGCACGTATCTTGCGATGGGTAAAGATCGGGGACGATGCGCCGTTGAACACGGGTGCGGCGCGTGAGATAATTCACAAGTGGGTACGACAGCGTACCCGCGCAACGGAAAGGACCGGCACGATGCGACGCGGTATGACACTCTTCTTTACCCTTGCCCTCATTTGCACCCTCGCCCTGACTGCGTGCGGCGGCAGCAGTACATCCACTGGCAGCGGCGGCACCGCCGCCACCAAAGCACCGACAGGCGGCGCGACGACAGGCGCGGGCGACACGGTGAATGTGACGATGAAAGACTTCGCGTTTGCCCTCGATAAAACATCCGTCAATGCCGGTACGGTCACATTCAACATCAAGAATGAAGGTCCCAGCCCGCACAACTTCGTCATCAACGAGAAGGAAGGATCCCTGATCGAGATGGGCAAGACGGCGACGCTCAAGGTGGACCTCAAAGCAGGCACCTACAAGTACATCTGCAATGTGGCAGGTCACGAGCAACTGGGCATGGTCGGCAACCTGACCGTCAAGTAACACGCGACGAAGAACGAGCAGCGAGGGACGAGAAACCTCCCGACTGTCGCGCTATGCATGGCACGGTGCGACAATCGGGGAGACAGTCTCGTCTCTCGTTCCTTGTTTCTGCGTTCCCCGCTGCCTTGCCGCCCGCCGACAACGCTGCTAGCATCACGGGGTAGGTTTGGCGGCACACGAAGACGAGGGTTGTACACGCATGAGGTTCCGCGTTCCCGTTCATCTTTTCGCGTCTCTCGCATGTGTCGTCGCGCTGATGCTGCCATTGGTTGGCACTCATGCTGCGCCCATCGGCGGCACCCTCACGGGCAAAGTCGTGATGAAGACGGTGGGCACATCGCTGCCGTCTGCACCGCTCACGGTGACATTGCTGTTCTACAATCCCGGCTACTTTCGCATCAACGATGAAGCGGTGGACAACAAGATCACGACGACCGCGCCGGACGGCTCGTTCACCTTCACGGGGATGGATACGAGCGCGGCGGGCGTCTATCGCGTCCTCGTGATGTATCGTGGTGTCGTGTACGAACCGGCGGAGCGCGATTTCACCGATCCTAGTGGTATCACGGGCAAGACCCGCGCCGTGCGCTTCGAGAACAATGCGCCCACCGCCACCACCGAAGTGCCGATCTACGAACTGGCAACGGGCGAGTACCAGAGCGGGTTTACGGTCGCCAAACACGCGGCGGTTATCAACGAGGTACGTCCGCGTGTTTACAGCGTAGTGGAATCGTATCAGATCACCAACGCGACCGACCGCACCTTCGTCGGCACACTGAACCCGGACGGCTCGATGAAAACGGGCATCCCGATTGCGTTCACCGCCCCGACCGGCGCGACGACGATCTCGACGAGCCGGATTGATCTCCTCGCAGGTGGCGATCTGACGGGGCAGAAACTGACGCTCCCCGTTGCGATCCCCCCCGGCACCAGTGACGTCACCTGCAATTACGATGTGCAGGGCGGCACGGCGGGCATTGACTGGAAACGGACGCTCGATTACGCCGCGACGCAAGTACAGGTGCTTGTCTCGGACACCAAGCAGCCGATCACCAGCCCGAACCAGACACTCAAATCTACTGCCCCAATTCAGGCACCGCAAGCAACCGTCGCATTCCGCCCGTGGAACGTGGACGGTGCCACCGCCGGGCAGGTGGTGGAACTGCTGATCGGGCCAAGCCCCGCTGCGCCGTCTGCGCTGCCCACCGCCACGCCGCCCAAAGGCAACTTCTATGACACGGTCCGCGCCAATATCACCGCGCCCGCACTCTTGGCAATCGCCGCGCTCTGCTTCATCTTGATGATTGTCGTGCTGCGGATGCCGACCCGCGCCGAACCTGCAAAAGGCACTACGGGCGGCACAAAAAAAGCGACCGCGTCCGCCGATAGTGACACTCCCGCGAAACCCGCCCCGAAACCGGAAGGACGCCCCACGCGAACGGCGGGCAGACCGCACGATTACGATGTGGACGAGGCAGACAAGGAAATCGAGGCGGTAAACGCACCAGAGGCGACACGCGATACGCCCCGAAAGAAGACACAACGTTAGTGCGAAGGGAGAGCGGGATGGCGGGCGAACGGCACACAGTACCGGCAGAGAAGATGCGGGCATTCATGGAGCGGGCATTTATCAGCCTCGGCGTTCCGGCGACGGACGCGCAAACGGCGGCAGATGTGCTAGTTTTCAGCGATGTCCACGGCATTGACTCGCACGGCATTCCCCGGATGCGGATGTACTCCGACTTGCTGCGCGACGGGCGCATCAATCTTCACCCGAATATTGCGGTCGTCACGGAGACCGCCGCAACCATGACGATTGACGGCGACAACGGGCTTGGGCTGGTTGTCGGGCCGGAAGCGATGAAGCGATGCATCGCCAAGGCGCACGAGAGCGGCTGGTGTACCGTCTCGGTGCGACACAGTAACCACTACGGCGCGGCATCGTACTACCCGATGATGGCGGTGGCGGAGGGCATGGGCGGTATCAGCATGACGAATGCGAACCCGCTTGTCGTGCCGACCTTCGCCAGCATCCCCGTGTTCGGGACGAACCCGATTGCGATTGCCTTCCCCGGCGGCACCACCTCCGATCCCTTCCTGATTGATATGGCGACGAGCAGCGTGGCGTGGGGCAAGATCGAGATTGCGAAGCGCGAGGGCAAGCCGATTCCGAGCGGGTGGGCACTCGATCAGGCGGGTGCATTCACGACCGATCCCGCGACTGCGGTTGCACTCGCCCCGCTCGGCAGCGACCGCGAGCATGGGTCGCACAAGGGATACGGGCTGGCGGCGGCGGTGGATTTGTTCAGCGGCATCATGAGCGGCGGGACGTGGAGCAAGAATATCACCGGTCGGCGCGAGGGGTCGGACGCGCCCCCCGGCGTCTGCCATTGCTTCATGGCGTGGCGTATTGACGCCTTCGGACCAGTGGACGACTACCGCGCCGCGATGGACGAATTCAACGCGGCAGTACGCGCCACCCCGCCGGACACCACGCACGATGCGGTGTTGGTCCCCGGCCAGCCGGAGTTCGATGCATACCGCGTACGCTCCGTCAGTGGCGTGCCGTTACACGATGCGGTACTCGACGACATCCGCGACCTCGCAGAGGAACTCGACATCCCGTACGATCTCGTGTAACACGCAAAGAAAAGCGGCGCGGAATATTCCGCGCCGCTTTTTCGCGCCCGTAGCCGTCGCTTGCCTCACGCCGCCTGCGGTGCTACCCTCTGTGGTGGTGTGGGCCAGTGGCGCAGCGGTCAGCGCAGGGGACTCATAATCTCTTGGTCATAGGTTCGAATCCTATCTGGCCTACCACCCCGATTTCCTCGCGAAAGACAGACATACGCGCCGCCCCCACATCAGGACATATTACAGGAATACCGCAGCGATTTTGCGGTATTCTTGCTGCTTCACTTTGCATATCTTTCCTTTTTTTTGCATCTGCTCCCAGACGGCTCCCCCATCTCTGCGTGGGATGCGTCCTCTCTAGCGACGGGGCGATTGCACACCACAAGGAGGCACGACGCCGTGGAACACACTACGTATCTTTCGGTCCTCTGGGCGAAAACACCGATGACGGACAAATCCTCTTCGAACTGGCACCCGTTGCGTTGTCACCTGCTCGATGTAGCGACCGTTGCCCGCCTCTTATGGAACAAGATGCTCGCCCCGGCAGCGCAACGGACAATCGCGGCGGGCTTGGGCATGGACGAAGAAACCGCCGCGCAGTGGATACCGTTCCTCGCAGGTCTGCACGATCTCGGCAAGGCATCACCCATGTTTCAGTATTGCGCGAATCGTGACGACCTTGAGGAATCGCTCAGTGAGAAGAAATTAGCGCGAGGATATGCGGGGACAAAAAAGATTCCGCACGACACGATCAGCACGCTGCTCCTGCGTGATCTGTTCACCACGGAAGCATATGGCTGGTCCACCAAGCAGGTACAGACGATGGCGGTCGCTATCGGCGGGCATCACGGCATCTTCCCGCCCGTCAGCACATTCAACGACAACGAGACAATTATCCCAAACGCGGCGGGGCAATGGCGCAAAAGCGATACCGATGCTCTGGCACCGGCGCAGGCCGCGTGGCGCATCGCGCAGGGGGAAATCGTCACCGCGTTGCGGGAGGACCTCGGCGGGATGCCGCACTACTGCCCGCAATCGCTCGACAATGCGGCGGTGATGGCACTGGCGGGGTTTATCACCGTCGCGGACTGGATCGGCTCGGACGAGCATTTCTTCACCTACAACACCGATTGGAAGGAACCACCGGACGCATACCGGGTATCGGTGCAAGAGAAGGCGGAAAATGCGCTGCGCGATCTCGGCTGGGGCGTACTGCCGACCGACACACTCCCGCAGACCTTCGCGGAGTTGTTCCCCTCGATGAAAGAGCGAGAACCATTCCCGGTGCAGCGCGTGGCACTGGAAACGATTGCCCCGCGCCTGACCGCGCCGGGGTTGGTCATCATCGAGGCTCCGATGGGACAGGGCAAGACCGAAGCCGCGCTCATTCTGCTCGCTCATGCGATACGGCGGCAGGGTCTCAGTGGGGCGTACTTCGCCCTCCCCACACAGGCAACGAGCAACGGCATGTTCACCCGCATGCGTGACTATCTCACAGCGTGGTACGGAGAGACCGGCGCAACCATCAACCTTATGCTGCTCCACGGTCACGCCGACCTCTCCGACGATTTCGATAAACTCAGGCAACACGATCCAGACCCTACGCAACGCGACCTGAACCCCACGAATATAGGAAGTGACCACGATGCGGGAGAACCCGCCGATCTCACACTGCAAGCGGCGACGTGGTTCACGCGGCGCAAGCGGGGGTTGCTCGCGCCGTGGGGCGTCGGGACAGTGGATCAAGCATTGTTGGCGGCATTGCAGACGAAACACGGCTTCGTGCGGCTTTTCGGGCTGGCACACAAAGTGGTCATCATTGACGAAGCACACGCCTATGATACGTACATGACGACGCTCTTGGAACGGCTGCTGGAGTGGCTCGCCGCCCTCGGTTGCACCGTCATTATCCTTTCCGCCACTCTGCCGGAGCAACGGCGCACGACCCTGCTGCAGAGTTACGCCAAAGGCGCGAATATCCCGGACGCCGAGACCCTCGAACCGCCCGTACAACCCTACCCGCGCATTTCGTGGGTCATTGGCGGCGAAAATAGCGAGATCGAGGCACATGCAGTACCGCCGACGGAGCAGGAACAGACAACTCCGAAAACGATCACGGTCAAACGACTTCTCAAGCCGTTGCTCGACGATAACGCCGCAGAACTGACGCAGATATTGACAGAGCAACTGCGCGAGGGCGGGTGCGCGGCGGTAATCTGCAATACTGTGCGGCGAGCGCAAGCAGTCTACCGCGCATTGCGGGCGTCGTTGCCCGCCGACTGGCGCGACGATGTGTCGCTCTTTCATGCCCGCTATCGCTTCATGGAACGCGACGAGATCGAAAAACGGGTTCTCGTTCGCTTTGGTAAGCCGGACGAACACGGCGCATCGCCCTGCCGCCCACGCCGTGCGATCCTCGTCGCCACGCAAGTCATCGAACAAAGCCTCGATTTGGACTTCGATGTGATGGTTTCCGACCTCGCCCCCGTTGATCTCGTGTTGCAACGGATGGGACGCCTGCATCGCCACAACCGCGCCCGCCCGTCGCTATTGAAGACGCCGACGCTCTTTCTCGCCCCGCCCGACCGCATCAATGCAAACGGCGTCCCC
>JBBRMX010000218.1:0-6075 GCA_038230615.1 Thermomicrobiales bacterium | reverse complement strand
GTGGCTGAACACTACGACCCGCTCCGTCAGCCCCTTGGCGCGGGCAGTGACGATGTACTCCTGTCGTAAGGTTTCGAGCATACTGCTCCGCGTCAGCCGTGCGATCACCGCCGATGCACTGATGCCGAGCGTCACCGCAGGCAACACGAGTGCACGCGCCGACCCGCCCCCCGCCGCCGGAAAAATGTGCCAGTGTACCGCGAAGGTGTAGATGAGCAGCAGCGCGAACCAGAACCCCGGCACCGCCACACCGAGCGTGGCAACGATCATAATTGCGCTATCTACTAGCGAATGCGGGCGCATCGCGGCGAACACGCCGAGCGTCATGCCGAGCGCAATCGCAATCGTCATGCCCGCCAGCGTCAGTTGAAATGTCGCGGGCAACTGTTCGCGGATCAGCGTACCCACCGGGCGGCGGCTCACGATACTGCGCCCGAAATCCCCCCGCACCGCGTGCGAAACGAAGTTCCAGTACTGCACATACAGCGGCTGATCCAGCCCCAATTGCTTCCGCAGCCGCTCGATATCCTGCCCCGATGCCCCCGATTGCCCCAGTGCCAGCGTCACCGGATCACCGGGGATGAGATGCAGCACGAGAAACACGAGCACCGACACACCGAACAGGACGATGACGGTTGATACCAGCCGCCGCTGGAGATAGCGAATCATCGGCTACTTCTTTACATATGCCGGGTACAGGATCGGTTGCCCGCCGCTGAGGAAAGTGATGTCCGTCACCCCCGTCAGCCGCCCGTACACCTGCTGGTTATAGTAGATCGGGATCATCAACCCCTGCTGCATAATCAGTTTCTGCGCGTCGGCATAGATCTGCTTGCGCTTCTCGTTGTCCAGCGTCACATCCCCTTGATCGAGCAATTTGTCGAGCGCGGGGTCCGCGTAGCGGCTCCAGTTGAACCCCCGCCCGCCGTCTTTGGCGATGTTCTTCGAGTGGAAGTTGATCGAGAGCACACTGGGGTCTGCCAGCCCGAAAATCTGCGTCGTCAGGTGGTGCTTGCCCGCGTAGATGCCGTCGCCCCACGCCGTGCGTGCCAGCGAGACGATCTTCATATCAATCCCCACCGTCTTCAGTTGCGCCTGCAATACCTGCGCGATATTCTGGTACAGCACCACATCCGAGAGCGTCCAGAACTCTATCGCCAGCCGTTTGCCACCTTTGGCACGGATGCCGTCCGCCCCCGCAACCCAGCCGCCTTTTTCCAGCACATCCTTCGCTTTCGCCACATCGAAGGTATAGATCTCCGCATCTTTGCTGTACCCGAAGGTCACGGGCGAAAGCGGCCCCTGCGCGGGCGGGTACACCCCAAAATTGATCGTCGTGCTGATCGACGCCTTGTCCACGGCATATTCCAATGCTTGCCGTACCGCGAGATCGTCGGTCGGCGGGTTCTGGGTGTTCACCATGAGGCAAAACGGCAGCCCCGTGTTCGGCTTGATATCTACCGCGTACTTGCTGTCGCCCTGCACCTGCTTGACGAACGCGGGCGGCACGCTCTCGATCATCTGGCTTTCACCATTGCGGAGCGTTGCAAGGCGCGTCGCTTCTTCCGCCACAAACTTCCATGTAATCCGTTTCATCGCGGGCGGCCCATTAAAGCCGTACAACTCCGGTGCCGATTGATACTCCGGGTTGCGCTCCAGCGTCAGATGGTCTTTCGCCACATACTCCTTGAACACAAACGGTCCCGTCCCGACGGGATGCGTGGCGACATCCAACCCGTATTGCTGGATCGCTTTCGGTGAGACCGGTGCACAATACACGCGGGCAAGATTGCGAAAGAGCGGTGCGAACGGCGTCGCAAAGGTCATGCGGATCGTCGCATCGTCCACCGCCTCGCTGCTCTTGTACGAGCCGAGCAACTGCGCCGACAGCCCCGATTTCGTCGCCGGGTCTACCATCCGGTCGAACGAAATCTTCATCGCCTGCGCATTGAACGGCTCGCCGTCGTGGAATTTCACGCCCTTCTTGAGTGTCAGCGTCGCTTGCAACCCGTCGGCGGAAACATCCCATTTCGTTGCTAGCCCCGGCGTCAAGGTCTGATCCGCCTTCTCAACGATCAGCGTATCGAAAATATTGCCGATCACCGTTGCCGAAATCAGTGCGGAAGTCTGATGCGGATCAAGATTCGGCGGCTCGTTCGACAGCGCGACGGTCAGTTCGCCGCCGTCCGCAGGGCGCATCGCCGCCGCCATACTCGCCACCGGCGATGCGGCGGGCGCAACGACACTACCGGGGGCGGCAGGTGTCGCAAAGGCAATCCCGCCGCCCGTTGTTGCCGCAGGCTTCGTCGCCCCGGCAGCGGCGGAGGCTCCGGCGGTTGGGGTGGGGGCGGTATCGCCGCCGCACGCTGCGAGAATCCCCCCCGCGACCGCAGCGGCACTCGACGCAAGAAACCGGCGACGAGAAAACGATGCGCGGAAACGCGATGCTGCTGTCATCCATAGCCTCCTTGAACGCGATATGTTATGCCCGATTTGTCGATTGTCGACTTTATATCGCGTGTGGTATGGCGGGGTCAATAGGCAATCGTACATATTTTCCGGTAATAGATTTGAGACGGAATCGAGAGAGTATGATTGTATCGTTCGTTTGTGTGGGGGCGATGCATTGTGCGATGCATATCGTTGACAGTACGACTAACGGGAGGGGCAAATGGCGACAGATTCCGCGTCCGGTCTCACGGTCTATGGTGCGCCGTGGTGTCCCGATTGCCGGCGGGCGAAGCAATTTCTTGGTGAACATGGTGTCGCGTATCGGTGGGTCAATGTAGACGATGACCCCGACGGCGTGCGACAAATCGAGACATTGAACGAGGGCAAGCACAGCATTCCGGTGCTGCATTTCGCGGATGACAGCATTCTGGTAGAGCCAACAAATGCTGCGCTGGCGGCGAAATTGGGCTTGCAAACCCGCCCAGAGACCAATTTTTACGATGTGATTATTGTGGGAGGTGGTCCCGCCGGGTTGACGACGGCGATTTACGCGGCGCGGGAGGGGATTTCCGCCCTCGTGATCGAGCGGTCTGCACTCGGCGGGCAAGCGGGCATCACCGAGCGGCTCGATAATTATCCCGGCTTCCCGGAGGGCGTGACCGGGGCAGATTTCCGCACACGGTTGGTGGCGCACGCGCACCGCTTCGGGGTCGAGACACTTTCGGCGCAGGATGTGGTGCGGGTCTATGCGGACGGGCAATATCGCTGCGTCGCGCTGGCGGACGGCACGACGCTGATGGCGAACGCGGTGTTGCTCGCACCGGGGAGCATGTATCG
Organism: Thermomicrobiales bacterium; assembly: GCA_038230615.1. Lineage (GTDB taxonomy): Bacteria > Chloroflexota > Chloroflexia > Thermomicrobiales > JALYUS01 > JBBRMX01. The sequence goes on along the minus strand of JBBRMX010000218.1, from coordinate 2,787 downwards.
CCGTCTCGGTGTGACAGGCGAGGAAGATTATATCGGGGCGGGCGTGCATTTCTGTGCGACGTGCGACGGCCCGTTCTACCGCGATCAGGATGTATTCGTGGTCGGGGGCGGCAATAGCGCGGCGGAAGAATCGCTCTTTCTGACGCGGTTTGCGCGCCATGTGACGATTCTCGTGCGGGGCGACGGGCTGTCCGCGAGCGCGGTGGTGCAGGAGAAGGTAGGCGAATCATCGCAGATCACGGTGCGCCCGCACACGACGATCCGCGAATTCATCGGGGAGAATGGGCATCTCACGGCGATCCACCTGCGCGACGACGCGGCGGGGGCGGAGGAGACGCTACCGGCAGCAGGCGTCTTTGTGTTCGTCGGGTTATCGCCGAATACCGCGTTTTTGCGTGGGAGCGTCGCGCTGGACGAGCGCGGTTTTATTATCACGGATGCCACACTGCGCACCGACATCCCCGGCGTGTTCGCGGCGGGAGATGTGCGAGCGGGCAGCACGAAGCAAGTGGCGTCGGCGGTGGGCGAAGGAGCGGCGGCCGCCCTTGCAATCCGGGCGTATTTGCAGCAGTTCGGGGAAGCCCGCACGATGCGCGTGTAACGGTGGCACCGCTCTTGCTATAGTAAAGGCAACCCCAATACCTCCCCTTTCCCCTCGCCGGTGTGGTCCCCCACCTACACCGGCACTTTTTTTGTCTGCGTGTCTGCGCCGTCTCGCCTACACTGCACCCATGCCGCGTGGTACGATTATCTGTATACGGATCGCGGCACAACGGCGTGCCGCGACGCCCCGCAATGCCGAACGGAGACCGCGATGCAACGACTGACGAAATGGCTGGCGATGCTGACCGCAGCAGGGATGTTTCTCGTGCTGACGATGGGCGCACTCGTGACGAACACCGATTCGGGCAAGGGATGCGGCGCGACATGGCCGCTATGCAACGGGCGGTTCGTACCGGAATTTGCCGTCGCAACGGTGATCGAATGGAGCCATCGCGCCGTGACGGGCATTGAAGGGTTGCTGATCGTCGCGCTCTCGGTGCTGTGCCTTGTGCAATACCGGCGGCAGCGGGAGATACAGATTCTCGTCCCCGCGATGCTCATTTTCCTCGTCGCGCAAGCAATTCTCGGCGCATTCGCCGCGCTGAAGCCGGAGCCGTCGGCGGTACTGGCACTCCATTTCGGTGTTTCGCTGATCTCGTTCGCGACGATTGTACTCACCGCAGTCTTCGTCGCAGACCGAACGGGGGGTGACCGATTGCGCGACCGCCCCGCGCCCGCCGCGACCCGCTGGTTGATTGGGGGGACGCTGGTGTACACGTATCTGGTCGTGTATCTGGGGGCATATGTGCGGCACAGCGGGGCGAGCCTCGCCTGCGGGGATTTTCCCTTGTGCAACGGCACCGCGCTCCCCGATCTCGCGCAGTGGGCGGTGGTGACGCAACTGGCGCACCGGGCAGCGGCGGGGTTGCTCATCGTGCTTGTCGGCGCGCTGTGGCTCCGCACGCGGCGGGATCGCGCCGACCGTCCCGATCTCTACCGGGGCGCGACATACGCGTTGCTGTGTGTCGTCGGGCAAGCATTCGCAGGCGGGTTCGTCGTGCTATCGCGGTTGTCGTTATTTTCGACATTGCTGCACAGTGCACTGGCAAGCCTGCTGTTCGTCAGCCTGTGCTATTGCGCGTACCATCTGGTGCCGCGCCATGTCCCCGCGCCGCGTCGCGCCCGCACAACTGCCGCCGCGCTGGACACCGTGAACGCGGACTGACGGAGAGATCGGACGCCCTACGCGCCATGTTTACGATGCCGCGACCACTTCATTGGTCGCGGCATCATTGTATACCGGGGGAAACGGTGCCAAGGGCGTTTTATGCGCCCTGCAAAACGGGGGTGCGGGTATGCCAGTCGGTGGCGCGTTCGTATGCCGCGCCGACACGTAGGACGGTCGCTTCGTCCCACCGCCGCCCGACGATCTGCAACCCGACGGGCAAACCACCTGCCGTGAACCCACACGGCACGGAGAGCGCGGGCATCCCGGTGAGATTGAATGGGTTGGTATTGACAGTCAGCACGGCAGGCGCGAAGACCTGTGCGCCGCCGTATTCGATCATCTGCCCGTCAATGCGTGAGGCGGGGATGACGGTTGCGGGAGTGAGCAGGGCATCGTAGCGCGAGAAAAGGTCGTTCAAAGCGCGGATTGCGCGGTCGCGCACGCGCATCGCGTCCACGAGTTCGGCAGCGGAGAGATCGGTGCGGCGGGTGAGCCGCCCGCGTACATCGTCGCCGAAGTCGCCGGGGCGGTCGCGCAGGCTGGCGGCGTGGATATATCGCGCCTCCGCGAGAATGATGTCCGCCACCGCCGCCCGCCACGGCTCCACATCGGGGAGCGTCACGTCTTCAATGATTGCGCCGAGGGAGCGGAAGACTGCCAGTGTCGCTTCGACAGCGGCGGCGGTTTCGGGATCGAGCGAGGCGAAGAAGCCCGCACGTGGCACACCGAGGCGCAATCCGCGCACGCCCGCGCCGAGGGATGCGCGGTAGTCGCTGACGGGGACGGGGGCGGTCATCGGGTCGTGCGGGTCGTCGCCCGCGATGATGCCGAGGACGATGGCGGCATCTTCCACTGTGCGGGTGAGCGGACCGGGATGGTCGAGGGTCCACGAGAGCGGCAGGATACCCGCCGCGCTGACCCGCCCGTGCGTGGGTTTGAGACCAACCGTGCCACAGAGGGAGGCGGGGATACGGATGCTGCCTCCGGTGTCGGTTCCCATCGCCATTGCCGCCATG
>JBBRMX010000217.1:0-6177 GCA_038230615.1 Thermomicrobiales bacterium | reverse complement strand
GTCGGTGCTGATCCCATCATTGCCAAAGGAGTTCGAGGTGTTCCCCGCGACCGTCACATTGGTAAATGAGACGGTCGCACCGAACGAATCAATGCCGCCGCCCGCCCCAGAAGTCACTTTGTTGCCACTGAGGGTGCTGTTGACCAAGTTCACATTGCCGTTTGCGCGATTGTAGATGCCTCCGCCAATATCGGTAACGGTGTTGCCGCTAATCGTGCTGCTGTCGGCATTCACAATCGCCCCGGTTTCATTGGCGATGCCGCCGCCGGTCATCGCGCTATTGCCGGTGATCGTGCTCATCGTCAAGGTCAATCTCGCAGTGGTGCCGATATTGGCGATGCCGCCACCCTTGCCGCCCGGCGCAACATTATTGATGAGCGCGACCTCAGAGAGCGTGAGAGTCCCCGCATTCGCAATACCGCCGCCCGTCGGCGCGTTGCCGTTCTGTACCGCGAGTCGCTGAAGTGTGACGATCTGACCTGCGGAAATCTTCACGACCTGCTTAGTGTTGCCGCCGTCAATTTTCGTCATACCCTGCCCCGCGCCGACGATTGCGACCGACTTGGCAATCGTCAGGCTTTCGGCATATGTCCCCGCCGCAACCGAAATCGTGTCGCCGTTCGCAGCGCGGTTCGTGATTGCAAAGGCGATTGTTTTGCACGGCGTCGCGCCCGATCCGCACGCGGCACTGTCGCTACCGGTCGCGCCATTGACTGCGATAGTTGCCGCCGCGAAAACTGTCTGAATTGCCCACGCAGGCAGCAGGAGTGCCACGACGAGCACGACGCCCGCAACCATACGGAGACGATGCGAGCGCAATCGGTCAGTCATGAATCTCCTCCTTCTCGGCACACGATACGCACACGCTCACCGATACTCATCTCGACATCAGCGAATAACCACCGGCGGGTACGTGGGATATGCGGCAGTTACTGTCGCTGACCCACCATTTGATGTGATAAGAACACTCCCATTCGCCGGGAGCGGTTGCCCTGATCCGGGTGCCTGCGACGCACTCACGATGATCGTCGTTGATGAGTATGCAGCCACTGTGCCGGAGGTTTGGCTCACCACATAGGCTCCTGTCGTCCGTGCGCTCCATGTGAGCGGCTGCCCGCCCGTATTCTGGATCGTGATTCGCCCCCCGATAAGGGTATAAGTGGGTGAAACCACGAGGCGAGCAGGGGGGATCGGTCTTGTCACCGTGACCGTGAACATGCCACTCGCTTTATTTCCTGCGGTGTCGGTCGCGGTGCAATACACAGTCGTCATACCGACAGGAAAGTACGATCCAGACGGCAGCACACAGACCGCTGCGACTGCACCATCCACGGTATCCGTCGCGCTCGCAGTGTACGTAACTAGCGCGTTCTGATAGTTAGAAATGCTCGTCGCCTCCACGCTGATATTCGCGGGGAGGGTCAGAGTTGGCGGCTGCGAATCGCGGATAACGACCGCAAAACTGGCAGTTGCGGGGTTTCCTGCGGCGTCCTTCGCGCTGCATGTCACCCGCGTTGTGCCAACGGGGAAGAGATCGCCAGACTTCGCGCTGCAGAGCACTGGTACCGTACCATCTACTATGTCTGCGGCGGTGGCATCGAACGCAATGACCGCGCCCCCTTGCACCGTTGCTTCCGCCGCACGATCAGGCGGAAGTTTGATCGCCGGGGGTTGGGTGTCGCGCACCGTGACCTTGAAACTGCCGGTCGTCACATTGCCCGCGCTGTCTTTCGCAGTACAGTTCACCGTTGCGGTGCCGACCTTGAACAACGTGCCGGATGCTGGGTCGCAGGTAACGGTAGCCATTGCCCCGCCGGGATCGGTTGCGCTTACGGCAAACGGTACGGTCGCGCCGCCAATGGTATTGCCCTCGGCGACGATGTCCGCCGGGAGTTTGAGTACTGCCGGGGCATTACTCGCGGTCGGGATCACTGTTGGCATTTGCGTCGCGGTGGGCGACACTGCGGTCGGGGTAGGCATTTCCGGTGTGGACACAGGTGCAGGCGCACTCGTGGCGGGTAACGGGAGCGGCACCGGCGTTGGCATCGGCGGTGGGGGAGAAGGGGTCGGATCAGGCGGCATTCCGGGAAGCGGTGTCGGCATCGCGGGGGCGGTTGCGGGGAGGGGTGAAGGAGAGGGGGAAAGCGGAGACGGCACGACTGTTGCCGTTGTGGGCGCAGCCGCAGCGGGCGATGGGGAAGGGAGCGGCGTCGGCGTGGGCAATGGCACGGGTACGGGCGTCGCATTGGCGGGCAGTACGGTGAAATCGAGCGTGCGTTCTGGGGAGATGTTGCCGACGAGATCAGTCGCCCGCAATGTCATCCGGTGCATACCGGGGGCGGAAACCGTCTGTTTTCCCCGAAAAGTCGCCGTGCTGAACAGGATTTGCCATTCGCCACCGTCTAATTGATATTCCACCGTCGCCACGCCACTCAACTGGTCGGCGTAATGCACATCCAGCGTTGCGGGGCCACGCGAGACGGGAGCGGTCTGCCCCACTGCGGCAGGTAATTGCCCGCCTACAGGCGCAGCAGCGAACAATGTAACGCCGCCCGATGGCAGAGCCGCGCTCGTTCCAAGACCAAGTGCGACATCAATCGTGGGGGAGGTGCGATCTATCGTGAATTTGCGGCGCGATACCTGAGTTTGCCCGTTCAGCCGCGTCACAATTACCGCCTGGTAGATGCCCTCATCTGTGATGGTCATCCCCGGCACAAGATTCTGCACCGGCACCAACTGATTGACCGGCGTGCTGCCACCGGGGGTGGTCAGGGTATACAGCGAAGCACTAAGTACGTCGCCAATGTCTCCGACCCAACCGAGATCGAGGCGAACGGCACTCTTGGAAGTGCTCCCGTCCGGGACCGACCAGATAATCGGCGGCGCATTCGACGGGATACGCCCCCCGCCCGCGATGCGCGTACTGATCGTTCGAGTCCCCGTACCTACGGTCGGAACCCGCGTCGGCATCACCGTCGCACCGCCCGGTGTGACAGTGAGGAATGTTCTCGTCCCTGTGATGGTACTTGTGCTCGTGGTTGTCGTAGTAGTGGTCGTCAGCGTTGTCGCGGTCGTACGTGTTGCAATAGCGGTCGTCGGTGTGCCGGTCGCCATCCCGGTAGTGGGCGTCCCGACGCTGCCCACTGTCGTTCCGGTGCCAGTCGTACGCGAACCGTTTGCGTTCGTATTGGTCGGCACGACGCCCGACGCGACCGGGGCGTTTTGCGGGTTGGGGTCCGAGCGGGTGCCGGGTTTGTTGCCGCTGTTCGGATCAAAAATCGTGTCATCGAGCACGACGCCGTTCGCATACTGTTTCGCCAGCTCCAACACTTCATCTACGTACCAATCAGCATTGTTGTACGCATAAATGGAGCGGCGAAGATCGCCGGGTGCGCCCGTGCGCTTCAGGTAGAACGCCGCCGAAAAGATCGCGGATTCGGGGTCGTAAATCCCCTCCATGCCGAGATTTTTTCCAGTTGCTTTGTCTACATCGCTCATGAGACCGCGATAGGTACTCGGCAAAAACTGCATCATCCCGAGCGCGTGGGCATCCTCTGTCCCCGCGAAGCGTGCGATCAGCGGTCCTTGTGCGCGGGGCGTGAAGTTCGATTCGATCCGGGCGATCGCAAGCAGGATTTCTTTCGGCACGCCCGTCGCTTCCGAAGCGCGGGTGAAGAACGGCATCAACTGCGATGGCGCGAGCGGACGCCCGCCGGGAAGACTGACGCCGTTGTCGTTCGCAGCGGGCGTCAGGGGGCCGGTGATGCGGACGCAGCCCCGGTCGCGCCCTTCGTACGTCTGAATCCAGCGCGGATTGTACCCGGAACTGATGAATGTCTGGAGCGATTTATTCGTCGTGCCGTCCCACGGGTCCGTCACTGCATAATTGGAGGCGTTGCCGCCGCCACCCGCCGTAACGACAATGAAATGCATCCCGGTCGGCCCGCGCACCATGCCGATGATCGCGGGTTTGCCCGCAGAAAGCACCTGATCGAGATTTTGCCACGAGAAATCGAAGTTCGTATTGCCGACGACCGCGCCGTTGCCACACCGCACCGCCTGCCCCCAGTAGAGTAGATCGGCGTACTGACCGAGGCATTTGTTCAGTTGGGGCGGATCGGTGTTCGCACCGTAGTAGTTGAGCACCATCGCAGTCGAGTTGAGCGCACAGCCGAAATTGCCCATGCTGTCCCCCGCACTCTGCATGATGGCGTTGCGCCAGCGAGGGTCATTCTGGCTGAAGACTTGGAGCGAGCACGATGCCGCGCCGCCACCCTGTGTCGCGGGGGGCGGGTTGAGATCGTCCGGCGTTGGCGGGGGTGCTTCGTCCGGCGGGCGGGCGGCGACGGCGACCGCACCAGTTGTGACATCAATCTGGGTCTGCTGCACACCTGCTGCGGGGGATTCGTCCTGCGTGCCGCTCGTCGGGTTCACCAGATTTGTGGCAGTCGCCACGCTTGTCACGCTCGTTGCACCCGGCGCACTCGTCGCGCTCGGAATGCTGCGCGTCCCCTGGTCGGTCACATTTGATGCACGCACGCTGTTCGGAAAGATTACAGTGCGGTTATCCTGCGCCCAGCAGAGCGGCAAGGTCGGGTTGCGACTGAAACTCTCCGGCTGCAATTGCGGCGGGGTGGCGACTTTACGAGCCATGCCGCCGACCTCCGCAACCCAGAGTTCGAGCTGGGTTTGTCCCTGCGCCGCCGCCTGCTCGTTATAGCGTACGAACACGAGTTGTTTCCCGTCCGGCGACCAGGCGGGGCGCACATTCCAGAAGCCCTGCGGAATCGCTGCCAGCTCGACGCGCTGCGCGGGGTTTGCAACATCGAGCGACCAGATATGCGCGTCGTCCATCGCCAGATTGCGTGCGGTCACGTAGGCGAGGTGGGAGTTGTCCGCCGAGAGCGCGAGCAGCGAGGTGAAGACGCCGGGAAGCACATCCGCTGGTTCGGCTCGGAGAATCCGCAGGTGGCTGTAATCCTCGTCACTCATGCGGAGGGTGGTAGTCTGATCGTCACTGAATAGGCTGGCGATTTTCGTTCCGGCAGGTGCGCAGGATGCTCCCGCCACGAGCGGGCGGGGCGGTACTTGTGGCGTCTTACCGCGTGTATGGAACGCGAACCAGCCGCCCGCCGCAAGTGCGACGAGCAGCACCGCAGCCACCCCGCCGCCGATGAACCAGCCACGCCGGGAGGATGCAGATTTCGCAGCGGGCGCACGAATACCGTTTATCGCTGCCCCGGTCGCACCATTGAGGCGCACCGCAATCTGTGCTTCTCCGGCGACATTCCCGGAGCTACGCGAGACGAGTTCCACCGCAAGGAGAAGATCGGCGGAGAGCGCGTCGGCAGGGATCGTGACGGTGATCGTCGCGGTGGTTTGGTCGCTCGGTTCGAGCGAGACCACTGGCGGGCGGAATGTAACCCACGTCGGCTCTACTCCACGCAGCGTGAGCGTGAATTGCTCGGCTTGTGTGCTGCTGTTTGCAATCGTTGCCGTGACGACGACATGATCGCCCGCCGTCACAGCCGCGCGGTCAGCCGTAAGCATCACGGATGGTGTCATACTCACGCCGGGTCCTCGATCCTGCCGCGATCACTATGCCGCGTGCCGTGCGGTGCTACGTGCTACATGACATCTCAAATAAACAGAGCGGTCACACACAGCCGTCACAGTAATCACGCGCACCGGACATCTTGACGGCAAGTTGCAAACCCGCACTACGTACGCAGGGAGGTGCGCGACTTTCGTCAACTATCGCAACGCCGCGTAGAATGCGTCATGCAGTGGGCGGGCGGTTCCATCTGCGCGGAGCATCCCGTAATATTCACCCGATATGCTGTCACGGTAATTGTAGAGAATGGTCGCGACGGGCTGCGGGTTCGCTTTGGTGAATGCATCCATCGCCCGTACCGTCCAAGTGACCTGTGCTTCTTCACCGTTGACACCGGGCGCGAAAAAGTTCGTTGCGATACCGAATTCCACAATAATCACACGTTTGTTAAATTGCGCCTGCATATTCGTGAGGAGTGTCGCCATGCGATCCATGACAACCACGTCAACACCAGGGAATAACTCGAAGAGCATGATGTCCACCGACGGCGCGATTCCGCCGAAAAACGATACCGCACGCTGCTCCTGCCGCGTATCGAAGGGGAATGAACCGAAGCTTGTCCC
>JBBRMX010000216.1:0-6194 GCA_038230615.1 Thermomicrobiales bacterium | reverse complement strand
TCGCCCGCGCCGGGTTTGTCGTGTTGATCCACGATACCTTTCTCTGGGGTAGCAGGCGGTTCCCGCTCGACACGATGCCGGAACCGATCCGTGCGCTCGTGGCGGCGTCCCGCAGCCTCTGGGAGCCGGCAAATGCAAACCCCAGTACGGAAGAGATCGCGCAGTACAACGCGGCGGCAGCTCATCACGAAGGGTGGGTCGAGGAATATTGCGCCCTTTTGGGGACGACACTTGCGGGGGTAGTAAGCCACGAAGACCGCGTAGCGGTGAACTATATGCAGTCGCGCCCGGATGTTGTCGCGGGCGGGGTGGGGTGCGTCGGGTTGTCAGGGGGCGGCAATCGCGCTGCCCTGCTGCAAGCGACCTGCGAAGGCATTGCGGCTGCGGTGATCGTCGGGCTGATGACTACCTATGCGACGTTGTTGGATCATCACATGTCGCACACATGGATGCTTTTTCCGCATGGCTGGGCGCGGCACGGCGACTGGCCCGATCTTGCTGCTTCCCGCGTCCCCGCGCCGCTCATGGTGCAGTACGATCTCGACGATGCCCTGTTTACGCGGGAGGGAATGCAGGCAGCGCACGAGCGCATCGCGGCGTGTTACCGCGAGGTGGGCGCACCGGAGGCATACACGGGCGAATTCTACCCCGGCCTGCACAAGTTTGACCTCACGATGCAGGGAGCAGCGTTCGCGTGGCTTACGCGACACCTCGTGGTTGCACAGGATATCCCGCCGGGCGGCGATTGACGGGGATTGCCCCGGCGCACTATGCTGCATTCCCACGCACAATGCCAACAGTCTGTGAAAGGAAGCAGCGAACGATGAATGTCTATCTGTCTGTGGATATTGAGGGCATCACTGGCGTTGTCCATGCCGACATGATGATGCCCGGTGAGCGCGAGTACGACCGTGGTCGCCGCCTGATGACCAACGACGCGAATGCTGCCATCGAGGGGCTGGTGCAGGCGGGGGCAACGTATATCCTCGTCAATGACGGTCACGGCCCGATGCGGAACCTCCTCTTTGAGGAGATGCACCCCGCCGCACACCTTCTCACTGGCACCGGCAATGCAAAAGACCATTGCCAAGTGGAGGCCGCCGACGCACGACACTTCGATGCTGCGGTGTTCGTCGGCTACCACGCGATGGCGCGGACGTATCGTGCCATTCACCCGCACACGATTGCGGGGGCGGCGGTCTCCGAACTCCGCATCAATGGTCGCCCGCACGGTGAGACGGGCATCAATGCCGCCGTCCTCGGTGCGCTCGGCATCCCAGTGGTGATGGTGACGGGCGACACAACGACCGTTGCCGAGGCACATGCATTTCTCGGCGATGCCATCGAGACAGTTGCGGTCAAGGAAGCGCGTGGGCGCAATGCCGCGATCTGCCGCCCGCCCGCCGCGACGCGCCCGGAGATCGTCTCCGCTGCCGCGCGCGCCCTCGCCCGGTGCGGCGACATCCCGGTATACGCGCCAGATCGCCCGTTTCAGTTGGAGGTAGATTTCCTGACGATGCCGCAGTGTGACCGTGCAGCCCGTACCGCCGGGATCGAGCGCACCGGCCCGCTGACGATTACCGTGCCGGGGGACGACCCGTGGGCGCAATACGCCGCGCTCTGGGCAGCCCTCCGTGCCGCCCTGACCGAACCCGCCTCGTGGCTCGCGTGATGCAGAAAGGAATGGGCAGACGATGACAACCCCGCCGAACCATTGGAGCCGTGAACCCGGTCGCTGGCAGCCCCATTTTACCCCTGCCGCGTATGCGACGATCCCGACGATTTCTACGCCGCGCCCTTCGCCAGACGGACGGCACATCGCTTTCAGCCGGGGGTACGACGGGCGCGTAGATTTGATGCTGCTACCTGCCGATGGTGGCTTGCCGGTGCAACTCTCCGACGACCCCGCATTGCAGGGACCGGACCCGTCGCAGCGGCAGGCGAGCAGCATCGGATGGACGCCCGACGGGGCGCGGATCGTCTACGCATCGCGGCGCGAGGGCAAACTGTTCGTTGTACCCGCCGGGGGCGGCGTCGCACGGCAGGTCGCTGAGGGGTCGGGCAATCATCACTCGCCCGCAGTCTCGCCGGATAACCGGCGCGTCGCGTATGTTGCCGAGCGGGGCGAGGACGTAGATATTTTCGTCTCTCGCATGGACGGCACCGAGACCCGCCGCATCAGCACCGGGGACGAATACGTGTTGGAACCGAAGTGGTCGCCGGACGGTACGCGGCTGCTCTGGTGCCAGTGGCCGCACTACAATATGCCGTGGGACGAACTCGCCATCGTCGTTGCGTACGGCGAGAGTGGCACGCCGCAGATCGTCGCGGGCGGGGGGCGGGTTTCGAATAACTTCCCGGTCTGGTCGCCGGACGGTGCACGTATCGCGTATATCTCCGACCGCGACAGCGAGTTCGGCAACCTCTGGGTGATGCACGCGGATGGCAGCGGGGCGGAACGGCTCGTGCGCGAATCCGCGCAGCACGGCGCACCTGCATGGTCTCCTGATGGGCGGCGCATCGCCTTCACGCGCAATGTAGACGGCAATGTGCAGCTCTGGGTCTGGCAAGACGGCGCAGCGCACGCTATCGCCGATGCGCCCGGTGTCCACGATAGCCCCATGTGGTTGGACGACGATCATCTCGTGTGCGTCTTTAGCAGCCCGGTTGTGCCGCCCGATCTTTTCCGCATCGGTGTGGACGGCACGCGGCAGAAACTGACGCAGAGCGCGACGGGCGGCGTTCTCGGCGGGTCGCTGGCGATGCCGGAATCCGTGCGGTGGACGAGTCGGGACGGTACAGAAATTCACGGTCTGCTCATTTCGCCCGCAGAATTGGTGCCGGGGGAGCACCCGCTCGTCGTCTCGCTCCATGGCGGGCCGGTCGGCCAGACGACGTATGGATGGCAGCCGCACGCGCAGTATCTCGCCCAGCGCGGGTATGTGGTGCTTCAGCCAAATTATCGCGGTAGCAAGGGCTACGGGCGCACCTTCATGGAGAAATTGTACGGTGATTGGGGCGGCGGCGATCTGCACGACAATATCACGGGTGCCGAGATGGTGATTGCCGGTGGGCTGGTGAACCCCCGCAAAGTCGTGCCGATGGGCGGCAGCGCGGGCGGGTACAGCACGCTTATTTGCATGACGAAAGCCCCCGATGTCTTTCGGGCGGGCGTGTGCCGCTTCGGGATCGGCGACCTCGCCACATTTACGGACACGACATGGGTCTTCGAGCGGCACTATATCGCCAAACTGATGGGCGATCCCGGCAAGCATTCCGCCCTTTACCGCGACCGCAGCGCGATCAACTTCGTCGCCGATGTGCGTGAGCCGATCCTTATCTTGCAGGGGGAGGACGACATCGTGTGTCACCGGAGCCAGATGGACGAGATGGTCGCGGCGTTGCGCGGGGCGGGGAAGGACGTGGAATATCACACCTACCCCGGCGAGGGCCACGGCTGGCGGCGCGTTGCGACAATCATTGATGACGCCGAGCGAGTAGATAATTTTCTCGTCCGTAAGGTGCTCAATCGCTAAACGGGCGGCAGTATTCGATAGTTGTGCGCTTGCACGGATAGTTGCTGCAATTTCGTGTGTGTACTGCTTGACCACGGGCGGTATCACCTCTATAGTCGCCACAAGACGAAAGAGCAGAAACTTGGATACGCAAGACCGCAGGGATCGCGTAACCTTCACGGAAGGATGTGTGCGGATGACCGATTCGGCTGCGGAGGTGCGCTTCCCGCTCCTCGGTGCCTTAACACCGGGGACGACGACGCACCATACGGTCACCCTCCCCGGCACTGCACTGGCGAGCGAAACGTGGGCGGTGACGGCGGTGTGCGGGGCGCGTCCCGGTCCGGTGGTGCTTGTGGGCGCGGGTGTTCACGGGGCAGAGTATCCCGCGATTGAAGCGGCGATTCGTCTCGGCACTCTGCTTGACCCCGAAACGCTCTCCGGCACGGTGATCTGTTTTCCGGTGCTGACATTGCCGATGTTCCGCGAGCGGCGGGCATTTGTGTGTCCCGTGGACGGGCTGAACCCGAATCGCACCTTTCCCGGCAAACCGGACGGCACATACACTGAGCAACTCGTCCACGGTTTTATGGAGGAGTTCATCGCCCGCGCCGATGTCTATCTCGATCTCCACGGCGGCGATATGGTGGAAGACCTCGTGCCGTTCAGCATCGCCCGTGCGGGCGACGGCGAAGCAGACAGGCGGTCACGGGAACTGGCGGCGGTGTTCGGGTTGCCGTATCTGTTGCTCACACGCGGCGCAGTCGAACCGGGGCGCGGTTCGTCGAGTTACGTCGCTGCGACCGCACGCGGCATTCCGTCGCTGATCGCGGAGGCAGGGCGATGCGGGCTGCTGGAGGAAGGCGCGGTGCAATTGCTCACCGACGGCGTCCAACGGGTGCTCAATCATCTCGGCATGACTGCTGTATCGGTGCCGGACGTGCCGCCGTCGGTGACGATGTCGCAGTTTGAGTGGGTCTACACATCGGCAGTCGGGATGTTCTACCCGGCGGTTGCGGTTGACGAAACTGTGACGGCGGGACAGGTCGTCGGCAGGATCGGCGATCTCTACGGCGGCACGGTCGCGGAGATTGCCGCGCCGATCAGCGGGCGCATCATGTTCCTCACCACGAGCCCGCCGACGGACGCACGCGGGTTGCTCATGGCAATCGGAGCGGCATGAAAACGGATGCGAAGGGACCATTGTTGGGGGTGCGATTTGTTCAAAGGGAGGGTTTCGCCGTGACACGACACACACCGCGCCTATTGCTCCGTTTTGCGGCGTTCATGCTGCTCGTGCCGCTTGTGCTGTCCGCGTGTTCGTCGCAGGCTCCCGCAACGACGGGCGCACCGCCTGCCAGCACCGCCGCTCCGACAACGGGCGCAACCGCCGCAACCACTGCACCAACTACGGGGAGTGCCACGGCGGGGAACAGTGCAACCACTGCGACCACCGCCCCGAAGCCCGCACCGACCAAAGGTGGGCGTCTCACCGTCGCGCTCGATCAGCCGCCTCCGTCAATGGACCCGCATGCCTCGCCTTCTGCGGTGACATTCGAGATGACCTCGTCCGTCTTCGAGACGCTACTGTATCTCGATACGGGGCGCAAAATTCAGCCGTACCTCGCGCAGTCGTACGAGGCATCGGCGGACGGCAAGACGTACACCTTCAAATTGCGGACCGATGTGAAATTCACCGACGGCGCACCGTTCAACGCGGCGGCAGTGAAATATAATTTCGATCGCATCGTAGACCCGATGTACAAACCGGGTGGCTCTATTGCCACCCTCGCGGGGTACGACAAGACCGAAGTGGTGGATGAATTCACCGCCCGTGTCACCTTCAAGGCGGCATCTGCGCCGTTCCTCGTCTACGCGGCGGGCGGCACACTCGGCATGGTCTCCCCGATGAGCACCAAGACCCAGAGTGCGGACGAAGTGAGCCGCGTCCCGGTCGGCACTGGCCCGTTCAAGATCAAAGAGACTGTCACAAACGACCATGCGCTGCTTGTACGTAACGACGGCTACACGCGCAAAGCACCGTGGAGCGACCACGAAGGTCCCGCGTACCTCGACGAACTCTATTTCAAGTTCGTACCGGAAGCGGCGACCCGCGCCACGACGCTCGAATCGGGCGAGACGCAATTGATCCACAATATCCCGCCGCAGAGCCTCGGTCGGTTCGATGGCAACGCGAGTTTTAAAGTACTCAAGCCTGCGTATGTCGGCACGCCGCGCTTCACTGCCCTGAATGTCAAGATTGCCCCCACCGATGATCCCGCTGTCCGCAAGGCGATCCAGTTCGCCACCAACAAAGAGGCGATCATCAACACCTCGTACAAGGGAACTGGCACCGTCGCGTATGCCCCGCTCACTGCCGGGACGCTCGATGTGCCGGATGCGGTGAAGAACCTGTACAAGTACGATCAGGCACAGGCGAAGAAACTGCTCGATGATGCGGGCTGGAAGCCGGGTGCAGATGGCATCCGGGCGAAAGATGGCAAGAAACTGTCGCTCGTCCTCAACGCCATTGACACGGGTGGCGGCGTGGACAGTTACATCCAACTGTTGCAGGCGCAGTGGCGCGAGGTCGGCATGGATGTTTCGATCAAGGCGCAGGCGCGTAGCCCGTGGTACGACGACAACTACAAATGTGCGAACAACGCGGTGCCGCTTTTC
>JBBRMX010000215.1:0-6252 GCA_038230615.1 Thermomicrobiales bacterium | reverse complement strand
TTCCTTCCTCCCGCTTTCACTCGCTGCTCGCGCGGCATAGGGTAGCGGGGTGGTGCTCCGGTGGGCTCAGATTTCGCTCGCGTTTCCCGTCAAAGTGGGCTCATTTCTCAGTCGCGTATACATCAACGGACACCTCGGTGGCATTGGCGTGCTTCTGGATATTGGTTAAACCTTCTTGCGCCACGTAAAAGAGTGTTGTCAGGATTTCGGGGCGATAGAACGCCGCAGTTCCTTCCGTATGTACGCCGATCACACACTCATCCGTGCGGCTCCGTTCCACGAGGGCGATCGTGGCGGTAGTAAAGTCGAAGGCATCGGGAAATAGCCGCAACGCGCCCACGGACTGCCGTACCGCGCGCAAGGCATCGTGCGCCGTCTCCTTCGCATCCCGCATCGCCTGCTCAGAAACGACCGGATCACGATACTGAAAGGCAATTGCCTTTTCGATTTGCACATTCGCCACCGTCAGATAATGTCCGAGCGAGTCGTGAATATCGCGTGCGAGGCGGTTGCGCTCCTCGGTCGTGGCGAACTCTGCGACCTGTGCGGCATATATCTGCAATTGCGCGTGAGAGTCGGCGAGTTCGGCGAGGAATTCCTCACTATGCTCGCGGCTCTCTCGTTCCTCACGTAGGGCGCGTGCCATAGTGCAGACGAACACAAGCGCCATAGCGAAGAGAATGAGGTCCTTGCTCCCGCCATGCAGCGCATCGGTCAGGTTCACCGGATGCACGAGAAAGAAACCGAGCCAGGTGATACCTGCAACGGTGTAGCCAGAGCGGTTGCCGAAGTACAGGCAGACCCGCAAGGGTGGAATAAGAAAGAGAAACCACGCGAGGGAGGACACATCGAGTTTGAGCACCACTAACATGAGCGTGAGTCGCAGCACGAGTAGGGTGATCGCGACATGTCTCGGTGAAGCGTTGGCAGACAAGACGGACTCGGCGCGGTGCATGATAAGGAGCGCCAATACCAGCACGATCGAGAGCGCGATCTGCCACGGCGCGTGTGGGGCATCGGTGACGAGGCCGTGCGCGAACAGCACGCCGAGGTAGATCGCGGTGGTTACCACATCTACCGAGGTCAGGGTGAAGAACGCACTCCACGACCACTTCCTCACGCGGTACATCATCGCCTTGTCCTCACCGTTGCCGTACCGGGTGCAACGAAACCCTGTTTGCTCGCGTCCCACAGCTACTTCCTCCTAGTGTGACAGCACACCTCCTCAGAGGCAATCCGCCGGATGGCGGACTCGCGCCCATCGTTTCTCCCCCATTGGGCGTAACCGGATGGGGGAGATGCGGTGCCGCAAATCCGTCACGCGATCATCCATCTGATGGATGTCGCGCATGAGTCGCATCGCTACGCTGTCTGTAGTGATCGCTGCTCGATACAGACGGCAAAGGAGCCTTGATGTTTCTCGTTTTACGCCGCCACTATCTCCCGTTCTTCGTTGCTGCGTTCACACTCTTTACCCCTATCGCGGTATCTGCGCATGGAGCACTACTGGTGGGTTTCCCCCAGACGATTGTGCAGGCCATTGGGCCATACGAACTCGCGGTGACCATGCAGGTACCGAAGACGCTTCCTGCGCCGCTTGCCGTGCAGATCGCTCCAGAACAGCAGTTTGGCGAGGCGGTAACCGTCGCCCTCTGGGTCCTGCCCGTAGGCTTATCTCTGCCCATGCTACCTATGGCTCAGGTGGTTGCCACCGATGCGACCCTCGCCCCTGCCCCCACATATGTCCCCCTTAACCACCCCGGTGACTACGAACTCGTGCTGCGGGTCTCCGGACCACAGGGCGGTGGAGAGGCACGCTTGCCACTTACCGTTGTTACGTCACCTGTCCCGTGGGTTGTCGTGGTCATGATCGGTGCGCTGGGAGCGTTTCTCACCATCATCTGCGGCGCGCTGACGGTACGCGTTGTCATGCATTGTCGTCGCCTACCCTTCCCGGCTCGCGTTCAGCCGCCGCTCACCGGTGCAATGACTGCGTGCGTGCTCGTCGCCCTTGGTGCCTTTCTCGCCACTCAGTTTATCCCCATAGATGCGGCAATGCCCGCGACGAACGCGGCGTTGTACGGTCGCCCGTACGTGAACGTGACGCTGCACACCGAGACACCGGACACGCGTGTGGGGCAGCCGATGCAGATCGCCCTCGATGTGACCGACGGCGGCACGGGCCTGCCCGTTGACGATCTCGTGCCCGATCACAATGCCCTGATGCATTTCGTGGTCACGAGCGCGGACGGGGGCTTCTTCCGGCACATTCACCCCGCACGCATCGCCCCCGGACAGTACCTGACGACCGTCACCCCCGACCGACCCGGCGACTACACGGCATACATCGAAGTGATGCGCCAGGACAGCGGCACTCAGGTAATTCCCCGACACTTTTCGGTAAGTGGCGCAGCATCCGATGCACAGGCAGAAGCCGCGCCCGGAGTCGGTACGCGTGAGATCGCCGATCTTGCGGTCACGGTCACCGTATCACACCCCACCATCCGTGCCGGGGAGCAAGTCGTGCTCGCCTTCACGTTCACTGCGGGCGGTCACGCACTTCCCCTCGCTCCCTACCTCGGCATGGCAGGGCATCTCCTTGCGACAAACACCGAGGGCACCGTTTTCGGGCATGTCCATGCAATGGACCTCGCGCAGGCAGCCCGACCTTTAGGTGGGCCAACAGGCGGGTTCGCTGTTTCGACCACTGCACCTGCAACCCCTGCACCGCTCGCCCCCACCGTGCATTTCGCCTACACCTTTCCCGAGCCTGGCCACTACATCGCGTGGGCGCAGGTGAAGCGGGCAGACACCAATGTCGTCGTGACCGTGCCCCTGTCGCTCGATATCGCTCCCGCAGGAGGAACCCCATGAAGTTCTGGCGGTTCATCGCGGCAGGTACCCTGTTCGCTTGCCTTTTCGTGCTCGGTCTGATGGGAGTGATTCCGCATGCTCCCGCCGCACAGATCAACCAGACGGCAGACTACACCGTGCGCTTCACGGTAGATGCGACGGGCCCCGGTGATCGCATCGTCACCGTGGACCTCACCCCGACAGGCGCCACGTCTTCGGCGATCGACCGGGTGGTGATTGTGCCAACGATGCCGCTCGACGGCATGGCAGCAGCCATCATCCCTGCCCGACCGACCACGCCCGGTCGCTACGTTGCCACGGGGGTGCAATGCGCGATGGCGGGAGTCTGGAACTTGGCAGTCGAGATCAGCGCGGGTGGAAAGGAGGAAACAACACACTTCACGGTCACTCTGCAATAGCCGCACGGGCTGCCGCGCTCAGCCGTCCATTCGTTCACTGGAGGAGACACATTATGTTGGCAGACATCACGCAGTTTCTCGATCTCCGCGATGCCGCACAGCTCGATCAAACCAAAGCCCGCAGCACTCCCGCGTTCGACCTGACCTTCGCCCTCCTGACCATGCTTGCGATTGGTGGCCTGTTTCTCGATATCTGGTCTCACGCCACCTATGGCGCCGATCAGTCGATCTTCAGTCAGTATCACCTGCTCTTCTACTCGGCCACGGTGATGGCGGGCGTGCTGCTCGCGTATACCGGCATCACTAATCTGCTCGCAGGCTATCGCTGGTCGAACACGTTGCCGATCGGCTACGGCATCTCGCTCGCGGGGATCGTGTTCTTTGCGATTGATGGGTGCATCGACCTCACCAGCCACGCGGTTTGGGGTTTTGAGGTGGGCCAGGAAGCGCTCAATAGCCCGACGCACATCGGCCTGTTTGCGGGAATCGCTGTGTTCGCATCTGGCCCGATCCGCGCCGAGGTGGCCCGGCAACGCTGGGGAGAGTCCATGACGTTTGCCCGGCTCGTCCCTTTCGTGTTCTCGGTAGTGGCGACCTTGAGCGCCATTTCGTTCTCCACCTTTCTCAATTCGCCACTTGTTGCGAAGCCCTGGGCCTTGCAAGCCGGGCGTATCGACCAGGGGGCCATCGTCACCGTGTTCAGTGTGCTCCTCGAAACGGCGGTGGTGATGGGGGTGTTGCTGTGGATCGTGCAACGCGTCACGCTGCCACGGGGCAGCATCACGTTGATCTTCGGCACGTACTGCCTGCTCACCATGCTCGTGACCCGCGTGCCGCTCTTTCTCCCGATCTGGCTGCTCGCCGGTGGGATCAGCGATGTGGCAATGACTCTCTTGAAGCCGTCATCGGGCAACATCTGGCGGTTCCGGGCATTTGCGGCCGTGGTGCCACTGATCCTGTGGGGCATCTACTATCCTTTCTTCATCATCACGGGGCTTGCGGGCGGCGTCTGGTTGACTGGGTTCGTCTGGGCCGGCTCGATCGTGCAGGCAGGGGCCCTCGGCTACCTCCTCGCATTTCTCATGACCTCCACGCGCCCTGAGCCGGCAATCAGTAGGGCCCCAGCGCGGCGTGCGTGAGGGTAATCGTTTACCGGACAGACAGCATCATCAAGGAGTGGTAGCGATGCAGATTATCCAAGGGTGTGGCGGCTTCCTTCTCAGTCTCATCGGTCCCCTGCTTTTCTGGGGCCAGGCAGTCCCAGCCACGATGGTTGATCCCCCGCGACAGGAGATGCAGACCGTTGCACCGAATGTCCCGGTAGGGCCGTATCTCATGAATATCACCGGCAAGACCTTTGCAGACGATATGTTTCTGGATGTTGCGCTCATCGCCAAAGGGCAAATCGTCCCCGATGGTACGACGGTGACCTTTGATGCGGTGCCGACAAAGGGCGGTGATGCTGATGTGGTCGGGAGCGTGCCGATTCACCTCGAAGCGATCACGAAGACGGGACATGCCAAACTGGTTCCCCCCATTGCCGTGGCGGGGGACTGGAACGTGACAATGACCGTGGCAGGTCCGGCGGGCAATGGCACTGCCGCCGTGGTGAAGATGGGTGTAGACCCGCACAGTCCACCGGCCTCGCTAATCTACCGACTCTCGCAACTCGCGATCCCCGTTATCGTCCTCGTCCTCCTGCTCGGGTTCTTTCGTCTGCGTCACATTGACCTTGAGCGACGACCTATCAACCGCACCCAGAGTCACGATGGGTTCGCTGTGGGGCATGGCACGGCGGCACGCTGAGCAATTTCGGTGATGAATTGCTCACCCACCTGTTGCTTCGGGCGATAGTCAGCGGCATCGGTATCGCTGCTTCGTACAGAACGCGCCCGGGGGACGACGTGCCCCCGTTCGAAAACGACGTCTTGCCGCCCGGGTTTTCCCACATGCAACTGCGGGAGGCTTTGCCCCTGTCGATGAAAGGAATTTCATCCTCGTGGCATATGAACACTTCGGCCTCTCCTCCATGAGGAGTAACCGGATGGGGGAGAGGTGGACCACAAACCCACCACGAGATCATTCCTCGTATGGGTGCCGTCCCGGTGTCGCGCCGCTACGCGGTGAGTAATAATCGCGCCGCGAAATAGACCCGACCGGTCGGAGCGCATCGCGCCAATGCCTGATACCTGATGTCTGATGCCGTGTGCCCGACGCCGTATTGTTGAAAGGAAATGCGCAAAGATGAGGAACCCGCTCTTCCCCGTATCTGTGTCGGACGAAACCAGCCTTACGGTCGCCAGTTCTCACGGCATTGCGCGCCCCTTGCAAGGCACACTGCCCGCGTTGCGCAAGGTCCCGGAGATCACCGTTTACTTCTGGATCATCAAACTCCTCACCACAGCGATGGGCGAATCGCTGTCGGACTTCTTATTGATCCACTTCGGCCTCGTAGGGATCGTGGTGGGGGTGATCAGCCTCACTACCTTCCTGATCCTGCAGTTCTCGGTTCGTCGCTATATACCGTGGGTCTACTGGTCGACAATCAGCATGGTCGCGATCGTCGGCACCATGCTCGCCGATATCCCACACGGCTTGTTAGGGGTCCCGTTTCTCGTTACGACCGGTGCCTGTGCGGTCGCGCTGGCTGCGATTTTCGCGGTCTGGTATGCACGTGAGAAAACGCTCTCCATCCATCATATCGACACCCGTCGCCGCGAGGGGTTTTACTGGGCCACGGTCATGGCTGCGTTCGCGCTTGGCACGGCTGCCGGTGACCTGATCGCAAGCATTCCCGGTCTGGGGTACTTTCTCGCGGCGGTGCTCTTTACGGCCATCATCGCGATCCCGATCCTTGGCTACCGGTTCTTTGGTTTCAACGAGATCCTCGCCTTCTGGTTTGCCTACATCGTTACGCGGCCGATTGGGGCCTCGTTTGCTGACTGGCTGGGACGACCGAGCGATCTGAGTGGTCTCGGGT
>JBBRMX010000214.1:0-6257 GCA_038230615.1 Thermomicrobiales bacterium | reverse complement strand
TGCTGCTCATTGCGGTGCTGGCGGCGGTCGCGCTGATCGCGGCAATGCAGCGACCGTACACGATGCGCCTTTCGCCTGCCGATCTGCCGTTCGATCACGCCGCAACGGGGTGGAACGCGGGCGAACGCGCCGCTGACCGCACACCGTTCCGCTGGACGGGCGAAGAATCTACGCTGCGGTTTCGGGTAGCGCGGCAGACCTTGCCCGCGAACCGCCCGCTAATCCTCTCGATGCAGTTTGTGCCGCGTCCGGTGGGTGCGCCGGTCGTGCCGGTCACGCTCAGCGCGGGCGGGCGGGTGCTCGATCAGTGGTCGTCCAATATCGGGCATCCCGTTGCGGTGGATGTCGCGTCCCTCGTGCGTGGCGATGCGGATCTTCTGCTGACCATCACGACCGCGCCGTTCAGTCCGGCGGGCGACCCCCGGCAACTCGGCGTCCTGCTTACGGGCGACGCGACGCTCACGGCAACGTCGGGCGTCGCTGTACCCGCGCCGGATGCCTTGCTCACGGTGCTGCTGCTCGTGCTGCTCACGCCGATGGTTTTCGGACGGCGTACGTGGTGTCATATCCCCGCAGCACTCGCCATGCTGTGTATCGTCATTGGCGGAGTATCGGCAATACGCGAACCGTTCTGGCGGGTCGCGTTGCTGCTGGAGATCGTGCTCGCGCTTGTGGTTGCGGCGGTATGGTCGCGGTCGTGGTGGCGGGCAGCGACATTTCCGCCCCGCGTCATGCAACGGGTTTTCTTTGTCAGCGACGATGTGCTCGTGCTTGTCGGCGTGGTCGTCGCAGTGGCGGGGCAAGCGATTATCGGGCTGCATCGGGCGATGCTGGTAGGCGCGGTACTGCTCGTGGTCGGGTTGCTGATCGCGCTCGCCGGTATGTTTTCCGGTTCGCCCCGGTCATTTTCGCGCTTGGACGCTGACGGCGGCGAGATGCGTTCAACATGGCTGCTTGTCGCGCTTGTCGGAATTGCGGCGGTCGCGGTCGGGTTGCGCGTCGCGTTGCTGACCGAAATGCCTGCAAGCCTGTTCCGCGATGAGGCGCGGCACGCATTACGGGCGGCAAAACTGCTCGATGACCCCACCTATCGCCCGGTCTATGAACCCGATATCGCGCTCCCCGCTTTTTTCCTTTATCCGCTCGCGTTCGCCTTTCAACTTTTCGGCGTGTCGGTCGCCACCCTGCGGGCGTGTATGGCGGCGGCGGGGATGGCATCGGTTGGATTGCTTTTTCTTGTCGGGCGGCAATTGTTCGGGGTGCGTGTCGGTCTGATCGCGGCGTATCTGTGCGCGGTGTCGTTCTGGGCGATGCGGATGCAGCGGGTCGGGCTGATCCCGGCATTCTCCGCAATGATCGTGCTGCTGGCGGTCTGGCTCTTTCTGCGGGCAGTACGGAGGCGGCGCATCGCGGACTGGATATTCGCGGGCGTCGCGGCGGCAGGGTGTGTCAATGTCTATCACAGTAGCCCGTTCGTGCTCTTTCTGTTCGCGGGGGCGGGCATTATCTTGTTCGTGCGGGAGCGGGCGATGTGGCGGGCGTGGATGCCGCGTTTCGCAGTTTTCGCGGTCACGTTTCTGATTGTCGCCGCGCCAATGGTCAACTACATCGTCTTCCACCGCACCCAGTATCTGAACCGCCCCGATCAGACTGCGATCTGGGGCGAGGCGAACCTGCGGCGGCTCGGACAGGACCCGCTCGCGGCACTGGTGGACAATATCGCGCCCAATCTCGGCATGTACACTGTGTACGGGGACTTCGAGCCGAAGCATAACCTGCCCCGCGCCCCGCACCTCGATGCGATGACGGCGGTTGGCTTTTTGATCGGGCTTGCGCTGGCGTGCGTCGGATTGCGTGATGCCCGCAGTGTGTTCGGGGCGCGGTTCGGCGTGGCGTGGCTTGTTGCAATGCTCGTGCCGAGCCTCCTCGCTACTGATGCTCCGAACACGCTGCGGGCATTCGACACCTTGCCGCCCGCCCTGCTCCTTGCCGCCATTGGGCTGGATGCGGTCTGGCGGCATTTGCCCCGCCTCGCTACGGTGGGTGTCGGCACGAAACGCACTGCACTCGTGCAACCCGCGCTCATTTCGTTCGTGCTTGCCGCTATCCTCGCGCTGAACGCGGGGACATACTTCGGGGTGATGCGGACAGACCCCCGCGAGACGCTGCGCTTCGATACCTATTTCGCATCGCAGGCGGGTACGTACCTCGTCGCGCAGGGGCGGGAGATACCGGGGCTGACCGCCTTTGTGCCGCGTGCGATGCTCGACCGCGATGTCTTCCCGTTTTTCGTGCGGTCGGCAGACGGTGTGATCACCCTGCGTGCGCTGGAGGACGCGAACAGTGCGGCATTGCCCGCATCGTACGTCGTCGTGCTGCCGAACGGGGCGAAAGATGCCCCGCCCGATCGGGTAATCGCGGCGGTGCCGTGGGCGCGAGACTTGCCGCATGTAGACGGCCCAAGCCCCGCCGGTGCACGCGGCGTTCCCGCCTTCGTCGCGTATCCCAAAGGGGGGTAAGCGACGATGAGCCGTCAGAACGCCGGGGGAGTGTGGCGCGATTCCTCCCGCATCGGCTGGTTGCTTGTGCTGCTCGTTGCGCCTGCATTGCTGATCGGGGCGGCATATCAGGTGCGTCCCACAGTCCATATCCCGGTCGGTGATGCGACGGTGGACACTGCCCTTGTGCGAAACTTCAATGCGCCGGAGCGTCAAGCGGTGACGGATGGTGGACGGCGGTTCCGGTGGACACGCGGCGAAGGGACGCTGGAACTCCCCGGCATCGGGCGCGGTGCATACGGCGTAGACCTCGTGCTGAACGGTGCGAACAACCCGCAGCCCGATGTCCGCATCCTTGCCAACGGCGTCATTGTCGGGGCATTCCGCTGCACGCCGGATTTTGCGACCTACCATGTGGATATTCCTGCCGACCTGACTGCGCACGGTTCGCTCACACTTGCCGTTTCCGCGTCGCCCTTCACCCCGCGTGGCGACCGGCGCACGCTCGGCATCGTGGTTGAGGATGTGACGCTGCGCCCGGTCGGGGGCGGGGTACTGCTGCCGCCTGTGCGGATCGCGTTTTCGCTCTGGCTCGGCGCAGTGTGTGTCGGGCTGGCACTCATGGCATCGGGCATTGGGCGACGTGGTGCGGCGGTCGGTGCGGTGGTCGCGGGGGGGACGATGGCGGTCTGGATCGCCGCAAACCGTCTCTTTCTCACGGTGGATGCGGGCAATATTCTGCGGGCGGGCGTTCTGATGGTCGCTGTCTGTGCCGCAATCCGGTTCGCGGTGCCGCCGCTCTGCCGCCGGTGCGGGCTGGCAACGACTGCGCATGATGTCCGCTGGCTGGCTGCGGTAGCGGGCGCGGTCGTCGCTCTGCGTTTTGTAGGGGTGATGCACCCACTCATCGCGGTAGTGGATTTGCGGTTCCATCTCAATCGCCTCGCGGATGTCGTGGACCGCCATCAGTTGTTGCTGCCGATTGAATCCGCCGAAGTTGGCGGGCGCACGATCCTCTATGCGCCGACGCCGTACCTCGTTCTCTGGCCCTTCACGCTCGTCGTGCGCGACCGTGTGCTGCTACTCGTACTGTTCGCGCTCGCGATAGATACGGCGCGGCTGTGCATCGTCTGGGCGACGGTGCGCGTTGCTATGCGCGACCTGCGAACCGCCAATCTCGCAGTGGCGACGATGGCGGCGATGCCCGTTGGCTGGATTGTCTATTCGTGGGGCGTCTTCGCCAATATCTTTGCAGAAGGATTGCTTGCGGTGCTGTTCGGGTTGCTCGTGCTTGGCTACGGACGGCTGGCGGGGCGGCGAGGCGAGGCGATGGCGTGGTGCGCGGTGTTCGTGGCGGTGATCGCGCTGACATTGCTGTCGCACATCGGCGTCTTCGTTCTCACGGCGGCTACGCTCGTGCTGTACGGTACGGTGCGGCTTCTACTGGCGGCACGGGCGCAGTCACGGGCGGGATGGACAGCCTTAGTGCTTTTTACGGTGGCGGCGGTCATCGCGGGCATCGTTGCATTCGCAGTCTTCTGGCGGTTCCCCGCGCAGAATATCCTGTCGGGGCGGCAGACAACCGTTATTGCCCGCGACAGCACGCCGGACGCGAATGGAACGATGCCCGCCCAACCGTCGCCGCAACGCTATCGCACGGGTGGCGCGACCCCGGACGACCGCATCGGTCTGCCCGCCATCGCCACGGACAATTTCGCAGTCGCCCTTGTGCGGGAAGCGTGGGAGATGGGGTATGCGTTCTACGGTGTTTGGCCTGTCGTTGCCGCCCTTCTTGGTCTCGCACTGCTCGCGCGGTCAGTGCGCGATGATGCGTTTCGGGTTTCAGGTCTCGGATCACGGTTCTCTCTCCTGTTGACGCTGGCGATCTGGCTGCTCGTCGTCCTCGTGATGCTCGTCATCGGGATCGTCGCACGGCTCTATGTCCGGTACGCACTCTATGCATTGCCTGCCGTCGCGGTCGGTGCGGGCATCGCCCTCGCGTGGCTCTCGCGGCAGGGGCGATGGGGTGGCATTGCGGTCGCCGCGCTGCTCTCGCTCTCGGTGGCGTGGTCGCTGCTCATGTGGTACGACCGCATTGTGTATGCATTCAAG
This sequence comes from Thermomicrobiales bacterium, assembly GCA_038230615.1. Lineage (GTDB taxonomy): Bacteria > Chloroflexota > Chloroflexia > Thermomicrobiales > JALYUS01 > JBBRMX01. The sequence continues at coordinate 1,647 of JBBRMX010000214.1, read as the reverse complement.
CCGCTCATCTAACGATGCATCCGTCGTCATGAAGACGACGTACTATCGGGTGTACCATGAGTGAGCAGATAACAAAAATGATCGTGGGAGGTGGGGGATGGCAACGAGTGCGGCTGACACGTACGATGTGATCGTGATCGGTGCGGGGACAGCGGGGATGACCGCCGCACGTCTTGCAACCGAGATGGGACACCGGGTAGCGATGATCGAAGCAGAGCGCGTTGGCGGCGAATGCCTCTACACGGGGTGTGTCCCCTCGAAAGCCTATATCGAGAGCGCGAAAGTCTTCCGGCAGATGCGCCACGCCGCCGATTACGGGTTGGTGGCGAACGATATTGCGGTTGATTTCCCGAAAGTTGTCGCCCGCAAAGATGCGATCATCGCGGAGATTGCGAAGGGCGAGAATGCCGAAGTCTACCGCCGCATCGGGATAGATGTAATCGAAGGGCAGGCGCGTTTCCTCGATGCCCACCGCGTGCAGGTCGGCACCCGCGAGTTGCACGGCACACACATCGTCATTGCTACTGGCTCTGAAGAAAATGTGCCAGAAATCGAGGGATTGCGCGAGGCGGGCTACCTCACGAATATCGAGGTTCTCCAGCAACTCGATCATCTGCCGCGCTCGGTGGCGATTCTCGGTGGCGGGCCAATCGGCTGCGAGTTCGCGCAGATTTTCGCCCGCTTCGGGGTGCCGACGACGATCATCGGGCGCAACAAACGACTGCTTCCGAAAGAAGACCCCGAAATGTCCGCTGCCATCGAGCCGTTGCTCACGCGGGACGGGGCAGTCGTCTACACCAGTGCGGAGGCAAAACGCGTGCAGATTTCCGGCAGCGACAAGATCCTCACGGCACGGAAAGACGGGCAGGATTTCACCGTCGCCGTCGAGACGATCATCGTGTGCGCGGGGCGCAAAGCACGGATTGCGACGCTCGATCTCGATGCGGCGGGCGTCGCGTTCACCCCGAAGGGCGTGACCGTCAATGAATCGCTGCAAACGAATGTGCCGCATATCTGGGCGGCGGGCGATGTGACCGGGCTGTATCAGTTTACGCATGTCGCGGAATACCAGGGGCGGCTTGTGACCGAGAATATCGGCAAACCGGGCAAGAAAACCAAACCGAAAAAAGCGGATTACCGCGTCGTGCCGTGGGCAACCTTCACCGATCCCGAAGTTGCGCGGGTCGGAATGACCGAGGAGGAAGCCCGCAAAGAATACGGCGATAAGGTAGAAGTCTGGCGATGGAACTTCGACCGCGTGGATCGTGCGATCACGATGGGCGAGACGGACGGGCTTATCAAAATCATCCTCGCGCCCAAATCGCTCACGAAGATGCTCGGTGGCGGGCAGATCGTCGGGGCGCACATTATCGGGCCGCACGCAGGCGATATACTGCACGAGATCGTCGTCATTATGCAGGCAGACGCCTTCGCGGGTCGTGTCGCGCAGGCGATCCATGCGTATCCCACGCTCTCGCTCGGTGTGCGGCAGGCTCTCGGTCAGCGGTGGGATGCGGGTGTCGAGCCACTCGATTAGCGGGCATTGTACGTGGGACACCGCCACTGCTTCTTCGCCGTTGCGGGGGAGCAGTTTGGTGTGGGCCGTCCGGTATGTTGCGGCATCTCAGCGATACCCTGCCGGATATT
>JBBRMX010000213.1:0-6318 GCA_038230615.1 Thermomicrobiales bacterium | reverse complement strand
TGTAGCTTTGTGTCCACAACTTTCTCTATACTCTTTTTGGTTAAAACTCCCCCACACTCATCGTGGTGTACTGGTGAACCAACTTTTTTCCCTACCCCCACGAGTCTTCGTCGCTCAAAAGGAGAGCAAAAGGCCATCTGTACGAAGCCATGCACGATGTCTTGCGTAATCGGGACAATAGTGCGCCACAACTTCCCAGAATGGTGCAGAATGGTTGAAATGGGTGCGGTGGGCAAGTTCGTGAATCACGACATATTCCCGCACTTCAGGCGGTGCGAGGAGGAGCCGCCAATTGAAGTTGAGATTTCCCGCCGCAGAACAACTGCCCCAACGTGTCCGCTGGTCGCGGATTGTCACACGACCGTACGAAAGTCCCATCGTTCCCGCCCAGTGCGCGACGCATTGACTGATTACCGTTACCGCTTCTGCCCGCAGCCATTGTGCCAGCACGGTTTTAGCCGCTGTATCATCCGGTGCTACTACCTGTAGTGTGTGACTGCAGCGCGACACTGATGGGGGCGATGCCAACAAGTGTACGATCACTACCGCGTAAACTGACCCTGAGAGGGTGAGGAAGTCCGGCACATGTTGCGGCGACGATGCTTCTTGCGCCGCAACTCGGTCGAGGTGGTGCAGAACCCACGCGGCTTTCATCTCCAAAAGGGAAGGGAGCCGTTGTAGGCTGTATCCTGCTGGAACGACTACTACAAGGTAGCCCTGTGGCGACACAACAAGCCGCACATGTTTCGCACGCACACTAATGCGTAGCCTGTAATGTATTTGCCGTCCCCGCACTATCACATGGCGTATAACTTGATCTTGCATCTCAATCCCTACGTAAACATGTCATATCCCATAAGACCAGTCATATATACGCTGACGCTCTAAGGAAAGTCAAAAAGGACGAGGCGAGCGGCGGCATCGCCTGCAACACCGTGAACCGCAGCACCAGGGAAGGTGCTTGCGCTCCCTATGTATAAACCATGCACCGGCGTACGATATGGTGAGAGGGTAGGAAAGGGGCGGAACACGAGTTGATCGAGGGCGTAGCTGCCGCCGCCCACATCGCCCCCGACGAGGTTCGCGTTCGCTCGTTCGAGGTCGTGAGGCGTCTGGACGTAGCGGGCGAGAATATGGCTGCGAAAACCGGGGGCAAACCGCTCGATGTGCGCCTCGATACGTTCAACATACCGATCTCGCTCCGCTATCCAATCAATGCCCGTCGGGACATGGGTGTATCCCCACGCAGTATGGTTGCCCGCTGGGGCGCGGGTCGGATCGGCGAGCGATTGCTGCCCGAACAACACAAACGGTCGCTGCGGCAATTCGCCTCGCCCGATAGCCGCGACTGCCGCATCGAGATCGGCGGGCAATCCACCAACATGCACGGTCCCTGCCAATCGCGCTTCCGGTGCATCCCACGGCACGGGTGCATCCAATGCCCAATCCACCTTGATACTCTGCTGACCCATCCGAAACCGACCCAATTTCGCCACATAGGGGGCGGGCAACGCATCGCCCGTCAACCGGATCAGCCCACGCGGTGTGAGATCACCGATGACCACTCGCGCACGCAACATATCGCCGTTCTGCGTGATAATGCCAGCTACCCGACCATGCTCAACGACGATTCGTACCACCGGAGTACCAAGGCGTACCATCCCGCCGAGCGCACCCAAATACCGCACAAGCGCGGTCGCAAGTGTCCCTGCGCCTCCCTCCGGGCTTGGCCAGCCGACTGTGTGACCGAGCAGATAGAGATAAAACGCGCCGATTGCGCTGCCCGCTGCGCTATTCGGCACATCCGCGTGCATAGCAGACCCATACAACCACGCGGTCGCTTCACTGCTGGTGAACAGATCGCGTGCCAGCCCCTCCGCCGAAAGCAACAGCAACCGTGCAAACTCAAGACTGCCATCGAGCCGGAATGCAGAGACAAATTGCAACCCGCCACGCACTGGCGGCCATCCACTGAGCATCGTGTTTCGCATCGCCTCGAAGTGCTGCAGGTACGGCGAGACGAACTCCCGCCATCGCCCACCATCTCCGGGTGCAAAGGCATCGAGGTTTGCGACTGTCGCATCCACGTCACGATAGAGCGCGGCGGCGCGTCCGTCCGGGAAGGGGTGCGCCACTGCAACGGGCGGATGAACCCAGCGCAACCCGTGGGCTGCGAGAGGCATCCGCGCGAAGACTGGCGATGCCACTGCTGCCGGATACACCGCCGAAAAGAGATCGTGGCGGAAACCGGGCAAGGTCACTTCTCCCGTCGCTACCGCCCCGCCTGCTACCGTTCGCGCCTCGACCACCAGCACCGACCGCCCCGCTTCCGCCAGCCGGATTGCCGCCGCCAGTCCATTGGGACCGCTCCCGATCACAATGGCATCGTAGGTCGTTTGCGTCACGGCACTACCTCACCGAGTGGATCGTTGCGCGTGATAGTCGGCAGCATAGCGGAGGGCATGACCGGATCGTTCGGCAATGCCGTACCTGCCATCGCTACTTTGGTAAGAGCAGAGGCATCGTCGCCCGGTGCCCTCGGCGGGAAAAGTTCGTCTAGCAAGACACGGGCGGTTGCTGCCAGCGGCACCGCAAGCAAGACGCCGATAATTCCGCCGATATGCTCACCCGCCAATACCGCGAAAATCGTGACGACAGGATCGAGATGTACGACGCGCCCGATCAACTGCGGTACGACAATCTGATCCTCGAACTGCCGCAGCACAAGGTATGTGACGGCGATGCCGACCGCTTTACCGGTACCGAGAAATGCCAGCGCGACCAGTGTTGCAATCACCGTTGCGATAATCGGCCCGACGAACGGCACTACCTCCAGCAATCCCGTCATGATCGCTATCGGGAAGGCATATGGCACATGAAAGAGGCGAAGCGCAATGTATGACAACACCGACATGATCACGATGAGATAGAGCTGCCCACGCAAATACTTGCCGAGCACCGCGTGAATCTGTGCAATCACTTTCTTCACCTGTGCCTGTCGTTCATCTGGAACGAAACGTAAGAAAAATGCGGTAGCTTTCGCGCCATTAAGCAGCAAATAGAATGTTGCAAAGAACCAAATCACGAACTTCAACAGCACGTCGAACGTTGTCCGGGCGATCTCCGCTACTTGCCCCGGTTGCGTGGCACGGGTTACTTCGTCCTGCAACTGTCGTGCAACCGCCGTGCGCTTTTCGGGGTACGCGGGGTCATCGAAGGCGACGATGTCAATGCCCGCCCGCCGCAACAAAGTCACGATCTCCACATTCTGGCTGACGCGATCCAGTACACCTGCTGTGACCCCGCCGCTGGAACGAAACAGCCCATTTTGTCCCGTCGTCTGACGTGCAAACTCCGGTTGCACGAGCAAGACAAGCACCGTCGCGACACCGATCACCACAAGATAAAAGAGCGCAACCACACCCACCCGCGGCAACCGTAGCGCATTCTGCCCGCGGTCAATCAGTGGCCCGACAATGTACGCGGTCGCAATCGCAAGGATGAACGGCGCGAGAATCGTCCGCGCCGCAACGATGATGACTGCCGCTGTCCCGAAGACTGCAACATATTTAATCCAGCGCGGCATCGTACCCCCTCTATTTGTCGCATAAGGAAACTTATGCGACATTTCCCGCAGCACACCAATACTCAACACCGTTCGTCAGCAACTCCATTGCCGAGGCAATGCTTGTCGCCCCCCCTTCGCCCGCCGCATTCACCGACACCAGCCCAAATGCGGCGACCTTTCCTGTCGCAAATACGGCTTGCAGGGCGCGAAGCACCGCAGCCATATCGGGGCCATTCGGCTCGATAGTACCGTGGTTCGGGACATACGGCGCATCGAGTACGTCTTCGTCCACATGTAGATAGAGCACATCACATACTTCGACAAGACGTACGAGTGCATCCGCGAGTGGCACGCCGGGGCGTCCGCGCTCGACCGACGCGACGATCACATCCGTTGCGGCGATAAGCATCTTTTCTTTCGGATCAAGGTTACGAACATCCACCATGATGATGCGATTCGTCGGCACCGGCACGACAAGCCCCGTGATCTCCCGCCAATGTGCGTATGCCAAACCCGCACAGACCGCGACCGGCATTCCGCCGATCCGTCCGGTGAGCGTCGTACTCGGTGTGTTGAAATCGCCGTGTGCATCGAACCAGACCAGCCCGATGCGTGCGGTCGGGCTGTACGCCTGCTCGAATCCAGCGAGCACCCCGACGAGTGCGTTGCAATTGCTCCCTATTATCAGCGCGGGTATGTGGCTGCGAAGCGCGTCCGCGACCGCCGCTGCGATATTCGCGCCGAGATATGCGATGTTCGTTACATCGTCGTCGCCGAGCGCGTCAGGCGCAACAGGTGCGACAGGGACCGTTGTGGCATGGATACCGCGTTGCGCGAGTTGCGCCGAAAGCCCTGCGTGCTCCAACGCAGCAGGGGCAGCATCATTTCCACCGGGACGGTCCACCGCCGGGATCGTCAGTATCCGCACATCCATCAGGTGTTGTCCTTTCGTCGTCTGCGTGCTTATGCCAGCCCTACCTGTTGCCATGCCGCCCGATGTCGCGCCGATGCTGCCGCGATCTTCCCCGCATTTGCTGTGCCACGCTCAGTGATGATCGTGATCTGCGTCGCGGGTGTGCAGTCAAAGGTCATATTGCGAACCGTCACACCTTCCGGCGGGTTTGCCCAGACTTCCGCAGGGTCGTTTTCCTCCTGCACATCGTCGGGGCGATCATAGGGCGCAATCTTAAGTGAGTGTGTGAGCGAGTACACCGGGATATGCTGGATCTGTGCGAGTGCCGCAAGTGTCGCGGTGCCCATATGGTTATATACCGCACCATCGGGTGACACTGTATCTGCGCCGACGAATACTCCCTGTGTCTGCGGCAGCCACCATCCTATCTGCGCCTCGGTGATGAGCGTCACCGCAATGCCTTCCTGCGCGAGCAGCGTTGCAACGAGTTTCCCGTCGTCTATTGGGCGTCCCTCCGGGATAACGACATGAGTAATCCGCGTCTTACACGCGATGATTGTCTGCCGTGTGTGTGACGAGTGGCTATAAAGAAAAGGAACCGATGGCACGAGCGTCGCCGCCTGTTCGATGAGTGCCTGCTGTTCCTGCACCCACGCGAGTTGTATCATACGCGCACGCTGCGCGATTTCGTCACGTCGCTCCCCGTGTGCATATGGGGCAAGAAAGAGTGCCAGCGCATTCGGGATCGCCACCATGCTGGGACGTGCCCGCGCCAGTACTCGCACCACCGTAGATACATCGCGCTCCGATGCGGCGTCGAGTAACTCGGCGGCAGATCGCACCGCCTGCATTGCCAGTTGCATTGCACCATGTACGCGGTCGGCACGCAGTGCGTGTGCCGCCGCCAGTAATGCCGCATCGTCCCCCACATGCCCTCCTCTGTTTACTCCCCGTTCCGGGAAATCGCCATACCTCTTCGTGTATGCTACAATCGCCCCTCAGCAACACAGTACGGTCTTCGCAAACAAACAGGTAGCACGTTTCTATGACTCATACACCGATTTCGCGCCGCACAGCGATTATCGCCCTCGGCTGTGCCGCAGCCGCATTCCCACTCGCTCGCCTGCCGCTTACGGGGGACATCGTTGTGAGCGCACGGGTGCGCCTCGATGTATTTCCGTATCTCTCCCAATATCAGGGTCAACCTACACAAAGCATTGATTGCGCCCCAACCGCCATTGCGATGGTTGCACAATACTACGGAAAACGCCCCGACAGGCTATCCGGTCGCGATTTTCTCAATATGGCGCGCCAAGCAACTGGCAACCCCCGTGACCGGATCATACCACCGGAAATCCGGCAGGCATTGCGCTCATACAGTCTCGCGGTAGAAGACATTCGCGCCAGCCGCGCCCAGACCGCCGATGCCGCGATGAATCTCGTCCGCGCTGCGGTCGAAACCGGTGCGCCAGTCGTCGTCGTGCTCGATGGCACCGCTCTCGGTCGTGGGGAGACGTATGGCCCACATTGCGCGGTCGTCGTTGGCATGAACGCACAGACAGTGACAGTCAACGACCCTGATTCGCAACCATCGCGCATCGCAGGCTGGCTTCCGGGCGGGGCGCGGGCGCAATGGTCGGTCGCCGCCTTTCAGCATGCCTTCGTAACCGTTCCGGGCGGGCCGTACGGTTTCGTTGTCCGCGACCTCCGTGCTGCGCAACCCACCCTGTTGCCGCAACCGACCGTGACCGCACGACCGCTCATTTCTCTCATCCCCCCACCTACTGCCCCGCAACGGCTCACGGCAGCAGTGACTGCACGACAAGTAATGCTCCGG
>JBBRMX010000212.1:0-6373 GCA_038230615.1 Thermomicrobiales bacterium | reverse complement strand
TTTCTCTTCGATCCGCACCTGCGAGAGCAGGATTCCCAGTTTCATCGTGCCTGTACTCCTCTACCAAACCCGAATCGTTGAACCGCAGAAGACGCAGAGCAACAGAATATCTATTGAATGCCGCCGCACTCGTTGCGTCTTCTGCGGTTCATTGTGTTCATCCCCGACCCATCGCGCCCAATGCAGCGGCGAGGGCGTCTACCGCCTGTACGTATTCTACGAGGCTGAGATGCTCGTCCGGCGTATGATCCTGCGCGGAATCGCCGGGGCCATATGCCGCCATCTGGCATTTCCATACCGGGCCGACGACATTCATATCTGCGGTGCCGGTCTTCACCTTAAAGCGCGGCGTGCCGCCCGTCGCCCGCACCCCCGCCAGCAATGCCCGCACCAGCGGCGTATTCTTGTCGCAGCGGTAGGGCGGCACGAACGATTCTCCCGCCGTCAGCGTACCGCGCCCGTCCAGCAGCGCGACAAATGCAGCGTACAGATCATCAGGCATGTGCGAGATCGGCACGCGCACATTCATCTCCAACCACGCACGCTGCGTCAGCCCGTCGTTCTCCGAGTCAAATGCCCGCAACGTCGGCTCCACACGGTCGAACTCGCGTACGATGCCTTCATTGAGGCGCGTGCCATACGCAACAATTGCATTCCAGACATCCACGGCAATCTGTGTCGCGGGCTTTTGCTGTCCTGCACCGTGCGAATTCGCCTGCGCCAGTTCGTAGCGGAGTTGCATCGAGCCTTTGTAGCCAAGCACGATGCTTTCCCACGCTCCCGGGTCCCCGATGATGCAGGCGTCCGGCGCGGGCATCGTCGTTGCCAGATAATTCGCCCCCGGCGAATGCGCCTCCTCGCCCGTCCCCCCGATTACCGTCACTTTCAACCCATCGAGCAGCCCGTCACGGTGCGCCTTTGCCGTCGCCGCCACGAAGGTTGCCAGTGGCCCCTTCGCGTCCACGCTGCCCCGCCCATAGAGGTTGTCGCCATCAATCCGCACCGGCACAACCCCCGGCACGGTGTCAATATGGCCAAGCATCACGATATGGAGCGGGCCATCGCCAATCTCGCCGATGGCGTTTCCCGCCTCATCCGTGCACGTACGAAATCCCCGCCCTGCCATCTCCCCGCACAGATATGCCACCGCCTCGCCCTCGTGCGGGTGAACGCTCGCGATTGCAACCAAGCCATGCAGCAGCGATATGTCGTCGGCACGGGTATCACTCACTCGCCGCGACCCCCGCGAGATGCGCCCCGCGCTGCGCCGCCGACAATACATAGTCTGCAATCGCGCCCGCAATGTCTGCGCCCGTCGCCTGCTCCGTCCGCCGGAACTCAACCGCATAATTGACTTCGCCGACGAGCGGTCCGCGCTCCGGGTGTTCCCAGATGTCCACCGCTAACACGCCGCCAGTGTAGCCCGCCACCGCACGCGATGCCTTCATCGCGACCTCGTATACCTCCGGGCCGACCTCGGCAGCAGTAATCTTCGTATCGGCATCGCCGCCAATGCGCCACGTCCCGCCCGTTCGCGCCTCGATTGCCACGACCTGCCCCGCGATCACCGTCGCCCGCAGATCGCGCCCCGGCTTCGGGATGTATTCCTCCACGTAAAAGACTTCGTGGTGCGCGGAACCGAGCGTCGCTTTGTGTTCCAGCACCGCTTCGGCGGCGTCCCGATCCTCGATCAGGGCAACGAGTTGCCCACCTGTGCCGATCACCGGCTTGAGCACCGCCGGGTAGCCGATCTGCTCGATTGCCTCGATTGCCGAAGTCGGTGAGAAGGCGATGCGGGCGGCAGGCACCGGTACCCCCGCCTCATTCATCACCGCGCTCTGCCGCAATTTGTTCGAGCACAGAGTAATCACCGCCGGGGTGTTTACCGTCGGAATACCCGCCCCTTGATAGAGGGCAGTAATGTACCGCGAGCGCGACAGATGCAGGCTGCGGTCGAGTACGGCATCGTAGGTGCCGTACGCATCGGAGTGTGGATCGAACACGACTTTGCCGTCCGCGAGCAGCACGACTTCCGCGCCCCGCGCTTCAAGTGCGGCAACGATCCGCTTTTCGTCCGTCCGCATCCGTGTCACCAGTATCGCCACGCGCTGTACCATCGGCTCCCCCTTCGGGGAGTAACGAGGAGTGCGCACCGAGCAACGAGGCATTCCGCCCCGCTCTCGCCACCCGGTACACCCTCTTCGTTACTCGCTTATTCTCCCCAGTCTTCTTCTTCTTCGGGGGCGAGTTGGAGCACGAGCGGCTCGATGCTAACTACTTCCAGTTCCACGCCGCACTCCGGGCATTGGATGATTTCGCCCTTCGTCAGCCCCGTCACATCCCATTCATGCCCGCATTCGGGGCATTCCGCCAGCAGTGTGCCACTCGTCACATTCGTCGCCATCTCAGGTGTCCTTTCCGGAGTTCGTCACTCCATCTCTCGCCCGCTCCACGAGCATTTCGATTGCTCGCGCAAATGTCTCGCGTTGTTGCCGCACCGCTTCCGCCTCGCCCGCCGCCCACGCATCGAGGCGGTCGAGTCCGAGATTGCCCGCCGCGCCGATATGCGTGCGCTCGTGCAATGCGGCGTCCGGGTCTACATAGGGTAGATCGTGTGCGATCTTGCCGATCTGCCGGTAGGCATCACGGAACGGTACGCCGCCCTGCACGAGTGCGTACGCCCGGTCGGTCGCGTACAGTTCCGGCGAACATGCCTCACGCAGTGCCTTGCCGTCCACCGTCGTGCTTTCAATCGTCAGGGCGCAGATGGCGAGGGCATCCCCCACCATCTCGAACGCCCGCATCATCGCGCCTTTCGTCTCGCCGAAGTCGGCATTGTAGCCGCTCGGCAGCCCCGCGATAACGCCGAAAATTTGCGCCTGCATCGCCAGTACGACATGCGTACGCCCGCGCACCAACTCCATCACATCGGGGTTATGCTTCTGCGGCATAATGCTCGATCCCGTCTCCAGCGTCTTGGAGATACGGAAAAAACCGTATTCCTGTGTCAGAAAGAGCGTCATGTCCTGCGCGAACTTGGAGAGATCAATCATCGCCTGCGCTAACGCTTGCACACACGCGCCCTCGAATTTGCCGCGTGTGTGCTGCGAGTAGAGCACATTGTTCTGCGTCTTGGCGAAGCCGAGGAGGTTCGTTGTCATCTCGCGGTCAATCGGCAAATTGACTCCGTACGAGGCAGCCGAACCGAGCGGGTTCTGGTCCGCGAGTGTATACGCCGCCCGCAACATCGTCAGGTCGTCCAGCAATGCCTCGGCATACGAGGCAGCCCACAGCCCAACCGACGAGGGCATCGCCCGCTGCATATGCGTGTATCCCGGCATCGGCGTCCATTCCTCGCGCCGCGCGAATGCCGCGAATGCCTGCGCCGTAGCGATGATCTGCTCCATCGCGTCGAGCAATGCCCCCTTCATCCACAGTCGCAAATCTACCAACACTTGGTCATTGCGAGAGCGGGCGGTGTGAATCTTCTTGCCCGCCTCGCCCGTCGTCGCGGTCAAGTGGTTTTCCACTTTCGTGTGGACATCCTCGTCTGCCTGCACCATCACGAATTCGCCCGCGTCGTTCAAATCGAGGATATGCGCGAGTTCCTTCAGCAGCGCATCGGTCTCGCCGTCCGTGAGGATGCCGATTTTGTGCAGCATCAGCGCGTGCGCCATCGAACCCCACACATCAGTGGGGACGAGCCGCGCATCCCACACCACGCCCTCACCAACCTCGTACTTCTCCGCGATGGCATTAAGCGTCACATCTTTTTGCCAGAGTTTGGTAGATGCGGTCATGATGCGTCCCCCTGTTTCGTGGCATCGCGCCATCGTGCATCGCGCTTGGCAAGCAACTCGAACGGCAACCCGCGCACCTGCGCCGCCGGCCCGCACCATCGCTGATCAAACGATGCCGACTGGATCGAGCGCACTTCCGGGAAAAAGAGCGACGACGGCGATTCGCGCTCCAGAATCGTGATGTTGCCTTTGAACAACTCCACAGTGTATGTCCCGTTCACCGTCCCCTGCGATTGCGCGATGAAGGCGTCCAGATCGTCCTTGAGAGGCGTGAACCACTCCGCCCCGAAGACCAGTTCCGCCCACCGTGCATCTACGACCCGCTTGAATTGCACCTCGCTCTTCGCGAGCGTCAGCTGCTCCAAATCGCGGTGCAGCGCAAGCAGGATCATCGCAGCGGGGGCCTCGTATACCTCGCGGCTCTTAAGGTCCATGATGCCGTCCTCGATCAGGTCAATGCGCCCGATGCCGTGCAGCCCGCCCACTTCGTTGAGAATGCCAAGCATCTCCTCCAACGGTAACGGTTGTCCATTGAGCGACACCGGTACCCCCGCCGCGAACGTCACCGCGATCACCGTCGGCTCGTCGGGCGTCTCGCGCAGCGGCGTGTACCAGACCCAGATGTCGTCTGGCAGTTCGGTGGAGAGGGTAATGCCGCCGGAGGCAATCGAGCGGCACCACATCGTGCGGTCTTCCCCGCCAACGATCACCTCGTCAATCGGGATGCCTGCGTCCTCGCACAATGCCATCTCTTCGAGCCGTGTAAGATTCACATCGCGCACCGGCACGATCACACGCAGATCGGGCGCGGTCGCCTTCACACTATTGTGGGCGCGGTACTGATCATTGCCCTTGCCACTGGAACCGTCCACGACCGCATCGCAACCGCGCTCCACCGCGTAGCGAGCAAGCGTCGCGCCGATCAGTTGCCGCGTCATACTCGTGGCGCACGGGTAGCCATTGTAGTCTACATTGGCGCGAATCGCCTTCACGAGCCATTGCGCGAACTCCGGCTTGGCATCCAGAAAGACCGCATCCAGCCCAAAGAATGCCGCCCGCTCCCGCGCCCGCGCAATTTCGTCCTCGCCCTGCCCAACATCCACATTGACCGCAAGCACCGGCACATCGGGGTACTTCGCCCGCAGGAAGATCACACACACCACCGAATCCAGCCCGCCCGACCACGCGAGCGCGACCTTCGTCAGCGGCGCAACGGGATACGCCGCAAGTTTGTCCCGCGCCGCTTCGAGATGCGATGAGATGTCCGGCGTGACCGCCATCGTACAAACCCTGCCCTTCCGCGTGCGTACTGCGTGCAAATACCGTACCCCGTAAACACCAAAAACGCCCCGTCTCCTCCGCGGCGAACCGGAGGGACGAAGGCGCAACGCGGCTCCGTGGTACCACCCTCATTGCCGCACCGCGCCAACGCGTTGCGACCACTTACCGGCTATTTGCTGCGTGGGAGCCACCCACCGGCACCTACTTGCGCGTGTCGCGCTTTCTTCGGTGCGCCGCTCCGGGAGCGGTTCGCCGCATGTGTTCACCGACCGGGCTTCCACCGTCCCCCGGTTCGCTGTCGGTCACGCTGCGGGTACTCATCCCTTCATCGCGGGCGTCGTTCCTGCTGCCTAACCAAATATCACACTCCCCGCCGCCCGTCAATGCATCCGCGCACTTTCCGCTCCGTCAAGCAGACAACCGCGTCCTGCTTTCCTTCCCCTGGTATGATGCACGTACAGGAGGAGCGATGCGGAGATGCTGAACACACTCGATATTGCATTCGTGGTCGGTGCGCTGGCGGTGGCGGCAGTGACATTCACCCAACCACCGCTTCAGGTTGCGGCGGACATCGTCGCGATTTATGTAGGGTCGGTGCTGGCGGGTCTGCTCTACATACCCGCGACGCGCCTGCCGATCCTCGCGGTGCTACCGGGGAGCAATGCCACCACCGTGCGCCTCACCGCATTCATCGTGCTGCTCATCGGCGGTACGCTCGTCGCACGCGGCGTCCTGCGCCGGGTTGCGGCAGCAATCTCGACCGGGCGCGGCGGCACTGGCGGCTTAACGGGCAATCTGGTCGCGGCGATGCTGGCAGTGCTGCTCGCCGTCGCGGTGTTGATCGTCGCCGTCGTCGTCTTTGCGACACTCGCCCGGATGCCCACGGCGGCGGGCATCGTCACCTATGCCCGCACCCAGACCGCATCTTCGCAAATCATCCCCCGCCTCGCGCAGCCGCTAGCGATCTATCTCCAACTCGTTACTCTCGCCTTCCCCGGCGGGCTACCCGATGTCTTCATGGGCATCGGCACCGCGCTTGTCCCCCTATAAAGAAGTATGGGGCTTGGTAGATGGGGCTTGACAGTTTTGGTATAATTAGAACATATATTCGTTATTTGACGCGCCTTGCCGAACGGCGCAGCGGTTTCAAGGAGGCATATATGACACAGGATCGTTCCCCATCGCTGGAGACTAACGATGTAGCGGCGCAGCCGCCCACGCGAAAAGTCGTTTTCTCGATATACATGTCGCTCGATGGCGTCGTCGAGGAGCCGGGGTGGTCGATGCCCTAC
>JBBRMX010000211.1:0-6437 GCA_038230615.1 Thermomicrobiales bacterium | reverse complement strand
GTTCTCGCCTACGCCGTGACTTTCAGGCTCTCCGGCATCGGGGCGTGGGTCTTGGTCAGCGGCACGGTCTTGTCAATCATGGCGGCGGTGTTGCCCGCGCCGAGCAAGCGGAAGATCGTGTGGAACTCCTGCTGCAAGTCCTCCATGATCGCCGCCTTGTTCTCCTCCGGCATCGTCCACCACAGTTTCTTGATGTGCGGTGCGCCGAAGCCGCGCTTGCGCGTCGTATAGTAGAACTGCTCGTCGGTCATCCCCGGTTTGCGCTCCTCCTGCCGGTTCTCGCGCAGCCACGTATACACTTCGTCCTTGATATTCGCAGGCAGGGCGGGGTGATCGAACACGAGGTTCTGGAACCCCGTAGCGAGATGCACCTCGATCGCGTTCGCCTTCGCAAACTCCCCGAATGCTTCCTTCGGCAATGTAGATGCGCCGTGCTGCACCGCCCCACCGATATGGTAGTCTTCCTGCGCCACCTTACTCAGATCGCGCAGCGTGCCGAAGTCTACCTTCACATCCGCAACGGTGCCGTCCGGCAGCACGACGCCGCCATGCGAGGTGCCAGTCTGCACCGAAATCTTGGAGATACCGACGAGATCGCCGCCCATCCCCTTCAGCGCGGCATAGTAGCCGTCCATGTAGGTCGTCAATTCCTGCACATCGCTGTTCTTGCCGCCGACTTCGCCAATCTCGCCGCCGACCGAAACTGTAATCCCCGCCTTCTCACGCGCCCGGATGTACTGCGTGAACTGCGCCGCAAGGGTGTAGTTCAGGTTCTGCTGCGCATCGAGCGTCGCCTGCGAGAGGTCCACGAGTGTCGAGGTATCAATATCAATATTATAGAAGCCCGCATTGATCTGATGGTCAATCAAGTCGTGCATCCCCGCGATCTCTTTCGCGGCGTCCTTCGCATAGTTCTTCGCATTGACCTGCACATGGTCGCCCTGAATGAACACCGGTCCCGTGTATCCCTCGCGGATACTCGCGGCGATGATCTGCGCGGCGAATTCCTCCGGCCCCTGCCCCGTATATCCCAACTCCGAGCGGGCAATCTCGTAGATCAGTGCCTTGCACTCCAACTCCATCGCGGCGCGGCGGGCGGCGCGGGCAGTGTCGTACGTCATCCCCCGGATATTGCACGCCGGCACCGTGACATTGCGAAATTCGCCCCGCCCCGCCGCCATGTAATACTCGTGAATCGAAGCCGCCACGACGCCGACTTCTTCCCCGATGGCGCGGATCAGCCAGCGGGCGGCATCCTCCACACCGTTCGTTCCGAACGCGGCATTCCACGCGAGGGAATCCATCACCGCGCCGCGCACTGCGGCAGCATCCTTTACCTGCACCCCGTCGCCATTGACGACGACCGCGTTCCCGACTGCCTGCATGAGGCCCGCTACGTTGTCGTAGACCTGCATCTCATGTCCCTCCACTTGCGAAGCGAATGCGATCACCGCCGTCGGTGACGCACGGGCACCGGCACACCGTCGGGTCCGCATCGCAGATTCTAGCATACCCGTTTCACGAATGTGGCGTCTCTTCCGCCTTGTACCGCCGCACATGGCAGGCGGACGATGTCTCGTGTATGATCGCAGCGCACCGGGCGCGGGAGATGCACCCGGTTGCGCGAATAGTATTCAACGGATAAGGGAGATGGAATGACGCGACGACTACCGTTTCTAGCACGCCTCGGCGTGATGATCTGTGTGCTGCCGCTCGTGCTGGCAGCGTGCGGCGGCGACACCGCACCGACCCCAACCACCGCAGCGGGCAACCCGACCACTGCCATGAGCACCGTCGCCCTCGCAACAAGCGCGGGCGCGGCAACAACGACGACCGCCTCCGCGACTACCCGCCCCACCACGGCGGCGGCCTCCGCACCCGCTGGCACCACCCCCGCCGGGACGACCGCCCCGGCGACGACCACGACGGCAAGTGCGACCACCGCAACCACCGCGAGCACGGCGGCAGACCCGCGCGGCGCATCACCCGCCAAGCGCGGCGGCGGCGGCACCCTGCGCCTCCTCTACTGGCAGGCACCGAGCATTCTCAATGTGCATCAGGCGTCGGCAGGCAACGGTAAAGACCATGCCGCCGCCCGTATCGTCACCGAGCCGCTCGCCGTTACCTCCGCCAATGCCCTCACCCCCGATGTGCCGGTGCTGGCAAAGGAGATTCCCACAGTCCAGAACGGCGAACTCGCCGCCGATGGCACCTCCGTCACATGGAAACTCAAAGACGGCGTGAAGTGGTCCGACGGCACCCCTTTCACCTCTGCCGATGTCAAAGCCACCTTTGACTATGTTACCAATAAAGCAACCGCTGCCTCCGATATCACCTCGTATAACGGCATCGCCACCGTCGAAACGCCCGACGCAACCACCGCCAAGCTCGTCTTCAAGCAGCCCACCGCCAACTGGTGGCTCCCCTTCACCAACTACACCGGCGTCGTGCTGCAAAAAGCCCAACTGGAGAAATGCACCACCGCCAAAGACTGCCCCGCCAATCTCGCCCCCATCGGCACCGGGGCATACAAGGTGAAGTCCTTCACCCCCAACGACAGCGTGCAGTTCGTCATGAATGAAAACTACCGCGACGCCAACGCCCCCTTCTACGACGCCATTGATTACAAGGGCGGCGGCGACGCAGGCACCGCCGCGAAAGCGATCATCTCCGGCGACGCAGATTACGCATGGAATCTGCAAGTCACGCCCGACATCCTCAAGCAGATCACCGACGCGGGCAGAGCACTCAACATCGTCCCCGGTAGCGGCGTCGAGCGCATTTCTGTCAACTTCACGGACCCAAACAAAGAGGTAGACGGCGAAAAATCCTCCCTCAAAGCCCCGCATCCCTTCAATACCGACCCCAAAGTGCGCGAGGCATTCTCCTACCTGATTGACCGCGACAGCATCGCCAAAAACCTCTATGGCGCAGCCGGTGCGTCGAGCTGCAATGTGCTGCCGAGCGTCCCGCCGCAGACCAACAGCAAAAACACTAAGTGCGGCTACGATGTCGCCAAGGCGAACCAGATTCTCGACGACGCGGGCTGGAAAAAGGGCGCGGACGGTATCCGTGCTAAGAACAGCGTCCAACTCAAAGTGACGATCAGCACCACCGTCAACAGTGTCCGCGAGAAGGAAGAGCAAGTGCTCAAGCAATCCTTCCTGATGGCGGGCATCGGTATGGACATCAAGAATGTGGATGCAGGCGTCTTCTTCGGCAAAGCCGACAACCCCGATTCCTCCACCCGCTTCGAGAAAGACTTGCAAATCTTCAGCGGCTCCCCCGGCTACCCCGACGCCCAAGCCTACTTCGAAGGCTGGACGACTGCCGCCATCCCCCAGAAAGCCAATAACTGGGGCGGCGCGAATGTCGAACGCTTCTCCGACCCCAAGTTCGACGCCCTCGTAGACCAACTCAAAAAAGAACTGAATCAGGACAAGCGCAACGCCCTCCTTATCCAGTGCAATGACTACATTGCCACATCAGGCGTCAACATCCCGATTTTGGAGCGCAATCAGGCGAGCGGGCGGCGCACCGATCTCGTCAATACCAACCCCTCCCCGTGGGACGCCTCCACATGGAATATCGCCTACTGGCAGATCAAAAAATAACGATTCGCGCCCGATGGCTCGAAATAGGTTGTTCATAGTTCGCACCGATGAAACGCCGTGGTTGTTGAGCACAACCACGGCGTTTCCCTTTGCCCCTAATCCAACCCATGCCAATGCAGCCACGAAGACAGACAGATCGTGAGTATTCGTACCTGCCCTGCACGTACAGCATAGAAAATATCTGCAAAGAAAAAGAGAGACGGAAAGTGCTTGACATTAACGAACATATGTTCTACTATAAAGAGGTCGCACGAGCGGTTCGTGCGACGCAGTTTGTGTAAGGAGGGTTTGACATGGTAGAGATGACGGAATACGCAGCAGGCACACCGAGCTGGGTTGATGTGATGACGCCGGACTTGGACGCGACGAAGGCATTCTACGGCGGGCTGTTCGGTTGGGCGGCAGAGACCCACCCGGAAATGGGCAACTACACCAACTTCACCCTCAACGGCAAGATCGTCTGCGGTGCCAACCCGATGATGTCCCCTGAGCAGCACCCCGCGTGGACGACCTTTATCGCCACCGACGATGCCGACGCCACCGCCCAAGCCGTCCGGGACAACGGCGGGCAGGTCGCCCTTGCACCGATGGACGTGATGGAGCTTGGGCGCATGGCGGTCTTCGCTGACCCGACCGGCGCATACTTCGGCGTCTGGCAGGCAGGGCAGCACACCGGCGCACAACTCGCCAACGAGCCGGGCGCATTCATCTGGAACCAGCTCGATACCCGCGACATCGCCGCCGCCAAAGCCTTCTATACCAAGGTCTTTTCGTGGACGGCGGAGGACGGCACCCAATGGCAATGGCACCTCGGCGGGCGTCCCGTCGGCAGCGGCATGCAGATAGATGAAAACTATTCGCCCGATGTGCCACCGAACTGGCTCACGTACTTCGCCGTGGCGGACAGCGACACGACCGCCGCCAAAGTGAAAGAACTCGGCGGCTCCGTGGTCATGCCGGGGATGGATATCGAGTTCGGGCGCATCGCCGTCTTCCGCGATCCGCACGGTGCAGCCTTCGCCACCATCCAAATGAAGCAGTAACGCCCTTCCCTCTTATGACATGACGAAGGCGGGGCGGGAACTCTCCCGCCTCGCCTTCGTCGGTATACGGAGTGCGAAGCCCAAAGTATGTTACATTGCCCTCCACGAACGAATGCATACGCGAGGGGGCAGGATGACACGACAGGCATTGGTGGAAGCAGCACGCGGCGACCGACCGCTCGACCGGGTGATACGCGGCGGGCAAGTTCTTAATGTATATACGGGCGAGATCGGGCGGGCGGACATCGGCATTTACGGCGACCGCATCGCCATCGTGGATTGGGACGCGCAGTTCGCCCTCGATGCCCCCGATGTGGTGGACGCGACGGGTTTGATCGCGATCCCCGGCTTCGTGGACACGCATGTCCATATCGAATCCACAATGGTGACGCCACCGAACTTTGCGCGGGGCGTCCTTCCCTTCGGCACAACCACCGTAGTCATTGACCCGCACGAAATCGGCAATGTGACGGGGCGGGCGGGCGTCGAGTACATGCTGCACGCCAGCGCGGGGTTGCCGCTGCGGGTCTATGTGACGGTGCCGTCGTCGGTGCCTGCGGTGCCGGGGATCGAGACGGCGGGGGCGTCGTTCGAGGCGGGCGATGTCGCCGATATGCTCGGTTGGGAGCGCGTCGTCGGTGTCGCGGAACTGATGGATTACCCCGGTATCGTCCGGCAGGAGCCGCGCACCGCCGCGATTGCGGAGGCGGGGCTTGCGCTCGGCAAGAACCTTGAGGGACACGCGCCGCTGCTGACGGGGCGCGAACTCGCTGCGTATCTCGCCGCCGGGGTAGACAGCGAGCACGAATGCCGCTCCGCCGCCGAGATGGTCGAGAAAATCCGGGCGGGCATGTGGGTATACGGGCGCGAGAACACCTTCCGGCGCACTGCCGCGTGGCTCGCGGAGGCATTGCGCGAGATTCCAATGCCGTGGAATGTCGCCCTCTGCACCGACGATATTGACCCTGCCGATTTGCTGTTGCACGGGCATATGGATCGCGGGGTGCGGGTGATGCTCGCACATGGCGTCGCGCCCGCGCTGGCGATCCGCATCGCCACGCTGAGCGGGGCGGCACGGTACGGGCTGAACGATCTCGGCGGCATCGCGGCGGGCAAATTTGCGGACATCGTGCTGATCGAATCGTTCGACGATCTGCGGGCGAAGGTCGTGCTTGCCGGGGGCGTCGTCGTGGCGCGGGACGGCGCATTGACGGTCGAGTTTGCTGATCCTGTCCCCGCCCCGGTAGAAAATACGGTTCGTATCGCGCCGCTCACCGCCGACGCATTCCGGTTGCGGGTCGCGGGGGCAGAGGGCGCGATGATGCGCCGCTGTATCGAGATTGACCCGAACCGTACGACGACGCTCGGCACGGTCTCGGTGCCGTTCGCGGGCGGCGAGCCGGTTTTCCCGCTGCCGGACGGCGTGACATTACTCAGTGTCGTGCCGCGCCACGGGCAGACGCACGCGCCGTCGCTGGCATTGCTGCACGGCTTGCCGTTGCGGGCGGGTGCAATCGCGACGACTGTCGCACACGATAGCCACAATCTGATTGTCGCGGGGCGCACGCCGGACGAAATGGTGCGGGCGGCGCGGGCGGTCGCGGAGATGGGCGGCGGGGTCGTGCTGGTCGAGGGAGATGCGGTGACGGCGACGGTACGCCTGCCCGTGGGCGGGTTGATGTCCGCCGAGCCGGTCGCAGTTGTTGCCGCAGAGGTGCGGGCATTCAACGACCGCGCCCGCGCGTTGGGGTTGGGTGGTTCGTCCCCGACGCTCTCGATC
>JBBRMX010000210.1:0-6467 GCA_038230615.1 Thermomicrobiales bacterium | reverse complement strand
TCTGCAACGCCTGCAACGCCCGCGACATGTACATCGGCGGTAGCAACGACAGCGGGAGGCAATGTGCCGTCCGCTGCCGTGACACCGACGGACATCCCTTGCACGTTGCCGTCTTCACGCAGAGCGCGAAGCGCGGCGAAGGCATCCACATCGGTGAGATCGTCGCCGAGCATCACGACTGCATCGAGGCGGTGGGCGGCGACAAGTTGCCGCAGCCCATACCCCTTGTTGATCGCCACGGGCGGGCGCACTTCGATAATCGCTCGCCCTTCGGTAAGTAGCAATCCCGCCGCCGTCGCAAGGGGTATCATCACGGCGAGCAAGTCATGCCGTGCCGCCACCCAATCGGGCGCGAGACGGTAATGCACACTCGCAGTCGGTCCTTTGTCCTCTAGAATCGTACCCGGAGGCAACGGTGCGACGCGCAATCGCTCGATCAAGTCGTGGACGGGCAGTACGAAGGGCAACGTCGCAGGGTCGGGTGTCACCACGTCGCCGGAAAGCGTCTCCATGCCGTGATTGCCAACGACGGTCATGCCGGGGACGCCGAGCATCCGTGCGCCATCGGCGGCGCGTCGCCCCGTCAAACCCGCGACGAGCGCGAGACGGCTGTGCAGCCGCGTGAGCGCGGCACGGGCATCGGGATGGACTTCTGCTGCAGCGGGCGTCGCGGCGAAAGGCGAGACAGTACCGTCAATGTCGGTAATAAGTCCGGCACGCGGCGCGGCAAGCAATGCAGCAAGAGCGGCAGCTTCTATGGCAGGCGGCAGCGCGAGCGGCTGCACGTTCTGTCGGTCGGTCATCTCAGGCATCTCAGGTATCTCAGACATCAGTCATCGCCCGACACTGGCTGCGCGGCGGGCATTGCGGCGAGGGAAGCAGCCTGTTGCGCCCGCACGCGCCTGCCACCCGTCTCCCGCGCTACGAGCGCAAAGACAATACCCGTGACGACAATCAGCACACCGTTGACGCCGAGCGCGGCATTGTACCCAAATGCGTCCGACACCACGCCCATACAGATCGGACCGAGAATGAACCCGATGTCCCCGAACGAGCGATACACGCCGAGCCGCGCCCCGATATTCTTGCCCGCCGCGAGATCGGCGACGTATGCCGAAGGCGCGGGGCCTGCGATGCCTGTGCTCAAACCGAGAAACGCCGCCGAAATTGCAAACCACAAGACCGACGGGCTAAAGATGAACAACAACACCGACACACCCGACAGCAGCGTACTTGGCACAATCGCCGCTTTGCGTCCGAGGTTATCCACCATCCAGCCCGCCAGCGGCACGCATACCAAGTTGCCCAGCGTCGCCAGCGTAAGGATGCCACCGATGGCTTCTTCGCTCAGATGAAAACGATCCGCGCCCAAGAGCGGGAGGGCGGTAGTGCGGGTGCCGGTGCGCGTCCAGAATTGCGCCAACGTGAGGAAACAGATTGCCAGAAATGAGGCGTCCGACAAAAATCGCCACGCCGCAAAAGGCGAGGGGCGTTTCGTTCCCGCTGCGGTATCGGCAGCGGCACGCGCCAGCCGTTCCGCACGCGCAATTGCGGGAATGGTGCTACGCCGCAGCACGCACCAGCCGAGGCTGCATAACGCCATAAGGGTGTACACAAAAAAGACACCCCGCGCCCCGACCGCCCCCGCGATCAACCCGCCGATACTCGGGCCAGCGGTGGGACCGAGCAGGAACGACCCCTGAAATGTGCTCATCATCTTGCCGCGATTGTCGGGCGTGCTGATATCTGCAATCGTGCTCTGTGCGGTGGTAATAAAGAGCGCGGAACCGACCCCTTCCAAAAACCGCCCCCCAAGCAACGTGGCATATGTCGGCGCGATGCCGCAGATGAGCGATGAAATGACGGTGATAGACATGCCTGTCATCAAAAGCGGGCGGCGACCAAAGCGATCCGCCGCCCGCCCTGCGGGGGTGTTCGTAAAAAGCCGTGCGATCGGGTACGCGGAGACAATCAGCCCGATGAAGAAACCATTTACCCCGAACGACCGTCCGTAGAGCGGCAGGATCGGCGCAACCATCGAGAGACCAACCATCACGAGCGCGACCATCACGCAAAGCGTGAGGAGCAACTCATTTTCGCGCAGTGTCGCCACAATTCGTCGCATCGCGCTGCTCCGCCGCTCCGTGAGTACTCAGCGCCGCCATCATAGCACAGCGATACTGCGACCTAGCGAGACGCGATAAAGTAAACAACGACCAGCAATAACGCAATCGCCGCTGCAATGCCGACGAACACCAGCGGTGCCAGCGTCATCGTCTTCACTTCACGCGGCGTGAGGTCACTCGTTGGTACATTGTCACCAGTGCGCGTCGGGGTTTGCGCTTCGCTTTCGTGATTGCCCTCGATAGGCGTCTGTCGTTGCTGCTGTTGTTGCATCGTTTGTCCCTTTATACTTTCGTCGCCACGAACCAGATGCACGCTGCGATGGCGAGCACACTGATAACAGCGAAGACCCAGAGGATCGAATAATTTGCGGGTTTCTGGTCGGCAGGTTGACCTTCTGCAAGCGTGCCACGGTCGGCGGGGTCAGGGTGTTGGTTCGGGGTGCCGCGTTCCTGTTGTTGCATATCGTCTGTTCTTCCCTTTCTCTCCCCACATCTATGGGGCTGACTGAAACTAACGCACAGGACGTGCCACCGCACCGGCGCGGTACACTTTGCAGGCGGTACGCTTTACACAAGGTGCGCCGGGACTCTGTACCGAATACGGGAGGAGAAGCCGATGGATGAAGAAATCTTCTGCGACATCGCCAACGCGAGCGGTTCCCGCTCCCCGAACGGGCAGCATATCTGGAGCACGCACATCGGCGGGGTGCCACTTTGGACGCCGGAAGGTCTTTGGAACCCTACCTTGCCCATCGTGGTCATGGAGGCAGGGAGTATGTTGCGCTACCCGAATGGTGCGTGGCAGGCAGCGGGCTGGCAGGTGCGCGTCACGGGTGTCGCGCCCGATGCGCCTGTCACGAATGCACGGGTGCGGCGATGAGCGATGCCGTGCCGAAACCGCCGTGGGACGATCTCGGCACACTCGCCGCCGAATCCGCCCGCTGGCTCGCGCCGTTCCTTCCCGCGCTGCATACCGCCGGGGCGCGGCTTCTCGAACTGGGATGCGGGCCGGGAGTGGATGCCGCGTATCTCGCGTCGCAGGGTTTCCGCGTCACGGCGTTAGATATCTATCCGCCCGCGCTGGCACAGGCACGTACCATTGCGCCCGCCGCCCTGCTTGTGGGCGCGGACCTCCGGCACCCCTTGCCGTTACGAAGCGGGTCGCACGATGGGGCTGTTGCATCGCTCTCACTGCACTATTTCGGGTGGGACAAGACACAAGAGGCGGCGGCAGACATCCGGCGAGTCGTGCGGCGGGGCGGGGCATTGCTCCTGCGTGTGAATGCGACCGACGATACCTATCATGGCGCAGACGAAGGCGAGGAAATCGCCCCGAATTTCCGCCGTGCCGTCAACCCGCGCAACGCGACGCGCACGTACAAACGCTTCTTCGATGCGGCGGCAGTGCGGGCAATGCTGGCGGACGGTTGGCAGATCGCGCATCTCGCACACCGCACGATCACACGCTATAACACCCCGAAACAGGTCTGGGAATGCCTCGCCTACGCGGAGTGAGCGGGAGCGGAGTCCCAGTGTTTTCTTCGTATGCGGTGGCTCAGTCGCCTGCGGTGGCTGCCTGCATCAGCGCGACATACTCCGCCCGAAGCGGCGTGAAGATTTCGATGATGTCGCAGCCTTCCGGCCCGACCTGCACTGCGCCGTGCGTGATACCACCGGGAATCACCAACCCGTCCCCCGTGACGAGATCATGCCCGACACCGTCCACTTGGAAATGGACGCTTCCGGCAGTCACATAGGTAATCTGCTCATGCGGGTGGCTGTGCAGCGGCAGCGAAGCGTCCGGCTCGATGCGCCCAAACATCGTCATCAGATGTTCGCCTACCACAAATTGCGCGGTCAGCGGTGGCAACGGATGCACCACAGGGATAGATGCGACCCGGAACAATTGCGGCGTGTGGGCGGTCTCAGTTGCCATCGGGCGAACTCACTTTCCTCGATTGGAGCGTCTCCGCTGCGGCGTTGGTTCTTGGGTATCTCGCGCAGAGTGTCGGGGCAGCGGCGGTACCGTGTCAACTCCGGGCGTAGACAGCGCGGGTCATCAACCCAACCGCAACGACCGTGAGAACGAACCCGATAACCGCGAAGCGTCGCGCATTGCCCCCGTTTTCGCCCGCCGCAAGCTGGTTGATCGCGGGGCGCAATGCGCCGTCCCCGATACCGAGCAGGGCAATCGCAATCACGAAGCAGGAGATTACAATGCCGCCCCACTCGCCGCGACCGAGGCTGATAGTCCCCCGCGTGCGCGTGATGAGCACCAGCCCGAAGGCAATGGTCAGCGTCCCTGCGTAGGTAGCGAGGCGTACCACCCCGACTGCGACCGTGCCAGTAGTGCCGGTCTTCGCGCTATTCGATGCGAATCATGGGCGCGATTAGGGCGCGATGATGATGCAGGCACGCGGCGGGGCGCGACCGGGCGAGATGACGCCCGCGATGCAGTTCGATAGTGTTGCAGATGTGCCGCTCCGCTATGGTGCTGCACTGCATCGCGCCCTTCCACAAATACCGCAAGAGGAATTGCGCTGGCGGTTCGAGCGTGCCAACAATCTGCTGATGGCGAATCAGGGCAGGAGCATGTCCATGTCTATGCCCATGTCCGCCGGGCCGGGGACGCAGGGAACCGAGCGAACGCGACAGGACGAACGTGCGTGGTTGCTCATATTTCTTGCCGGTGCGCTCGCGGCTCCCGCGACACGCGGCGCGGACACGCACGAGCGCATATCGCGCTTCCTTGACGAACGCGGCAACACCGCGGATACTTCCTTTGCGATACATGAACAATCGTGATGTGGCGTGTCTGGCGGCGAAGGGCGAGAGCAATGCGACATCGCAACCGGGGACCGGGGATCATCGTGCTGCTCTGCGCGATGCTGCTTGCTGCGTGCGGCGGCACCGACACCCCTTTGCGGGTTCCGACCGCCGCGCCGATCAGCACGGTCGCTGCCACTCCCCGCCCGCTCGCCTCCGCCACCATTTCCCCGGAAACGCCCCAGCCTGCGCTACTCGCAGAAAAACTGGGTCTACGCGCCACCGCTCCCAAGAGCATCGCGCTCGTCATCCAACCGGACGACGGGCGCACGCCGGTATTGAATGCGATCAACGGTGCAACAACGAGCATTGACATGATGATGTATCTGCTCACCGACCGCGACACGATCACCGCTCTGAAAAATGCCGCCGCTCGGGGCGTCGCGGTGCGCGTGCTTCTGGAACCCTCCCCTTGCTGTTCCGGCGACAATTCGATGCAGCGTGCAATGTATGCAGAATTGCAAGAAGCGCGGGTGCAGATGCAGTGGGCAAATCCCGTCTTCACACTCACGCACGCGAAACTACTGATTGTGGACAGCGGCACTGCGATGGTAATGTCGCAAAACCTGACCAAATCGGCGTTTCAGTCCAACCGCGAGGCGGACATCGTCACGCGGGATAACGACGAGGTGACGGCACTCTCCGCACTTTTCGTAGCGGATTGGACACGCGGCAAAGTGCCGGTCACACACCCGAATCTCGTGATTGCCAACACAAATGCACGGGAGCGGCTGCTCGCCCTGCTCAACAACGCGACCGCCACATTAGACATCGAGAGCGAGGAACTGCGCGATCCCGGTATCCTTGCGGCTCTGATCGCAGCAGAGAAACGCGGGGTGGTAGTGCGTTACATCGGGTCCGTTGCGCCACAAGGTGCCGCCCCCTTGCCCGACGACAAAGACGCGGCGGGGCGCAAGCAGGCAGCAGCAGGCGGTGTCGGGGTGCGGATCGTCGCCGCGCCGTATATGCACACAAAAACGATTGTTGCGGACGGCGCGGTCGCATTTGTCGGCAGCGTGAATTTTCCGCGTCTTCGCTGGATCAGAACCGTGAAATCGGATTGCTCACGGACGATGCGGCAGTCATCACGCGGCTCCGTGGGGTCTTCGAGAAAGACTGGGCGGCGGGCAAGGCAGAAAAGTAGCGGGCGGACCGCAGCGGAGAATTCCCGCACAAACGCCCCGAGATATAATCGGGGCGTTCGGCGTATCTATCCGTGCGGTTCGTTGACCGGCTTTACGCGACTTCGATTCGTACCGTGTCACCCTCGACCTGCACGGGGTAGGTCGTGACAGGCTGCACCGCCGGAAAGGTGCCTTTGCCGGTGCGAAAATCGAATTTCGCGCCGTGGCGGGTGCACTCGATAGTGCAGCCATCAATCTCGCCGTCCGAAAGTTCGTTGCCGTCATGCGTACATAGGTCTTCGATGGCGTAATACGTGCCACCGATGTTCGCCACCAGCACCATTGCCTCGCCCACTTCGACGACCTTGCGCCCGCCTTCAGGAATTTCGCC
>JBBRMX010000209.1:0-6486 GCA_038230615.1 Thermomicrobiales bacterium | reverse complement strand
AACGCACGGCACGCCTGTGTCCCGGCGTAGTCGAACTCCGCCGCCTGCCCGATGACAATAGGGCCGGAGCCGATCACGAAGACCGTGCGGGGCTTTTCCGGGGGAGAGGCGGTGTGCGGCACGCGAGTTCCTTTCATGAACTACCCGAGGAGCAAATCCGCGATGCGGGTGATCTCCGGGAAGCGGTCGTAATCCGAATATGGCATAGCGGCAAGTTGGAGATAATTGATACGGACGCTGCCCATCTCCATCTCACGGTACGGCGTCAGCACCTCTGCAACTTTCGCCGCCGGGTACGGCTCTTTGTAGTAGCAGAGCGACATGTGCGGCAGGAACGGCTCAGGGACGGCTTGGCTCGCGCCGCCTTCCGCCACCGCGAAACCGGGCAGATCGAGTTTTTGCAGCGTGTCGCGCAGAATCTCGCGGATCGGGGCAAGCCCGCCGTTGTCATGCACCTCGACGAATGCCGCATTCGGGAAGGAGTTGACGCCGCGCAGATGCAGACGTACCGGCATCACATCGCGCAGGGCGCGGCTTGTGCGATCCATGATGCGGGCGATGCTCCCCGGCTTGAGCTGCGAGGCGAGGCTGATCCCAAGCACCGAGATGTGGAAGTAATGCGACGGCAGCACATCAGCAATGCCCGCCGCAGTGAGGGCTTCGCGTGCGGGGCGCGTCGCCTCAACGATTTGCGTGCTCGTCACCGGGATGAGAAACGAGATGTACGCAGACTTTGCCGCGTGCATCTGCGTATGGATCGGATGCGCGTGCTCGTCTTCGGTCGTCGGTCGGGCAGTGAACTGTGTCCACGCCTCGTCGAATGATGTTGCATAGGTACGGGTTGCGGTCATAGTTGTATCGCTCCTCCGAGGTGAAACACATTCAATGCTCTCCTCGCAGGATACCACGCGGCGCGGGCAACGCCCGTAGGAACCCGAGATACGTTGCAAGAAGAACGCAGCAAAAAGGGCGCGAAGGCATCCCGTTGTGTTTTCGCGTCGTTTCTCGTCTCTTTCATCTCGTTACTCCCCACGCAGCGGGATTGCCCGCGCCACCGCCATCGGCGGATATGGCTCCCCATTTCCCGCCACGCGCACGAGTTCAATGGTACCCACCCGCATGGTACCGAAATCCGTATCGCGGAAGGGCGCGAGGGCGGCGGCGACTTGCGCCACAGGATACGGGCGGTCGTAGTAGCACAGCGAGAGATGCGGAAGAAATGCCCGTTCCGGGTGACGCACCGGCGCAAGATTTGCCTCCTGCATCGCATCTACTACCGCCCGCTGCATCGCCGCGAATGGTCGCGCAGCGGCGGTCTCGTGAATGCCCACGAATGCCGCCGGCCCCCACGAACCGACCCCCGCGAAGCGCACCCCAAACGGCGCAACCCGCCCCAGTGACGCCGCCACCTCATCCGCGAACCCGTCTGCAACCGTGTCGGTGATGCCCTCCTCGTTCGCATTCCCAACACTCTGCACCGTGACATGCAGAAACCCGGCGGGCATGACGATGCCGATGCCCGACGCCGCAAGTGCGTCCTGTACTGGCGCGATGCGATGCTGCGTCTCCGCGTCAGGGCGCAGGGCGAAGACGAAAAACGCGCCCCGGTTCGCGGGCCAGAGTGTCCAGATGCGCTCGGCTGCCTCCACAGTGTCGCGCTCTGCCAGCAGATGCCAACTTTCCGCGACTGCATCGTGCGTCGGTGCGCTCATGCGGCGTCCGCCCCCGGTGCATTGCGGCTTGCGCGTCGTTCCGCCACGATGCCAAGGAAGCGGTCGAACAAATCTTGGCTGTCCTGCGGCCCCGGTGCGCCTTCGGGATGATACTGGATGCTGAAAGCGGGCAACGTCGCGTGAGACAGCCCCTCAACACTGTTGTCGTTGAGGTTAAGATGCGCGATGCGCCAGCCGTCGGCGGTCGGGATGCTGTCCGCATTGACGACGAAGCCGTGATTTTGGCTCGTGATCCGCACCTGCCCCGTCGCAAGATCGAGCACCGGATGATTGCCGCCGCGATGCCCAAATGGGAGGCGACCCGTCGTCGCGCCGATGGCGAGGGCGAGCACCTGATGTCCCAAACACACACCTGCGTACGGCACCCGATCTGCGAGCACACGCTGCACGGTAGCAACGGCTTCCGGGGCGTTTTCGGGGTCACCGGGGCCGGGGGAACAGAGCACACCGTCCGGTTTCAAGGCGGCGATCTGCGCGTACGGCATGTCGTGCGGCACAACCGTCACGCGTACGCCGCGCCGTTGCAACGAGCGCACGATATTTTCCTTCAGCCCGCAATCGAGTACCACGACATGCGGCGCGTCGTCCGGGGCGGCGTAATCGCGGGACTGCGGCGTACTGACATCACCCACGGCGTCAATCTCGGAGGTGATCGGAGCGGTGCGTGCCAGCGCCACAAGGTCTTCGTCCGTCATACCCGTGCGATCCGGCACCAAGACGCCCCGCCGCAGACCGAGCGTCCGCAAATGGCGCGTCAGGGCGCGGGTATCTACGCCGGAGATACCGGGAATGTTGTGCTTCTTGAGGTAGGCATCGAGCGTCCCCGCCATTTGCCAGTGGCTGGGATCGTCCGCATATTCGCGCACGATCAGCGCGGAGACCCACGGTTGGCGCGATTCGTCGTCGCCCGGTGTGACGCCGTAGTTGCCGATCAGCGGGTAGGTCAGGCAGACGAGTTGCCCACGAAACGAGGGGTCGGTGGCGATCTCCTGATACCCCGTCATGCAGGTGGTGAAGACGACCTCGCCGCCTGTCTGCACTGTGGCACCAAAGGCGAAACCGGGGAAAATACGCCCATCATCGAGGGCGAGTGCCGCCGTGCGGCGTGTGTCCTGATACGTCATCGTCATACCTCCGTGGTCATCAAGGGCGTTTCCCGCCGCGCATCATAGACGATGCGCCCGCCCACGAGCGTCGCTCGCACGCCACCCGTGAGCGTCATGCCTAAGAGCGGCGTGTTCGGGGATTTGGAGACAATCGTCTCTTCCGTCACCGGGAAGGGCATCGCGGGGTCAATAATTGTGAGGTCGGCGGGCGAACCGGGGCGCAGGACGCCGCCGGGAAGTCCGAAAACCTTTGCCGCATTCGCCGTCAACCCCGCAACGATCTCGGTGATCGAGAGCAGACCGGCGCGTTCCATCGTCAGCAAGACCGGCAAGGCAGTTTCGAGAGCCGTGAACCCGGACGGCGCATCGGCGAGCGGTTGGTTTTTCTCCGCCATCGTATGCGGCGCGTGGTCGGTTGCGATGCAATCCAACGTGCCATCTTTCAAACCCGCAAGCACGGCGGCGGCATCCTCGGCGGTCCGCAGCGGCGGGTGAACTTTCGCAAGCGGGTCGAGCGTCGGCCAGCCGGGGTGATATGCCCGCTCCCATGCCCACGCCCGCCCGCCCGCGACCCATTAGTCCGTCAGGGCAAGATGGTGCGGCATAGCCACGCCCCTCGCACGCACCCCACCCGCTTTCGCCTCGCGCAGCAGTTGCACCCCGCCCGCCGTGCTGACGTGGCAGAGATGGAGCAGCCCGCCCGTCTCCTCCGCTAGCCGCAAATCCCGTGCAATCACGACTTCTTCCGCCTCGTGCGGGATGCCGGGAACGCGCATCCGGTGGGAGACGATGCCCGCATTCAGCCCTGCGCCCGCCGGAATGAGCGATTTGTCTTCGCAGTGCACCGCGACGCGCTTGCCGTGATCGAGCGTGGCGAGGAGGGCGGCACGCATGATGTCGTCGTCCATGCAACTGTCGCCGTCGTCGGAGAATGCCACTGCGCCCGCCGCCGCCATTTCTGCCCACGGCGCGGGTTGTTCGCCGTTGCGCCCGATGCTGATCGCGCCGTACGGCGAAACGCGCACGATACCGACGAGCGCGGCACGCTCTCGCACATCGCGGATTGCGGCGGCGGAATCGAGCGCGGGCAGCGTGTTCGGCATACAGCAGATTTGCGAGAAACCGCCCCGCGCCGCCGCCCGCGTGCCGGTGCGGAGGTCTTCTTTGTGCGTCAGACCGGGATCGCGCAGATGGACATGAATGTCAATGAGACCGGGGCAGACGACGCACCCGGTCGCGTCGAGCGTGGCGGGGGGTGGCGTCCGCAACCCGTCCTGCCGGTTCGCTACCGCGCCGATGGCGGCAATGCGTCCATTCGTGACAAGCACATCCGCGATGCCGTCGAACCCGCTGGCAGGATCCACGACACGCCCACCCCGGATAACGAGCGATTGCCCCTGCGGGATCGTCGCGCTCATCGTGTTGCCCCCGTGCGGCAAAAAAAATGCCTCCCGGACAGTGTGCCGGAAGACCGCTGAGTTCGTGCGTTCGCCATCATGTGTTCCCCTTTCGCCATGCCGCAGGGCGCGACACGCGCATCGAACGGAGTATACACATCTTGCCGCCCGCGTGCAATCTCTCCGCACTTTATGTTATTCTGCGAACTATCCGCGTTGTGTGCGGGGATGAACAGGACGATACCGGGGGGATGACGAGGGAACGGGGCGCGGCGGTCGCGTTCCGGTCGGGTACCCGGCGCAGTGCGACGCAACAACGGGGGACGGAGATACAGATGAACCGGCTCTTTCGCCGTGGGGCGCATGGCGACGATCTCGCCTCGAAATTCAAACCTGAACTGGCTCCGGTCCCGGAAGGCGGCACGACGACGATTATGGTCGCCTGCCCGCGCTGCAAAGAGCCACTCTATGTGAAGGAACTGGAAGACAACCAACATGTCTGCCCGAAATGCGGCTACCATCATCGTATCTCGGCGCAGTTGCGCGTCTCGTACACATTCGACGACGGTTCGTTCGCGGAGTGGGATGCGGGGGTCACACCGACTGACCCGCTCCATTTCGGCGCGGGCGACAAGCCGTACGCCGACAAACTCGCCGCCGCCCGCGCCAAATCCGCGAGCAGCGAAGCTCTCGTGACAGGGTATGGCGCGATAGAGGGCGTCCCTGCCGCAGTCGCTATCGCTGATTTTGATTTCTTCGGGGCGACAATGGGCAGCGTCTACGGCGAAAAACTGGCGCGGGCGGCGGAACGCGCCATTGTGGAACGGCTACCGCTCGTTACTTTCAATGCCTCCGGTGGCGCACGGATGCAGGAGGGGTTGTTCTCGCTCATGCAGATGGCGAAGACGACCGCCGCGATCAATCGCCTCGGTGCGGCGGGACTGCCGCACATATCGGTGCTGACCGACCCCTGCTACGGCGGCGTGACCGCATCGTACGCGACGGTTGCGGATGTGATGCTCGCAGAACCGGGGGCGATGATCGGCTTCGCGGGGAAGCGCGTGATCGAGCAGATCATGAAGAAGAAATTGCCCGACGATTGCCAGACCGCCGAATTCCAGATGGAACACGGCATGATTGACGGCGTGGTATCGCGCCGCGAGTTGCGGCAAACGCTGGCATCGCTGCTTGCCCTCTACTGCATGCCCCGTCTCACCCCGACACCCGTGGATGCCGAACGCGCCGACGCCGAAAGGGAACCCCTGCGTGAGCCTGCCGCAGACTACGCCAAAATCTGACGCTCTGGATCCCGAAATCGTCTGGGAGCGTGTCGAGCGTGCGCGGCATCGTGACCGCCCGCGTACACTGGCGTACATCAACGCGCTGTGTGCCGATTTTCTCCCGCTACACGGCGACCGCATGTTCGGGGACGATGCCGCACTGGTTGGCGGCATTGCGCGGTTCAATGGGCGCACCGTAGTCGTGATCGGGCATCAGCGCGGTGCAGACGCGAAAGAGAATGTGAAGCAGAACTTCGGGATGCCCCGCCCAGAAGGGTATCGCAAGGCGGCACGGCTCATGGCACACGCGGAAAAGTTCGGTTTCCCGCTCCTGTCGTTCATTGACACGCCTGCCGCCGACCCCAGTTTGCCTTCCGAGGAGCGCGGGCAAGGGTGGGCAATCGCGGAGAGCATTGCGACAATGCTCGCGCTGCGCGTGCCGACGATCTCGGTCGTAATCGGGCAGGGCGGCAGCGGCGGCGCACTCGCTATCGGCGCGACCGACCGCGTGTTGATGATGGAAAACGCGATCTACGCGGTCGCACCCCCGGAATCCGCCGCGAGTATCCTCAAGTTGCCGCCGGAGCAAAAGCGCGAGGTCGCCGCCGCAATGCGCGTGACGGGCGCGGAATCGGGTATCTTCGGGGTTGTGGACGCCGTTATCCCCGAACCGACCCCCGCGCACGAGGACCCGCTCCGCGCCATTGATGCCGTCGGCAATGCGATTGAGGCGCAATTGTCCACAATAGACAGAATGTATGGTACTGGTGCCGCACTCGACCATGACCGCCTGCTTGCCGACCGCTACGTGAAGTACCGCAATATCGGGCGGTGGGACGAAGCCGGAACCGCCGCAGAGTGACCGACGCAGCACAGCAGCCCGTCATCAATATTACGGGTGAGCAGGTCGCGCTCGGCCCGATGCGGCAAGACCTCACGACGACCTATCAGCGGTGGATGAACGATTTTT